>JAIXQK010000163.1 GCA_027485795.1 Oxalobacteraceae bacterium
CGGCGCTCGGTTGACAGTGACTAGCCGCCCGAAGATAATGTCGGGCTTCGTGGTGATATAGCTCAGTTGGTTAGAGCACAGCACTCATAATGCTGGGGTCGGTGGTTCAAGTCCACCTATCACCACCAGCATAATTCAAGTAAATCAAGCGTCTTGCGGTAAGCGGACGCTTTTTTTACGCCCAAAAGTAGTACAGTCTTTAGTGTACTACTTTTCGTCCCCAAAGCCCTCTAGCCACACCCGCAAAAGCTTTGGTTTTCGCTCGCTTTTTGCCGTATATGTTTGACATAGTTGGCAGAAACGCTTGCATTTCAGCTTACTAGGAATTCTTGCTAAAAGCTCGTAAAGTACAGGCATGGCATCAAAACCTGCACCAAAAACCGCAGCACAACGGGACAAGCACAAAACCGTGCCAATCCCAAGCAGTATCACGCCTGTTCCTGGCTACCCCAACAAGCTAGTTATATACAAGAGCGAGGCGAGCCCGTATTGGTGGGCACGATACTACGCTGGCAAAACCGTACGCCGCAGCACCAAAACAGAAAACAAAGCAGAAGCTTTTGCCTTTGCCAAAAAGCTGTACGACGAAATCAATCACCGCATACACACGGGCTTGAGTGTTGGACGAGCCGATAAGTTTGCGGAATGTGTCGAGGCAATCTACGCTGACCAAACAGCACAAGTAAAAAGAGGGGCATTAAATCCAGTCACCGCCCAGCTGAGCAAATATCGGTTTGAAAAGCACATCCTGCCTTACTTCAAATACGCAGAGCTCAGCCAAATCAACTACTTCGCACTTCAAGCTTTTCTGAACCATCTCAGCAACTTGCCCGAAAAGCTCAGCGTAAACACCATACGGGTGTACATGCATTTGGTACGCAAAGTACTGACCTACGCACATAGAGCTGAATACATCAAGGCAATGCCACCGTTCCCTGTCGTGGGCGTGGTCGATAATCCTCGTGACTATTTTACTGTCCACCAATATCGGGACTTAAGGAAACTTGCTCGACAATTACGAGGACAAGTCTACGAGATTAGAAAGGTTATTGACGAGGATAGTGGCGATGAAAAAACGGTATATGCTTTAGAGCATACCG
Source organism: Oxalobacteraceae bacterium (assembly GCA_027485795.1). GTDB lineage: Bacteria > Pseudomonadota > Gammaproteobacteria > Burkholderiales > Burkholderiaceae_D > Pernthalerella. The sequence continues at coordinate 1,101 of JAIXQK010000163.1, forward strand.
TAAAAGCTGGGCGTATTATTCATCGTGTCAAGTTCGAACATGAGCTGTACGACATGATTGTTTTTATGACAAACAGCTTTATCCGTCCATCTGATATAAAAACTATGCAACACAAGCATGTAGAAAAAGATACAAGGGAAGGTCACACTTACCTGCGGTTAAGGCTTCCAGCAACTAAAGGACACGATAATCCGATTGTTACTCTAGAACGAGCCGTACGAGTGTACGAACGGCTTACACGACACTACAAGCGAGAAGAGATTCAGCTGCAAAAGCAACTGGCTTTACAAGCGAAAGAATTCGAGGAAAAAGAACGTAAGCAGCAGGAGCGAGCTACAAAGAAATTATTGAAAAATCCAATACAACCCGTACGACTGACACAGCGTGAGCAAAAAGCGATTAAGAAAGCCGAAAACGCTGCCAAGAAAGCTGCCAAGCAGCTACCCACGCTGGCAGCAGCAGAAAACTATGTGTTTATGCCGCAGTACCACAGCAACCGAGACCATGCACTAAAACTGATACAGCGACAATTTGATGTCTTGCTACACCTAACTGGACTGAGAACGGGAAATTTACAACAGGAAAGAAGTTTGTACAGTCTACGCCACAGCTGCATTATGTATCGATTGATGTATGGCGAAGGCATGGACTTACTCACGCTGGCAAGGAACGCTCGCACAAGCCCTGAAATGATAGATAGGCACTATGCCAGCAAGCTCACAGGCGAGCACAACATAGCCATGCTTCAGAGTGATAGAAGGAACAGAGAGACGAGACTCAGCACATAGAAACCCCCGATAACTAACCCACCCGCTGTAAAGCCAGCGTTTATGCGACTTTTGCTCGGGCTAGATTAATTGTGCAACTTTTTGTGCAACGCCTAAAAATTGGATTAGCGGATTTCGTTTGGTTTAATTTTTGAGCAAATTTGGCTATCTCTCAAGTTGAGAGACATACAATTACATTGTGAAATAATGTAGTTTTGTGTTTTAGAAGTGCGAAGTACAACCACCTAAAAATCCTGCTTCATTTCTAGAATAACGCAACATCAATTAATTTAGAAAAGACCATGGCAAAACTATTTTGCTATAACTGTTCGGTTGATACCGACTTTGCCAAGAATGGAAAAAATTCCTACTGCAATCTATGCGGCTTGACTGAAGCTGCGGGCAAGAAATTAAGAAATAGTGAGAAAAAGGAATTACCACTGCCAGCAATACCTTATCAAAAAGATGTTGGCAAGCAATTAAGAAATACTGATAAAAAGGAATTACCACTGCCAGTAATACCTTATCAAAAAGATGTTAAACAGCTAGAACCAGCGTTTTGTCATGCCTGTAATCAAATTACTCAACACGAATTTAGTTCAGGAAAACTATGGTGCAACACTTGCGGACGAAACGAATCTGCAGCGAAATCATTTGCGAATACTTTGCAGCAACAAAATATCGGTGGTGAAAGTTATCTGGACTCAGCAATAATGACAGGGATAAAAGCTACTTTGCTAGTTGCACTTTTCCCATTATCACTACTTTACTTAGTTGTCGTATATGGATTTGATGGAGCAACAAGAATTATAAAAGATATAATTTCTGACGCTTTGCTAGCTTCGGCACAAATTGGAATTATCTTTTTGATTTTGATAGTGATAATTCTAGCGCTTACTAATAAAATCTAGATACATAGACACTTCGATTCACTTGAAGCTGTTAAAGAAGATCAATTTTTGTTTACAAATAATCTAATTTATGGAATACGTCCCAATTTTAATCGTAGGAATTTTTTTCATTTTCCCAATAATTGTTCCGCTTGTATTTTGGTTTGTTATCGACAAAAAAGAGTCTAAGATCTTCACTATCTCACTACATGTACGCAGATTCTGGGCAATACTTGCGGTGGTGTTGGTTGCGGTGACGATTTATAAAAATGCTTTAAATTTCGGATTTGAGTTTCTAGGACAAGTTGCAACACAATTAATAATTGCTGCTCTTCTATGGAAAAGATGGGCGAAGTCTTCTGAAAACATAAACACCGAAATTACTCAATGAGCTGCATATCAAAAAACATTTACTTCTACTCGCTTACTTTTTACGCCAGGCATACCTCAGCCTAATTCCATCGATAATCAAAAAGATTAATGGCACCACAAATAGCCAAACTGCATCGACCGCAATGGCTCGGTACCTGGTGTCAAATAAATGTAGCGCACCACCAAGCGAGATGCCAAGAATCAAAAGATAGCAGCAAGCAAACCCAAGAAGCAAGGGTATCGAAAACCAAAATCTCATCGCAGCTAGCCTTTCCCTGATAAATCTACTTCCCAGCAGAACTATTGGACTAGAGCAGATTGTCGCTCCCATTATCAGTATTTGCGTCGTGAACATTGGTATTCCCGTACTATCCGCATCCGCGGGATACATACCGTCATCAAAGTTTTTGGTGTAGAAAGCAAAGTAAAAATCTATGTGAAAGCCTGCTGCTACTACAAGAAGGAGCAGTCTGATTATCATGCCATCAACTCTTGATAGATTATGGATTAACAACTTCACGTAGCCTTCCAGTATTGATTTCAATTTGCTCAAGCTGAAGGTTCATATGACTTCTTACTTGGTCAAAATGCTTTAGTAGTTCACGCAGAACTTTTACATCATCAGAGTTTTGTCTACAAATAAATCGAAATCTTTGATAACTAACTATTCTCAAGTTCTGGTAAGGCTCTTGGGTATGCGCCATGGGAAAGAAGTTATCTGCAAGGTCGTCCATGAGCGCAACAACCTTCTGCATTTGTTCATCAGTTAGCAAGTGCGAGCTATCGGGCTGCCCCTGCCTAGCTAGGCTATGCATTGATGAAAACACATGCGTTACAACCCTCAATATTGCAGATATCTCATCCACACCAAGGTTTGACCAAAAGTTTGGCGCTCGCCCCTCAAGGTCATCAATGTGATGCTTAGCTGCTGATGCTATTTCTTGAACGGTCATAGTAGAATTCCTCCCGAATTTCTTATCTTTTATGCTGCTAAACATGAACCTTCTGGAATTTCAATCAATATGGGCGTCGATGAGGCATCACCCAAAACGACAAAATCCTGATCGATTTTATTTTCATTGCTCTTTTTTTGACGCCCATCTGCTTAAGGAATTGATCAGCGATTCCAAGATTGAGGAGTTTGCTTCCAAATTGTATGCTCATGGGCTGATGGTTCAGGTCGCCCATCATTTCTGGTATTCCCGTTTTTTTCTGTCCTCAAGTCAAGAAAAGGAAAACACATTTCCTCGTGTAAATGGCGTTTTATCAACCATGCATAGCCACGTTTGCCCAGCAGTTCTACCGTCAATGCTTTTGTATCTGGAGCCATCCCTGGTGGTTGGAGATGACGAAGACCGCTACAGCCTGAGAAGCAGAGACCGTGAGCAAGCTCTTTGGATTTGCAAATCCGAGCTTGTTGATAATGCGGTTCAAAAACTTTTGGAGGGTTACGATTTTTTGACTGCCCTGCTGTTTTGTGACCTTCAAACATTTTTAGAATTCTATAAGGATTCTCCGCTAGAGTATCACTTGTTTCAAATGTCAAACAAAAGCGACAACGACAGTCTGAGTGATAGCTATTCAAGATTTATTGAATGGCTTGATAGTAAAGAGTTATATCAAAAAATTCTTTCGAAACATCTACAACTGAAAGAATTCGTCGTGGCGCGAGATGATTCTCAGAGATTCGTTAATTTACAGTCTTGAGTTCAATTAACAATACTTTGATCAATAGAATTTTTTCTTTTTCTTCTTACGGGTATCAAATGAGATATCTGAAAATTTTTATTTTTATCATTGTATTTTCAACTCATTCATATGCTGTGGAAGTCAGCGGTAACACCATAAGAGGGAAATTAAGCATTCAAGAAAGAGTGCTATTTCTTAACGGAGAAATGATTTTGCCAAAAATTGAAGGTGATTTGTCTTTGTCCATCCAAAGAAATTTGGCATACAAAGGTGGCAATGCGATCCTTTTGATGAACAATAGTGGAGGTACGGCATGTCCTTCAGGTTACATATGGCTTCTTGTACTACCGAACTCTATTTCACAAACACCTGAGTTTGGTACATGTTCCGATTTACCGGAGGTCTTTTTGAAAAAAGGGAAACTAATAGTTCGGCTTCCAAGTTTAATTGAGAGACGATATGTTGTTTACGTATTCGACGGAAAGCGTATAACTGAAGATGGTCAAGAAGTTAGGTAAGAGCTTCCTGTCAGTGCAATTTTTATAGCAAAACATTTTTTCTTAAACCAATTCATCCCTCTTATACTTTTTGACCACATAATCGTACCGTAATCGGCTTAAAACTGCTCTTGCTTTATGGTAGTTGTCTTCGTTTGACAGTGGCACAGTAATTCTTTGTATAGCTTTGCCATCACAGAAGTTCAAAAATCCATCAAAAACGGCTTCGATTATGGCTGGGTTAAGCTTAAAACAGTTGTCAAAACTACAGACTAACAAGTGTTGTACTTGGTTATCGTCTGCGGCTTGTACAAGAGCATGTGCCAGCTCTTTCAGTCGTTGTATATCTTTTGTTTTCTCAACTATAAACAGTTTTGGCGACAAGTTACCAAGAACAGTAATGCCGCTTGCGGGAGTCTGTGATAAACCGATTTCTACATCCTTGTCAGCATGATAGCCATAGCAATGGCGCATTAACATCCGCAGGGGTGTAAACCCATGATAGTTACCAGTCGAGGAAATTGCTAAATTTTCCCTGAAGGGAATTCTCCAATTTGAACGAGCGACGATTACTTTCATTTCCGCACTCATCGCTTAGGCTTTCTACCACCAGTTTGTAGGCACTCCTCTTGCGTGTTGTATGCCGTATATTTTTTTGTCTTGCTGTAGTAGGTAGTGCCTTGAGCATGACAGATGCCCGACTTGGAAATTTTGCCGGGTGACTCATCGTCAGTGTCCGCAATTGCAAACCACGTTGGCATGTATTCTTTCGCTTGTTGCTGTGCCAATATTGATACAGAAGTGTTTTCTGCGTGACTTGTAATCCAAGCAATTAGGTTACGAGTCTTAATCAGTACGGCACCTGTGTAGTGTTCGTCGCCATAAATTCGCCCCGACAGCAATACCCATTTACTACAACGATGTGCTGGGCGCACATATTCGTGCTGCTTAACTGGTTCACCGTCACCTTTTAGCCAATCGGGTATCACAAGCTCACCGTGTACCCACTCAACTCTTTGTATAGGCTTTGGCTGATTGAGCTTGAATATGCTTAGTATCTTATGAAACACTATTACGCCTTATATTTGCTCATTGTTTTCAGCATAGTCTCTACATAAATCCATTAACGGATTATAGTAACTACTGGTATAGCCATTTGCATTAATTGCGGTTACTTTTATGGCAATAATTTACTTGATTCTTTCCTTACCAATTTCCATTTTGCCAAATTTTTATAATGCCTATTCCAACCATCAATAATGCCACCATTGAGTCTGCAAAATTAAGAGCTTTGAGCGTATGGAATGGATATGACCCAAGACTAGCAAGACACTTAGATCCAAGCTGTAGACAAATGTTTTACACTTTTGGAAGGAGTGCAATTGATGCGCTTGATAAAGGTTCTAACGTTAACTTTAGTGAGTTATCTTTAAGGGGCTTGATGCGAGTATGCGGACTAGCAGCTCTACATAGAATTAATGATATCGAATTTACTGGCTTAACTACTTGGTTTAACGAGCCAAGTACGAGACAAGCTATTTCTAGTATCCAAGTTAATGGTGGCGAAGCTGAAGCAATTCAGACATATGAGCTACTTGTTAATCTTAGTGGTTATTTGACAATCAATCAAAGAACTAGATTTACAGTTTTATCATCTCGCATATTATTTTACCTACTTCCACACCTTAAATTTTTCAATATAAGCACAGATATTGGTGAGAAGCTTCACATCCATCACTTAAACAATACTAAAGAGTTATGGCTTGAAATAAATGCACTTGTTACTGAACATTCAGCTCAGTTAGATTTACTTGAAAAGCCAGATGATTTTACTGACAAAACCAATAAATATACCCAATTAGCAAATACTGGGAATTGGTGGCACCGTAGAGTTATGGACTTTGCCATGCTGGATAGTTGAATTTGTTATCATGATTAGTAGTCGTGTTAAACGACACTTGATAAAATTTTAGTTAAAAAAAAGCCTGCATCTCTGCAGGCTTTTTAGTATCGTGTTAAACGACAGTTAATACTATGCTGCTTTTTCAGCAGTTCGATTATATTCAGAGACTATGTTGAATACTATCTCCAGCACATTCCTAGCACTTCCATTTGCCTGTGCTATGTTTGAAATAAGTGTGCTGTCGCTAATACCCGTAATACCATAATCAGCCAATACCTTTCTAACAAAAGGTAACCAATTGGCTGTTGGTGCTGCATTAAATGGTATGCAGTAGCATCTATCACGCACACCACTATCAATCAAATCAAAATTATTGGTAGTTAATATATAGATCGACTGCGGCATATTCATCGCAGACTTTAATATCTTCATCGCGTCTTTGTTTAGACAATCTACCTCATCTAAAACAAAGTAGTGATATTTTGCAAATGGTACTAACTCTGCTTGTTTAACAATACTCTCTACCAACTTCAAACCATTTGCACCAGGCACTACTCGCATATAACGTTCATATGCATTTTGCCCTCCTCTTGCTTCTTCTATTGCTTGTGGCAGTAATTTAGCTAAAGCACTTTTACCAGTACCAGATACACCATAGAGCAATATCCCACATTTGCCCTCTGTAATTGGAAATGGACGCTGCCCAGTTATTAGCTCATTTAGTAATGAACTACTTTTATCGCTTGCAAACACGATATCGTCAATTGATTTTGGTTTGTAACGCTCTTCAAAGTCATTAATCATATCGCCTCCAAATTAAAAGTAGATAAAAAAGGGACACTAATTAATAGTGCCCCAAAATCAAAGTGAATTATTTAAGCAGCTTGCTTAGCTTCGCTAACTGCTTGTTGTACTGCATCTGCTTTAGTAACTTCGTCGTTTGCAGCTTGCGTTTCTTGCTGCGTAGACTTAGCTACTTTTTTAACGCCAGCAAAATAGCTTGCAAGTGCAGCATTTAATGCACCGTCGCTTTCAACGACAGTACGTATAACAACGCTGCCGTCTGCTTGCCAAGTACCAATCAGCAAAGTATTAGTGCCAATCTTGCCGTTATCTAACAGACTGCTTAGCTGCGGACTAGAAAAAACACCCAAGCTAGTCTCGCTAACAGCACTAGTAGCTGCCGCTGCTTTTTGTTTAACTGTCATCGCATTAGGCGATTTTGCTAAACGAACTTCTTCAACCCCACCGCTGTCACGTATAAATGTCGCAATATCAAGTGCTTGAATACCTTTTGCAAGTGCGCTACGTAACACAATGCTATAAGCACTAACTCTGCGTCTGTCTGCACCAAACACGCACTTGACAATTTTAGTCAGTGTGTGCGTTGATTTACTAAAGATAAATGCTTTCTTATCTATGTAGTTGTTAAGCCCATCACGTAGCGACTTAGCCTCTTCGCTATCTGCGCTCATTGCCTTATACAATGCATAACATTTTTGCAGTAAGGCATATAACTGCTCGTTACTTGTACGAAATGCATTTTGCTCCCAAGCCTCACGCTCAAATACCAACTGCTCTATTGCAGCGTAAGTCACCTTTATTGCTTGCGCTGCTTGTGAGTCGTGTAAATCGACAGTTGCTGCAACTGCTTGCTGCTGCAAGTTATTATCAGCTTGAATGTTGCTAGAATTTACAACTACTGCATCAATAGTATTTGTCATACGAATTACTCCTAAAAAAATTGAATTAAAAAAGTTAAATTTATTGCAACTACATGCATAAGCACTAGCGTTCGTAAACGCTATAAAGTGTGTAAAACACTGGTTTTTAAAGAACTTTTTTATTTGAATCGTTGTGATTCAAAAGAGTAGGCAGTATACGTATTTGCCTATTTAATGTCGTACGCTACTCTTAATACTGCAATTAGACTGTTAATAATATGAAGACTCATTTCGTCGTAAAACACCCACTTTTTGGGCGAGCTAACAATAGACTGCCAATTGGCTATCAGCAGAGAAGCCCTTATTACTGGTGGTGGGCTTTTTTAAGGAGAAATGAGGAATATTTGGCGTGCTGCAAAGCTGGCGGAAAAGGCGCTTTGTCTTCCTTATATGCAGATTTTGGTGACGTGTTAACCGACAATTTTAAGGATTGGTGGACTAAAGATGAACGAGGGGCAAAGCTATTTGGTGAAAAACCACTTCCACTTAATGTGAAAGAACTAAAATCATCAGCAGAATGGGATGCTAGTTGGACGGAAGATAAAGTTATGGTTGTTGCATTTCCTTTAAACGTATCCAAGCGCAACTTACAGACTAAATTCGCTCAATTAATAAAGGAGAGACATGACGGTAAGCGGGGGAAAAAGAGAATTGGCAATCAAAATTTAAGCACCGCTCAATATAAACTAGAAAGAGCAGTCAGTATTGAAACGCTGCGTATTCAATTAGATGTCTATGACAAGGTAATGGCTAAACAACGAGGTGAGCTTGATAAAACACTTGCTGAAATTGGTGCGGATATGAGACTTGTAAAGAACGCAATGCCAATAAAAGGTGAATATGCACGTGATGCAGCAGTTAAAAGAAATATTATGGCTTCTACAGTAAGTAGACATTTCAAAGATGCACAAAGAATTATTGCCAATACAGCTTTAGGCAAATTCCCAAAGAGTCGATGAATTGTCGTGTTACACGACACTGAATACAACAATTCCACTACCCTTCGCTTCACATCGGACAAGCATAGTTAGTGGAGTTACATAAAAAACAATTCTTATAGATGTCGTGTTACACGACACCTCGTCAAACCATCTCCACTGCCCTGCGCTTCATGTCATCGTTGACGTCGATGTAGGCTTGGGTAGTACCGATGTGCCTGTGTCCTGCCAAGCTCATCAATACACGTACCCCCACACCCTTGCTAGCCAAGTTGGTGATAAAGGTTCTGCGTCCCGAGTGACTGCTGGCACCATCAATACCAGCACGGCGATAGATGTAGTGAAAGTGCTGTGCCAGAGTATTTGGCGTAAATCCCTCTGCTGCTCGTTTTTGGGTATAGAACATTCGGTGCTCGGGTTTTGTAGGTGGGTAAGCTAGCAGGTAAGCCTCAAACTCCCGGCGCAGCTTGGCATTGACGAATACCACTCGTGCATGACGCCCTTTTGTCTGCTCGGGCTCTAGCCGTATCTCATCTCTCACAGCACCTGCGGCATCCACCACATCCTGATAGCGTAAGTTCGCCACCTCCCCAACTCGCAATCCTGCATAGTGAGTTGCTAGCAGCATCGCTCGGTTGCGAAGTGCATGCGGGCGAGTTGCGATGTAATCCAGCACACGGCGCAGCTCTTGTGCTTGAAGTGTTTTTGCTTGCTTGGGCATAGTCTGCTTTCCAAACCAAAAGTTAGCTATGCGTCGAATGTAATTTCTTTGTTTTGCGTGGACGACCTTTTTCTGCGGGATTTGTGTCAAAAGTGATTCCTTCCAGATTTCAATGACTTAGCTGTGAGCTAAGCAAAAACCAAAGCTTATGCTGTTAAGCTTTGATATTGCTATTTAGCTGATAGATTGCTGATTTGTTAGGAAATTGGTTGCGAAAATCGCAGGTGTCGCTGCTGAATTTAGTTGCACAGCGATAGCAGCAAGTATTTGTGCTGGGTTTTGTTGCAAGAGTGAGCCGTTATGCACAGCCGCTGTGGATAACTTGCAGCTGCGTACAAGCCCTACAAGCTGTTTTTTGCCCTCGCCAGCTACCCGCATATCCAATAGCCTAAATAAATGCGCTGTTGGTCTTGCTGTGCAGCTGACTTCATTTCAAAAACAGCTTGCACTAGCTCAAACTGCTGATTTCAAATGTGGTTGCAAAAATCGCAGGATTTTTGTGTTTTTGTGTATTATTGGCAGCCCATGTATGCGTACACATAAGGAATTGATATGCCTCGACTTTCAGTAGACGCTCAGCTGGCAAAAATCAAAAAGCAGCGTGCGGCTTTGGATAAAAAAGAACATGACTTAATGAGCCGTGCTGACAACAAAGAGCTGAAAAAGATTGTCGCTCTTATCAAACAAGCGGGTTTGACTGCACAAGACGTTACAGCCGCCTTGCGAGGTAGCAAGAAACGCCAAACTACTGCCAAAAGCAAACTGGCTGGTAAAAAAGTCCCACCCAAGTACCGCAACCCCGCGGATAAGACACAGACATGGACGGGTCGTGGACGCACCCCTGCTTGGGTTGCTGAATTGTATGAGCTAGGTAAGCTTGACAAGGCACTTATCAAGTAAGGCTTCTATGTTCTGTATAGAACCCCGCTTTTTACTCAACATTTGTCATTTGTGTACTTGAGAGCTGTATTGAGCGAACTAGCGTTCGCTTGCAGCTTCAAAAAGCTTCGCTTTCTTCGCTGCCCCTCTTTTTCGTATTGATTGAAGAAGGAATGAGATACAGGTAATTCAAGAGAGCTATGACTGGTTTTGGAGGCGCACGACGGCTATGTGCTCGTTATTTCAAAAAATAAAAGAGCAACATTGCCGCCGAGCGTGTCCCACTTAACAACTGGTTCAGTACGGACACGACTGTAGATAGATTCAACAAGAGACGGTCGTATTCGAACTCTCAACCTGCTTTGGCATTGATTTGCCTGGCAGTAAATCCTGCGGCTTCCACCTAGTCGCCATGTAGCATCTACAGCAGCACATGGCAGGTGCGGGGTCATTAGCCGTCATATTACAACCCGCGTTTTTACCCTTTGTTGGCGAGTGGTTTATCTCGCTTTTTTATTGCTCCATACTCACGAAAGCATTGGCGATTGACTTTGGCAGCGATATTCAATACTGCGTGGGCAGTACTGATAGGCATTGTTTGCCTCAGTCTCCGATTACCAAGACGACGCAAGAAGTTGACTAGCTGATAGCTTTGGGACTTGCTGAGATATTCAGGAAAGCTTCGAAGCAGCGTTTCAGCCTCCCTCTGCGCTTGCAAAAACTCTGTTGCTATATCGGTGTCCGCTAAGAATTTAGGCGTTATATGAACGCTTTTTAACCAGCGGTCAGTCATGTGCACTGTGATTGCTTCAGTAATCGGTGGTACTTCAGGCTCGGGCTTGTTCTTGCGTGTCATACATGTATTTAGCTGAACCAAACAAAACCCCCGAAAAATCTATTGGTTTTTGTGGGTTTTTGACGGCAGTCCAGCAAAACTCTGGCAAATCAGCCTGATTTTGGTCGTCCTGCGGCTCAATCACGCATAACTTATGTGTGCAGTCCAACTTTTCGAGGAGCACACACATGAGCACACTTACCAGCTTTAAATTGGTAGCAAGCAAGCGAGCCCGCAGCATCCCACCTGTGGTGCAGCGTCGCAACAAACTGGCAAACAAACTGCACGAGCAAATTGAGCTTTGCGAAGCACAGCGAGCAGGAGCCATCTACGCCCCAAAGCGACTGCGTACTATCACTAACAAGCATACAGGTGAGCGAACTACTGTGGAGGCTGTCAAGCGAGTGAAGGAGTGGTTCTGGATCAACGACGCTGGTAAGCTGAACCTCGCTGTGCGCTACGGCAGTCGGGTGCTGGAGTTAGCTAAAGGCAAGAACGCCATTGAGCTGGCATCGGGTGAAGAGCTGATTGCTGCCCTGCACTCGCTCAAGGCTGCGGTGCTGGCAGGTGAGCTGGATGCACAGATTGAGGCTGCTAGTGGCGCTTTGAGGGCGGGTTTTGTGAAGTGATGGCGGTTGGGGGCTGATTGGAGACAGTCAGCCCTTATCTCCCGCATAAGTACAAGTGCAAGGAGACACACTATGCGCTTTCGTGAATTTGCCACACCAGCCCGCCCCGTACTGAAAATCAGCCAGCAGGCAAATACCCCAGCAACGCCACTACCCCAGAATACCGCACCCACTGCAGTACCAGCTGAGCCCGTCCGTGTGTATCCCAGACAGTGGCAACGAGCTTGGCTACAAAAATACCTGGCAGCGCAGATGGCTAGAAGCGCACAAACCATCAAGCCCACTGCGGATGACCTCGCCATTGCGTCCATACGCTACAGTGAAGCGCAACGAGCTGCTGACGAACAGTACGAGCTAGCTACCGGCAAAGCTAGTGCCGACAAACGTTGGGTGAAGCGAGATTAGGAATTATCTACATTCGCCTTGTAGCCGTGGACAAGCTACGCACTATTGCCGAGATATGCCGCTGTTCGTCCCTACCAAGCTTCCTAAAGTTCTTAAGCAATAGCTGCTCTTGCGCTGACAGCGACTTGCTAGTCTTGTCCTCCATACTTTCGCCAAATCTCAACCAAGCAGCAGAAACGCCCGCCATGGTTGCCAGCTCTTGCAAACGATCATGTGTGGGTATGGATTCACCCATGAGCCACTTGCGAGCCGCATGTACCGTTATAGGCGGCAGCTGGCTCCGCTCATTGAAGGCACGCTGAACGGCTGTAGCCCCAGTTTCCATACCCGCAGCAGTCAATGCTTGGCGAAGCCTGTCAGCAAACAGCACTAGCTCACGCTGCGCTGGCTTGCTCTGTTTATTTTGTGTGGGCATTTGCTAGGGACTAGACATGGTAAACACTACCTCGCAACCAATACGCGAGCAGAGTTGCCCACAAGCTGGGGCTCCTGTGTTCGATTCAATGCTATGGCGTGTCGCTGCACATTTTCAGAAAGGTATTGGTGCATCTCACCCACGGTGATCTTGCCATCGCGGTTGGTGTCAGCATCGCCTTCCATGCCCTTCATTAGGTAAAAGCTAAAGATGCCATGCTGTAAATCTTGGCTTGAGGAAGAAATTTGAGACGGTGACGATGCTGACATGACTGTGAACTCAGGTGGGTATCCAATATCACTATTTTTCAAAGTTACTGGCTTTGCACCTGCGAGCAGAGTTTCACCAGTCTTTGATAATCCAGAGTAACAGCTGTCAATGAACATGGTTACAGACTTTGGACTAGCAGACTGCAATGCTGAAACAATTTTGCGTTGATCTACTGCGGTTTCCTCGAGCAAGTCTTGGTCAACTCCATAAGGAAGTAGGTAAAGCGACTTGCCATCTTGCGATGGCAATCCATGACCGCTGTAAAACACGAATACCTCAGTCTTCCCTTTGTTGACATTCAAAGGAAGCCAACTACGAAATGTTTTTAAGACAGCGGCTTGGTCAGCCTCAGTATCAATCAAAAGCTTAATGCGGTCTTGGGGAATCCCCAGTGCAGCAGTGGCATATTCATAGAAACGCTTGGCATCTTGACTTGCAAATTCAGCCTTGCCTAGGCGCTTGTAGTTTTGAATACCGACGATGATAGCCACCGCATCTCGATCTTGACGAGCGGCACCTAATTTTTTTACATCTAACTGGTACTTACCAGTTGCATTATTGGTAGTGGGTTGCAATATTGCAGAGTCATAATTGATGCTATCTTTTTTCTTAAAACTATCAGCATTGACTATCACATTGAATTTATTCAATTCATCTCGTAAGTTCTCAGTGGTTTTCTGGCTCAGTGCACTTATTGCCGAATTTCGTGCAATACCTGTGCCCCACCCTTTATTTGAGACTTCGCTCATTAAAAGTGTTTTTCCACTTGAATTTTTTAACAATATAGTAATAGTCGTGTTGAACACATTTGGATTAAAGATCACATCAATAACCGCTGCATTAGGGTCATCGGATTTACCAACCTCGAATCCTTTTTCACGGAAAGGCTCGTAAAAAAAATCTGCATAGGCAGCTATTTCAGGGTGCAGCTGCTTCGCCTTAATTGTTTTAGGCAGCGACACATTATTTGAGACGATACCACTGGTGCTTGTGCAGGCAGCCAAAGCAACAAGCGTAAGTATTGAAATTATTTTGAAAGAAATATATTTCATCGGCTTTTTATCAACGCTCTATCAATACTCTACTGGTATCACCAACCAGCTGCGGAGACTGCTTGCGATTTAATGTCATGGCTTGCCTTGACACTTTGTCGGACAAGTAGTCCTGCATTTCACCCACGGTAATCTTGCCATCTTGATTTGCATCGGCTTCACCTTCCATTCCCTTCATTAAGTAAAAACTGAAGATTCCATGTTTGAGCTCGGGACTTGAGGAAGAAATCTGGTCATTGGCTGATGCCGTGATCACAGTAAAATTAGACGGGTAGTTGCTAGCATCAGACTTCAGTGCCAATGGCTTAGCGTTAGTAACAAGCACATCACCTGCTCTGGTCTGACCGCTATAGCAGGCATCAATGAACATGGTCACCGAACGAGGCTTGGCAGCCGATAGAGCAGCAACCACTTCGTTCTGTGCAACTGCCGTGCGAGAGAGCAATTCTTTGTCTACGCCGTACGGTAAGAAATACAATGACTTGCCATCAGGTGCAGGCAGCCCGTGCCCTGAAAAAAACACATACACATCAGTCTTGTCTCGATTGACTTGTATGGGGAGCCAGTTTTCAAATGCTTTTAAGATATTCACATCGTCTGCTTCTTCATCAAGCAGGATTTTTATCTTTTCTGGTTTGACACCCAAAGCCCGCACAGCGTATTCATAAAACTCTTTTGCATCGTTGTTAGCAAAGTCAGCTCGGGGGACACGCTTGTAGTCTTGGATGCCAATGATGATGGCAACTGCATCACGCTCAAAAGCGAACTTTCGGGCTCGACTCGCATCCAATGAGCCTTGTTTTGAATTTAATGGCTTTGATCTATTCGATACTGATTTGATGACTTTGTCCGTTTTTTCTGAATCAATACACGCGAACTGAACCTCAGCTTTTGGGAAATTTCCTAAGATATACGGCGGCTGCGCTTCTACAACACTAATTATTTTGACCGACTTTTTTTGCTTTTTGCAAAAGACCGTCGCCTCACTGAGTGACTCTTCTTTTAGATTCCCTTTGCCAGTAAAACCAGTCGCTGCCTGGCGACTCACCATAAAAGTTTCGCTTCCTATTTCAACTATACCTGTATTGACGGCACATCCACCAAGGGTCAAAACTAATACTAAGAGATATCGCATAGTCTTAATTGTCCAATGTTTTTTATCTACCAACCAACACTCGATTCACATCACCAATCAACTGAGGCTCTTGCTTTCTGTTCATCATGCCAGCCTGCCTTGACACATTTTCGGCTAGGTAGGCTTGCATCTCTCCCGCTGTAATCCTGCCATCCTTGTTAGCGTCAGCATCGCCTTCCATGCCTCGCATCAAGTAGTAGCTGAAAATGCCATGTTTTAGCTCGGGGCTTGAGCTTGATATTTGGTCAGCCGCACTAGCGGTGATGACGGTGAATGTGTCGGGGAAGATTCGTGTCTCCGCCTTTAATGACACAGGGCGAGCACTTGCCAGTAGCGTTTCACCTGTTCTAGCCTGCCCGCTGTAGCAAGCGTCAAGAAAAATGGTTACAGACTTGGGTTTGGCAGCTTGTATAGCGACATTGATTTCTGCTTGCGTTATCGCTGTCTTGTCGATGAAGTCTCTATCGGCTCGTTGTGGAAGCACATATAGCCCTTTACCATCTTCTGTGGGCAATCCATGTCCACTATAGTAAACATACACATCGGTTGTGGAGCGCACTCGACTGGGTAGCCATGTCTTGAACGCACGGTAGATACCCACCTCGTCAGCATCTGCATCAACCAACAGTTTGATGTTTTCATGTTTTACACCAAGAGCACGGGTAGCATAGTCATAGAATACTCGGGCATCGTCGTTGGCGTAGTCGGCTCGGGGTAAATTTTTGTAGTCGGCGATACCGATAACGATGGCAACAGCATCCCGCTCAGGCTGTCGTTTGACTTGTGCTGGGTTTAGCTGGGTAAATTTGACTACTGACTCAACGACTTGTCGAGTTACGGTAATGACTTTTGTGTCTTTATTTCCGTTTATGTCGACTGCAGTGATAGTGAACTTAGTATCTTGACCAGCCCTCGCTACTTTCTTGATGCTGTAGTCGCCATTTGTTCGACCACCTTGTTCTTCACCATTTACGAGCAGTGACGCAGTATCCGCATTTGTTTGGACATTTATGGTGACGCTACCGTCGGCGGCAGGCTTGGTGTATTCCACTTGTATCTCTAATTTATTTTTTACAAGATGGAACTTAGACTCTGTAAAGTTTCCCAGTGCCTCGAGATACTCTCTTTTTTTAAAAATCGGCAAATCCACTTGTTCAAGCTTGACTAGTTCATCTAGCTGCCAGATTCCTTCTTTTTCTATTTTTCCGTTAGAAGTGATATCTATACCCTTCCCTTCACGCTTACCGTTTTTATACTCGCTGATAAATGCATGACCATTTGGAAAAACAAAAACGCCTAATCCGTTCCGCTCTGAATTCTCATACTCACCCATACTCAAATATCCGTCTCGATCGCGATAGTTCCAACATCTTTTTTCTAAATTTGGGTAGCCGTTTGATTTTATCTCGCATGCAGGTAATTTATTAGGATTATTAATTATGAAGTCTTTTATTTGAACATCAACAAATTGGTCTCTTATTCTGCCTTCACTGACTGCTTCCTTTTTTAACAATTCTCCATTTTGGTATGTACCTTCTTCAATTTTGTTCCCTGAACTATCTAACTTAAATCCAAATCCATTTGCAGCACCGCCTCTGAATTGCCCAAAAAATATTCTTTTCCCTGTTGCATCGTACATGCCACCTACACCATGTCGTTGCCCGCCTTTAAAATTTCCAATAAATCGATACCCACTCGGAAAAATTATTGTGCCGCTTCCATGGCGTTTATCATCTTTAAATTGTCCAATATATTTTTCTTTATCTTTCGATATTTCAACTCCTTCCCCATTCTTAAAATCATTTTTAAAATCACCTTCATAGCTCTCACCGTCAGAAGTGGTTATTTTCCCTTTTCCACTCTGTCGTCCATCTATCCAAGTGCCTTTATGCTGACTTTCGTAACCTTCCAACTTAAAAATACGGATACCTGTTCCGTTTTCTTCTCCGTACTTAAATGTTCCAGTGTGGGTGATAATTGAATCCCAAATCAACTTCCCTTTCCCATGTGGTAAACCATTGTGAAACTCACCTATGTACTTGCGCTTTCCACGATCCTCATATGTTATTTCACCAAAGCACCTATCCCATTTTGCTGAATTCTTTCCTTTGCATTTTGGGAGCTTAGTTTTAACCTCTTCCGCACGCACATCAGTAAATCCAACCGTAAAAATAATGACGGTAGTTGCAACCATTTGTATTAATTTTTGCAACCTTTTCATGCCGATCCCCAGCCCTGTAATTGCCACATCCTTGCCACCCACAAAAGCCACTACGCAAATGTCTGACTGATGTGGCATTGAGTTCAAAAGCTATACGGGCAGTAGCGGTTTGTCTACCAAAAATATGGGCATTTAGATTTCAACTGCGGATGCGAGTTATTTTTCTTGCTATGCTAGCTTCACCCACCCGCTATCTCATGTGCCATCTTGCGTAACTCCACATGCCCATAGTGCTGCTCTATCATGGCGACACTGGTGCCGAGATGTTTTGCCAATGTGTGCACAGTCAATGAATTGTGTGTCCAGATTTTTTAAGAATGCGGTGGGCTAGAAAGTCGAGTGTCACGCACTACAAGCAAGCCTTTTTAAGGTTTGGGTAGCCGTGGTGACATCCACCAGACGCCGCCCAAATTCTGCTATCTATACCGAACATAGATAAGCCCGAGTCGATAGGCTTGGGGAATTTTTTAGGTACGGCTTGATTGGTGGTGATGGAAGGCTATGGAGAGGTGCGTAGAAGCACTGAAGACAGCGTTTTGTTTGATTTTTTGATAACGCTTCGTGTACTACAAACTGTACTACTTGTCGTTAATCGCCTTAAAATGCTTGGAAATACTTGATCTGCATTTATTGTTGGCAAACTCATAATGCTGGGGTCGGTGGTTCAAGTCCACCTATCACCACCAACCGAATTCTCAGCCTCGTACAACGAAAAGCACCTGCAGTCGCACAGGTGCTTTTTTGTTTTCCGATTGGCTTATTTGCCGAATAGGCAGCATCGATAGGAAAATCGCCCACATCGACCTCGCTTATTGTTCGCGCCAGCACTTAGTCGCCGGAAAGATGACTGCTTTGGCGTTTCTCAGCGCTCGACGATTTCGCCTTTATATTGCTTAAGGTTCGCCACGACCTGAAGAACATCTGTTTCAGTAAATTCATGGGCGGCGGCCAGCAGGTGCCGGCGGTGGGTTGACCGGTGGCGCAACAATCACCACTGGATTGACAGAAGAAGGTGCGGGTGGCGGCACCACTTTGGCTGGGGCGCCGTGTGCATTCGAGGTCACCGTCGTGCTCTGGTTGCCATAATCTTTCTGATTACTGCGCACGCTTTCTGCCTGCGCTTGCAGAACCAGACCACACACAACAGCAATGCCCCAGATAGTACGCATCATCAACCCTTGATCAGTGCCTTCTCCAACTTACCCAACTCACTCAACTCGGCAGCCCATAACGGCATTTTGCCTCGGCCTGTCCAAGTTAGTGATTTATCGGCAGGATTACGATATTTTGGCGGAATTTTCTTACCGGCTAATTTACTGGTGCTTCCCTTGCGGCGACCTCGGCCACCTTTCATCGCCTTGGTAATTTCACTCGCACTTAAACCTGCTTTTTTAATGAGCGCGATGATTTTTACTAAATCTTTGTTCTCGGCCTTGCTTTTAAGCAATTGTTCTTTTTTTTCGAGCGCCGCCTTTTGCTTTTGAATACGTGCGAGCTGAGCGTCAACGGAGAGTCGTGGCATGAGAATCCTCTTGGAAAATTCAATGTAGGTTGAAGCGCCCGGAATATATCAGAATTGTTCAATAAATAAAATATTCTGAATATCAACAATATGATTGTCTCTGTGCGTCGATTAAATGTTGCATTATGGAAATGAGCACTATTAAAGATAATCATGATTTTAATAATCGTCCTGACTTGAGGGTCTAGTGTGGTCGCCTCGCAGCGCCACACCCTTACGCCTGCTATAATTTTTCGCATCGCCCCACCACCAGCAGACGCTCTACCGTCTGAACGCGCTGGCCCTCCATACAGACCAAAGAATCGCGCACTCTTAATGCAAAAGAAGCTTTTTATTAAAACCTTTGGCTGTCAGATGAACGAGTATGACTCTGACAAAATGGCAGATGTGCTTGGCGTCAACGATACGATCGTGCGCACCGACACCCCTGATGATGCTGACATCATTCTTTTCAATACCTGCTCAGTGCGCGAAAAGGCGCAAGAAAAAGTATTTTCAGATCTTGGTCGTGTTCGCGACTTGAAGAAAAAAAACCCGAATCTCATGATTGGCGTGGGCGGATGTGTCGCGTCACAAGAAGGCGCAGCAATTGTTCAACGCGCGCCTTATGTTGACGTCGTGTTCGGCCCGCAAACCTTGCACCGCTTGCCCGATCTGCTGAAGCAGCGGCACGATTCTGGCAAGGCTCAGGTCGACATCAGCTTTCCCGAGATTGAAAAATTTGACCACTTACCACCCGCCAAGGTCGAAGGCGCAAGCGCCTATGTCTCAATCATGGAGGGCTGCAGCAAATACTGTAGCTACTGCGTCGTGCCCTATACCCGCGGCGAGGAAGTTTCGCGCCGCTTTGACGATGTCTTGACCGAGGTCGCACACCTTGCCTCGCAAGGCGTTCGCGAGATCACGCTGCTGGGGCAGAATGTGAACGCCTACCGAGGGGTCATGAGCGACGGCGAGGTTGCTGATTTCTCGCTCCTGATTGAGTACATCGCCGAATTCGAGGGCATTGAGCGTATTCGCTACGTCACCAGTCATCCTAAAGAATTTACCCAACGGCTGATCGACACCTATGCCAAAGTGCCAAAACTGGTGAATCATCTTTACCTACCGGCTCAGCATGGTTCGGACAAAATTCTCGCGGCGATGAAGCGTGGTTACACCGTGCTTGAGTACAA
This sequence comes from Oxalobacteraceae bacterium, assembly GCA_027485795.1. Taxonomy (GTDB): domain Bacteria; phylum Pseudomonadota; class Gammaproteobacteria; order Burkholderiales; family Burkholderiaceae_D; genus Pernthalerella. Next base: position 21,140 of record JAIXQK010000163.1, read on the forward strand.
ATCCATTATTCGCCGCTTGCGCGCGGTGCGGCCGGATATCTCGATTGCCTCGGATTTCATCGTCGGCTTCCCCGGTGAGGATGAGCGCGACTTTGATGCACTCATGAAATTGGTTGACGACATTGGTTACGACAACAGTTACTCTTTTATTTTCAGCGCGCGCCCTGGCACACCCGCAGCGAATCTGCAGGATGACACGCCGCATGAGGTGAAACTTGCGCGACTGCAAATCCTCCAGAAGCGTATCGCGGACAACACGCGACGCTACTCGGAAGCGTTGGTGGGCAGTGTTCAACGTGTACTCGTCGAGGGCCCCTCCAAGCGTGACGTCTCAGAACTACAAGGTCGGGCTGAAGATAATCGGGTCGTGAATTTTGTGGGTGGGCCCAATGCAGCACGACTGATTGGTCAGTTTGTTGATATTCACATTACTGGCAGCCACCCCTACTCGCTGCGTGGCGACATCGTTATTCAGCAATGAGATTTCTGACTTGAACACGACAACGCAGTTTTTTACACCCGACCCCGTCGATAACACACGGCTTGCCAACCTGTGCGGGCCTGTCGACGAAAATTTGCGGCAAATTGCTGCAGCGCTGGACGTAACCTTATTTCGGCGTGGTGAAAAATTCATCGCCAATGGCGAGAATGCGGAACGTGCAGTGGCGCTACTCGAGCGCTTCTATGCTGAAGCTCAACGACCGATTTCGGTGAA
>JAIXQK010000035.1 GCA_027485795.1 Oxalobacteraceae bacterium
GGAAGGCGTGAGCGTGGATCACGCGGTCCCGATCAATCTGAAAGCAGGACCGGTAATCAGGCCGCCGAGCGCCTCCGCACGTTTCTTGGTCAAAAGCTCCGTAAAAACGGTTGGACATATTAGAGAGGCAGAGTGAACCCCGATTCGGCGCAAGACGACAGGCTTGGCTGAATACAGCTTTATTCCGATGGCTGATAATCTTTGGATTTTAGACCTCAAAATTTTCGACCACGGATTTCACAGATAATCACGGATACAATCCGATCTATTCGTGTCCGTCGGCTCGACCAGTGGTTACAAGCTAAGCACATCTAGCAGGAGGAATTAATAGCTACCTTAGGAACGTGGCACGGCGCGCATTTGCACCAACCGGCGCTGAAGTTTGTCGATGGCGCTCACCCTGGCCGGGACATAAAGGTAGCGGTCTGATTCCAGTTGATCGATGAGGCGACGCATGAACACCGGAGACGGTTTGCGAACGTCCGGCAGCTTCTCCACCAAATCCAGCGACTGCTCCAGAGTTCCCGCTTCGAGTTCGATCTCCAGCAAATCCACCAATGCACCGCCTTGCGAGGCATCGATGGACAGCGCGCGGCGATAAAAACGCGCCGCCAGGGCGGGATCTCCTGCCCGACGAATCTGCTTGGCCAAGGAGGCAAAAGTGGAAGGAGACAGGCGACCATTATCCAGCACTCGAAGCAACACGCCTTGGCCATCGGTGGTTTTACCCAAACCCAGCCATGCTACGCCTTGCAGTCCTTCAACGATTTGCCGCTGCCAAGCGGACCAATCTGGCCTTTCCGCCAATACCTTGCCGGCTTTCGCATCAGCTTCGGAATAACGCTTGGCCGTAAGCTCTGCCTCCAAGGCAAGAACTGTGGTATTTATAGTTTGAACTGAATTCTCGCCACATACCGCAACCACTCGCCAAGCGATATCAGGTAATCCCTCGTTGCTTGCGAGTAGAGCGAGACGAACCAAAGCATCCTGATTACTGCCAAATACCCTTAAAAAATCATCTACGCCTCTGGCTAGATCCTCGGAGTTTTTATCCGAGATCGCGGCGTAAATGACATCCAAGTAGCCATCCGCCTCATCTGGAAACGCAAAGGTGCGCCCCAAGGCCAAGCGTCGGCTTTCATCGGTGCGGCCGACCTCCCGAAGGTAGAATGAAAGCGTGCGATAGATTTCTGTTTCTTCAGGCAGTTGGCTACTTAGAGTGCGCAGCATGGCAATCGCAGTTTCCCTGTTACCGCGCTCCCAAGCCAAGCGAGCTTGGATAAATTTACCTTCCCGTCCGGATGCCATGGTGCCTGACTGGAGCAGTTCCTCAAGCCGCTCGGTTTTATCACGATTAAAGAGTGCGTAAATCCTAGCCGATTCCACCGTTTTGACTATAGCGCTGTCCAGCTTGCCTGACGTCAACAGCCTATCAGCCATCTCTACCACTGCTTCATCCGCTTGTTGGGAAAACAGCACGGAAATGACCGTGCGGACATAGTCCATCTGGTCCGTTTTGAAATCCAATCCGTCCACCAGGGTCGAGGCCGCCATCTCGGGCCTGCCGGCCATCACATAAATGCGCGCCAAAAGCATTCTGGCCTCTTGATTTGCGGGATCAAAAGGAAGCCCTTCCTGCAGCATTCCAAACGCATCATACCAAAGGTTGTTTTCGGCAGCTAACATACCTTGCCGAACCCAAAACTTACCCTTCTCGGTTCTATACGTGCCTAAGGTGAAGGGAAGCCCAGCGATATGAGCGACGCGAACTTCCGCAAAACCAATTCGATATTTCACGAAAAGATATATGCCACCAACCATCGCCGCCCAGATACCCCAAACAAATAAGAACAAATAGATTACGGCGAGCTTCCATCGCACTACCACTAGACCATCTTTGTCGCGTCGAGACCAAGGCAGAGGAATTCGCCGCCCCAAAAATTTAGGCGATGAATTTGAGGACCGTTTGGACATGGATACTAAAAAAAAACCCGCCCCAGAAGAGGGGCGGGCTTGATTAAAACTAGAACAGGTTTTTAAGCAGAGCGACGACGGCGGGAAGCGGCCATACCGACAGCGGCCAAGCCAGCGAGCGCAGCAAACGAGGAGGGCTCAGGAATAACAACACCTCCGGTCGTGGTAAGTGAAGCGGTAGCTTGCAAATTGGTCAGAGCAGGATTGCCGCCAAGACCAGCACTCAAAGAACCGATTGAAACACTTGCTCCGTCCGAAGGAACAACCCAAGCGATATCGGCAAATTCATCTTTGATAGCGCTTGTGAAAGCACCATATGAAATGCCTCCGCCTACAGTTGTTCCGATTGCACTGTTAGTTAACGTAGGAAACCAAACGAAATAAAGATTGTCTCCAGTGCTAGTGTTGCCCGAGATATTAATAACAGCACCGCTGAAATCAAAACCAATTTCGCCTGAGCCACCGATATCAAGAGCAGTGTAGGTGCCCAAAATCAAATCATCAGTGCCACCGCCAAGGAACGAATTGACAGACAACACAGTGTTTGCTGCATTAAGCAATCCGTTATTGGATTGATCAACAACAAAAAGTCCAAGCGTGCCGGGCGAAATGATGTTTCCAGCCGAATTGCGGAGAGGGCCAATGAGACCACCAGTAATGGAAACTGCAGCTTGAGCGCTAACAGCCAGACTTGCAGCAACAATACCGATAGCTAACTTTTGTTTAGACATATTAATGTTGGGGTTAAATTAGTAGTTGGGGGTGTTCTGGGCAATGCTAACAGAAGAATTAGCAGTCTGGAACTTACGAACAATGAAACCAGAACCAGCAGCCAAAAGCTCGGAGTTGGCATTGGGATTACCTGCGGCTGCACGTATCCAATTTCCTCCAAACCTATAGTAGGTTCTAGCAGCGGACTTATTGAAGCCAACTTGAGAGTTATCGAATACGATGAGCTGATCACGGCGTCCAGACAACAAATTATTTGTGCTTTCAACGAAGCCAGAAGCAAGTCCGCTTGCCGCGAGCGTCACGTCAACAGCGCGCGTCAACGCCAACGCGTTGTCCCGGGTTCCAGCTGCCCTCGTCGCTAGAGGCAACGCCAAGGTGTTAGTAGAGACCTCACCGGTAAAAACCATGGTTACATCAGATGCAACGGAAGCAGGCTGACGAACAATAATAAATTCATCGGGATACAGAATAGTATCATTCGCATTAGGATTGCCTGCGACCGCTCTAACCCAGCTTGAAGAAGTAAAGTAATAAGTTCCTTGAGCAGGCAAATTAATGCCCTCGAAATTATTATCAGGAATAATAATTTGCGAACGACGGCCAGACAACAAAGTGTTGAGCGAAGCGGTCAACGGATTCTTGGTAGCGTCATTGAAAGGGAACAACGTATTGAGAGTGTAATGCTGAAAAAGCTTGAATGTGTCTCCCTGGACAACGCCGCTGACATCATCACCAGCAGTATTAACAGTTAAAGAACCCGTGGTGTTGGAAGTAACAGTGTAATACATTCCATTCTTAACACCAGAGGTGAAACGAACATAGTAAAAGCCTTGATAAGCATTCGCAACCCATGAAGGAGAAGACGAAAC
>JAIXQK010000126.1 GCA_027485795.1 Oxalobacteraceae bacterium
CAGAATGTTTTTTCAGCGTGCAGTTTTACTAAGCCGGCGTGGATAACAGGCTTGCAGGACTGCTCAAAATCCTGCCGATATTCGCTCGGTGGTTGCCATCCACGCTTGCGCCAGAGCCGAGTGACGTCGGTGCGTGTGCGCGGTGCGCCGATGGTCGGCTCGGTGTTCACATAGGCCAGATTCGTTTTCATATTGACATCTCCTTGTGGTGACGAATGGTGCTGGGTCGACGCCATAATACTGTATAAACGTACAGCTTAAAAGGGGTTTGTGAGAACTGCTTGAAATCGCCAACCGAACCGAAAAGTCCTGTATTTACAAGGCTTTTCAGCTGATCGCGCGGTGCAGATCCCGCATATGCAGCGCCCGCAGCTGCGGCGCTAGTAGCCAGGCGAAGCCGACGACCAGCAGGGTCATCGATCCACCGAACAAGATAGATGGTACCAGCCCCAGCAGGCTGGCCGCGATTCCGGACTCCAGGGCCCCGATCTCGTTAGACGAACCGATGAAGAGGCCATTAATCGCAGTGACACGACCTTGCATGTGCTGTGGTGTGACCAATTGCAGGATGGTCTGACGCAGTACCACCGAGACACCATCGAAAAGACCCGACAAGAACAGAAAAATCGCTGCCATGGTCAGCGAGGTCGATAGTCCAAAGCCAATAATCGACACACCAAAGCCGGCAACTGACAGCATCAACCATTTGCCGGAGTGACGATCAATCGAGCGACGTGTCAGCCAGAGGCCGACAATCACCGAACCGGCGGCTGGCATGGCGCGCAACAAGCCTAGATTCTCCGGGCTACCGCTCAGTACTTGATGAATGAACGCCGGCAGCACGCCCACCGCACCACCAAACAGCACCGCGAACATATCCAGCGCCATCGCCGCCAGCATCACCTGGGTTGAACTCACAAAACGCAGGCCCTCGCGAATACTGGCGAATACCGAGGCCGATGTTTCAGCCGCTGGCGTCTCGATCACTTTCAAACCAAGCATCGCGACCACGCCCGTCAGGGCAAACACACCGGTGGCAAGGTAAGCCAGCCGCACATCCTGCCAAGCGATCAGCAAGCCACCAATCACCGGGCCCGAAACCAGCGCAACCTGAAACACCACGGTGCTGATGGCGGTTGCTCGCGCCAACTGCTCGCGTTCAAGTATGCGCACCATGATCGCGGCATAAGCCGGTCGCAAAAGCGAGCGTGCGGCCCCTGCTAGCCCCATCGCGATATAAATCCACATCGTCAGCGGCAAAAGAGTCCCGGGATTCGTGACCATCACGACCATCAGCGTTGAAATCGCGACGTAACAGGCACAACCGATCAGCGCGATCAGCTTCTTGGGCAGCACATCCACCGCATGCCCGGCGAATAAAGACAACAGAAAATAAGGAATCACCTCGGCAAGCCCGATCAGGCCGAGCGCCACCACGTCGTGCGTGAGCGAGTAGATATGCCAACCTGCGGTCACCGTCAGGATTTGATAGGCGAGGGTGATGCAGCCGCGGTAAAGGGTGAGGCGGGTAAAGGCTGGCGAGAACAAAGCACCGGAGTTACGCAATCTTTTCAAGCTCCGGCCAAAGTGTCGATACGCAACTTATTGTGTGTCCTTGGCCGGGGTTGAAGCGGTGCCCCAGCCGCCGCCCATGGCTTTGATCAATGCCACGCTCGCTACCTGACGGTTGGACTGCGCCTGCAACAAAGTGCGTCGTGCATTCAGCGCGGTTGTCTGAGCAAGCACCACTTCCAAAAAGCTCACTTGACCGGCCCGGTAGCGATTAAGCACTTGATCTTGCGCTTGTGTTGCAGCGGCGGCGGCGGTGGCTAGCAAGGTTTCTTGCTCAGTCAGCACGCGCGAGGCAATCAGTTGATCTTCAACACTCTGAAATGCCTCAAGCACAGTTTGACGATACAGCGCCACTTCTTGTTCATAGAATGCCTCGGCACCAGCTACTCGGCTCTTGGTCAGTCCTGCGTTAAAAATCGGCTGTGTGAGCGCGATACCGAGCGACCAGATACTGGTTGGGTTCGATAGCAGGCCCGGCGCAGTCGCCGCGAAACCACCGGTACTGCCGGTCAAGTTCACGCTGGGGAAGTAAGCCGAGCGAGCGATGCCGATCTGCTCGTTAGCGGCAGCGACACGGCGCTCGGCCGCCGCGATGTCGGGCCGTCTTTCCAGTAACTCCGACGGCACCACCATCGGAAGCTCGGGTACCGCGATACGCCACTCATCACTGGCCGCGATAGTGAAGTTGGACGGCGCCTCACCCAATAGCACCGCAATCGCATGCTCCAGTTGCGCACGCTGACTCAGCAAACCGGTGTAATCAGATTGCGCATTCGATAGTTGTGTCTGCGCCTGCAATAAATCGGTCTTGGGCGCCACGCCGACCTTGTAGCGGTTTTCCGTGATGGTGACGACACGCTGATAGTCAGCGATAGCGGTTTCCAGCAACTTACGTTGCGCATCTGCCTGCCGCAGCAGCAGGTAATTCGTCACCAGCTCGCCTTGTGCCGATAGCGTGGCGGTAGCAAGCTCACCGGCACTAGCTTGCGCATTGGCTTCGGCACCTTGCACCGAGCGCCCGAGGCGGCCCCACAGATCAGGCTCCCAGGCTGCGCCCAAATCCACCCGAACGCGACGCAAGGGCGTTACCGCATTCGCCACATTGGTGCGAGTTGCAGAACCGGTCAGGCCAAGTGTGGGAAACAGCGACGCGCGTTGTTGTGCCACTAATGCCTGCGCTTGCTGAAACGCGGCGACAGACGCGGCGATATTTTGGTTGGATACCGCGACGCGCGGTGCAAGTTCATTTAGTAGCGGGTCATGAAACAGATTCCACCAAGGCTCGCGCGGGCTGGCATCGGCGGGTTGCGCCACTTTCCAGCCATCGGCCTCTTTAAAGTGGGCGGGCAGCGGCACGGGCGGGGTGCGGTAATCCGGCCCAATTCGTTTAAATGAGCATGCACCGAGCAGTGCTGACAACACAATGATGAGAAACCGCTTTTTCATTTTTTCAGGTAGGCAGTGGGCGGGTGTCATGAGTGTCATTCGTCTCACGACCCAGCGCGCGTTCATTCGGACTACGGTGACGCCAGCGGTCAAGTGTTAAGTAAACCACGGGCGTCGTTAATAGGGTGAGCAACTGACTGGCGACCAAACCACCGATGATTGCCACCCCCAAGGGTTGACGCAACTCCGAGCCCTCACCGAATCCTATCGCAAGCGGCAGCGCACCGAGCGCGGCGGCGGCGGTCGTCATCAGGATCGGCCGTAGTCGATGCAGGCAAGCCTCACGTACCGCCTCGCGAGGCGACAGGCCACGGCTACGCTCGGCTTGTAGTGCGAAATCGATAATCAGAATCGCATTTTTCTTGACGATGCCTATCAACAAAAATAATCCAATCAGCGCAATTAGCGAGAATTCCATACCAAACAGCATCAGCGCTACCACCGCACCGATACCGGCTGAAGGGATCGTTGATAGCACCGTCAGCGGGTGCAGCAAGCTCTCATACAAAATGCCGAGCACAATATAGATCACCACCAAGGCGGCCAATATCAATAAAGGTTGTTGGCCTTGTGATTCCTGATAAGCACGCGCCGTTCCCTGGAAACTGCCGCGCACACTGGCCGGAATCGCAATCGAATCCACTGCACGCTTTAGCGCGGCTTGCGCGTCCGGTAGCGTCAAACCCACCCCAAGATTAAAAGACACTGTACCCGCCAACTCCGCATCCTGATGGCTGACCGAGGCCGCGGTTGATCGCTCTGCGAAGCTGGCAACATTCGAGAGTGGCACCATCACAGTGCCGCTAGTGGAGAGCGCCTGACCACTGGCGACATCACGTAGACCGGGATTCGCGCTTGAACTAGCAGCACTCGCGCGTACCGGCACATAAATGTCATTCAACGCTTGCGGGCTCCGTGTATAGGCCGGGTTGTGCTCCATGATCACGCGGTACTGGTTAAGCTCGCCATACAGGGTAGCCACCTGACGCTGACCGAATGCGTTGTACAGCGCGTTGTTGATATCACGTGAGCTAACACCCAGCCGTGTAGCGGCGTCGCGATCCACCCGCACAAAAGTCTCGACACCGTTCTCTTGTAGATCTGAATCTACATCCATCACACCGCGTTGACGCTTCATGGCTTCTACTAGCTTGCCGGTCCAGAGCTTGAGGTCGTCCCGGTTGTCACTCTTGAGCGTGTATTGAATTTGATTTACATCGCGTCGACCGCCGACCCGTAAGTCTTGCACCGGTATCAACATAGCTGACACACCGGTCACGCGGGACAGTTTTGGTCGTAGCCGCGTGATCACTTCCTGGCCAGTCTCTGTGCGTTCTGGTCGCGGCTTGAGCGTGATGAACATGAAGCCGCCACCTGGTCGGTTGCCACCAGTGTAGCCGGTCACGGTTGCCACCGCCGGATCTTTGCGGATGATCTCGACCATCTGTCGCACCTTGCTCTTCATCGCGTCAAACGAGATGCTTTGGTCAGCGCGCAATCCTGCTGTAATCTGGGTTGCGTCCTGCTGGGGGAAAAATCCCTTTGGCACAATTGTGAACAACCACGCATTCAAGGCGATCACTGCGGCTAACAGCGTTAGCACCAGCCAGCGGTGGTCGAGCGCAATATCCAAGACCTCCGCATAGGCATGTTGTACCGACGCGTATGCACGGGCAAAGAAACGCGATATGCGCCCGGGAGGTTTCTCCTTGCGCGGTTGACGCAATAGCCAAGCGCACATCATCGGCGTGGTGGTCAGTGAGATCAGCAGTGAGATCATTACCGCCGCAGATAGGGTAAGCGCGAATTCGCGGAACAAGCGCCCAACTTGTCCACCCATGAACAATAATGGGATGAACACGGCCACTAGCGAGACCGAGATCGAGACGACCGTGAAGCTCACTTCGCGCGCACCGCGCAGCGCGGCTTCGAGCGAAAGATTGCGTTGGGACTGGTGCGGATCAGCCGCCATCATCTCGCGGTGCCGAGTGATGTTCTCGAGGACAACGATGGCGTCATCGACGACGAAGCCAGTGGCGATGGTGAGCGCCATTAGCGACAGGTTGTTCAGTGAAAAGCCGAGTAGGTACATCACACTGAAAGTACCGAGTAGCGACACAATGGTGGCGACCGCCGGTATCAGAGTGGCGCGAGCGCTGCGCAGGAAGGCGCTCACCACCAAGATCACCAGCACGATGGATATCACCAAGGTTAGTTCGATCTCACGCAGCGACGAGCGTATGGAGTTTGTGCTGTCAGATGAAATCTTCAGCTCAATATCTGCTGGCAGTTCTTCCTTCAACGCGGGCAACAGCGCGCGTACCGCATCAACGGTTTCGATCACATTAGCCGTCGGCTGCCGGTACACCATGACGACGACAGCCGGCACGCCATTGAATAGACCAAGCGTATTTCTATCTTCGCTGCCGGTGTAGACATTCGCTACATCCGACAAACGTACCGGCGCGCCGTTGCGCCAGGCGACGATCAGTTGCTGGTAGCTGTCAGCGTTGAGACGTGCCGCAGTTGCGCCGGTATTGGTGATGATCTGAAACGAGCGACCGTCTCCATCGATCATGCCTTTGGGTCGGTTCGCGGTGGCTGACTGTATTGCGGCGCGCACATCCTCGGCAGACAACCCCTGCCGGTGCAGTGCAAATGGCAGCAACTCAATGCGTACTGCGGGCAAGGAGCCGCCACCCAGCTCGACATCACCCACACCCTCGACTTGCATTAGGCGTTGCTGTATCTGATTCGATACCGCTTCATAAATCTGACCGGTGGAGCGTGTTTTCGACGTCAGCGCCAACACAATCATTGGCGAGTCGGTGGAATTTGATTTGGCGTAGGTCGGGTTTGAGCGCAGCGAGATCGGCAGATCAGCGCGCGCGGCATTGATCGCGGCTTGTACCTCGCGTGCCGCGGTATCGATTTTTTTCGAGAAGTCGAATTGCAGATTGATGCGGGTAGAGCCATTCCCGCTGCTGGAGGTCATCTCGGTCAAACCCGGAATCGCACCCAAGCGTCGCTCAAGTGGTGCCGCCACACTTGACGCCAGCGTCGCCGGGCTGCCGCCGGGGACTTGTGCGCGCACTGTAATGCTGGGTGTTTCCACTTGCGGCAGCGGCGCAACAGGCAATAAGAAAAACGCCGCTACACCGGTTAATGCGATCGCGACCGTCAGCAGCGTGGTGCCAATCGGCCGTTCAATGAAAGGCCGCGACAAGTTCATGCACGTGTTCCGGTTCGCGTCCCGGTGCGCGTACTGGTGCCAAACCAGTAGCGACCCAGGCGATCAAAGCCGAGATAAATTACCGGGGTGGTAAACAGCGTCAGTAATTGGCTAAGCACCAAACCACCAAAAATCGCCAATCCCATTGGGTGCCGCAACTCAGCGCCTTCACCCCAACCCAGCATCAGGGGCAAAGCAGCAAACAGCGCTGCTAGCGTGGTCATTAAAATCGGACGAAAACGTAACAGCGCTGCTTGCTCGATCGCTTCACGCGGCGATTTGTTTTGTTCGCGCTCAGCAGCAATCGCGAAGTCGATCATCATGATCGCGTTTTTCTTGACGATGCCGATCAGCAGGATGATGCCGATCACACCGATCACACCAAGCTCGTGGCCTGCGATCATCAATGCCAATAAAGCGCCAACACCTGCCGATGGCAGTGTCGATAAAATCGTCAGTGGGTGTACATAGCTTTCATACAGCACACCAAGCACGATATAAACGCAGATCACTGCCGCTAAAATCAACCAGAGCTGATTCTCCAGTGCGGCATCAAATGCGCCAGCCGCACCCAAGAAATTGAGTGTGACTGCAGCCGGCATGCCAATCTCTTGTGCTGCCTGACGAATCGCGCGTACCGCATCCTCCAGCGCGACGCCAGGTGCGGTGTCGAAGCCGATGGTGGTGGCGGGGAATTGCCCCACGCGCGTAATCTGCAAGGGCGATGCTTGTTCACGGACGGTCGCAATTGCGCCCAGGGTCGTGGCCTTGCCCGAGCCAGTCTTGATCGGAATATCAGCCAGCGATTGCGCCGAGCTTGCGGTACCCGGTGCCGCCTCCAGCACTACTCGAAACTGATTCGTCTCGGTAAAAATCGTCGACACAATGCGCTGACCAAATGCGTTATACAGAGCATCATCAATCGCCGCCGCACTCACCGCAAGGCGTGAAGCACTATCGCGATCAATACTCACCATCAGTGACGCCGCGCTGACGCCTACATCCGAGCCAACATGCCGTACCGCAGGTTCATTCGCCAGCTGCTGCACCAGTAGCTCAGTCCATCGCTGTACCGTCGCATTATCTGCGCCCTCTAATGCAACGCGGTACTGCGTCGGGCCGGTCTCCGCGTCAATCGTCAGGTCCTGCAGCGGTTGCACATATAGACTCGCCCCAGCCACCTGCGAGGCGCGTGCGCGCAAGCGATCCATAATCTGTTGTTGAGTGCCGCTACGTTCGGTGCGCAGATTGATCAGCATGCTGCCGGTATGCAGCATCGGGTTACCATTGCCGACACCCACTTGCGAACTCAGCGAGGCCACGTCCGGGTCTTGTAATAGCTCACGCGCGACGGCTTGCTGCAGTGTCGCCATGGCGCCGAATGAAATACCCTCACGTGCCTCGACCCGTGCTTGTAGCCGACCGGTATCCTGCTGCGGAAATAGACCTTTGGGTATTTGTATATAGAGCAGCACGGTGAGCAGCAGCGTACCGAGTGCAACCAGTAAGGTCAGCGTCTGCCGCTCAAGTACCCAACTCAGCATCTGCCGGTAGCCGTTCAACAAACGATCAAACCCCGCTTGTAGCGAACGCGCGAGCGCAGGCGGATCAGCATCGTCGTCCGCACGCAGCATGCGTGCCGCCATCATTGGTACCAGGGTTAGCGACACCAGCGCAGAAACAACGATCGTGATCGCCAGCGTAACGGCAAACTCACGAAATAATCGACCCACCACATCCGACATGAACAGCAGTGGGATCAACACCGCAATTAGCGAGACGGTGAGCGAGATAATCGTGAAGCCGATCTCGCCAGCGCCTTTCAGCGCTGCTTGCATCGGCGTTTCGCCGCGTTCGATATAACGCGAGATATTCTCCTGCGAGACGATGGCATCATCCACCACGAAACCAGTGGCAATGGTTAAAGCCATCAGCGTCAGATTGTTGAGGCTATACCCCAGCAAGAACATCGCACCGCAAGTACCGAGCAGGGAAATCGGTACCGCAAGGCTAGCGATGATGGTCGCGCGCACGCTGCGCAGAAACAGCAAGATCACTAACACCACCAGTGCCACGGCGACGAATAGCTCGATGGTGACATGCTCGATGGAGGCGCGGATGGTACCGGTGCGATCGGACAGCACGGTCAATTTCACCGAGGCGGGCAGGCTCTCGGTCAGCTCCGGTAGCCGCTGCTGTATCGCATCCACCGTTTGGATGACATTCGCGCCCGGCTGTCGCTGCACATTCAAAATAATCGCCGGCTTCAAATCAGCCCAGGCGGCGAGTCGTACGTTTTCTTGCGCTTGCACCACGCGCGCGACTTCCGACAAGCGCACTGGTGCGCCGTTTTTCCAGGCGACGATCAGGTTGGCATAGTCTTGTGCGGATTTCAGCTGATCATTGGCATTGATCGAGTAAAAGCGCGTCGCGCTATCAATATTGCCTTTGGCGGTATTGGCATTCGCTTGGGTAATCGCAGTACGCAAGCTATCCAGCCCCAGACCGGCAGCCGCTAGTGCGCGTATATCGGCTTGAATTCGAATCGCCGGTTTATGACCGCCGGAGAGGGTGACGAGACCGACGCCACTGACCTGACTGATTTTCAGTGCCAGTCGGTTATTGGCAATCTGATGCAGCTCAGTCAGTGGCAAAGTATCGGAGGTGATCGCCAGCGTCAGCACCGGCGCATCTGCCGGATTTACTTTTGCGTAGACGGGTGGCGCAGGTAGGTCAGCAGGTAGCAGGGCGGTTGCAGCGTTAATGGCCGCTTGTACCTCCTGCTCTGCAACATCGAGACGTACGCCTAAATTGAATTGCAGTGTCACGGTTGACAGACCCGCAGCACTGGCCGAGCTCATGCGCTTCAGACCGGACATTTGCCCGAACTGTCGCTCGAGTGGCGCGCTGACGGTTTGACTCATCACCTCCGGGCTGGCACCCGGATACAGGGTTTGCACTTGAATGGTGGGGAAATCCACCTGCGGCAAGGCTGCAATCGGCAAAAACCGCAGACCGATCAGCCCTGCCAGCACAATCGCGACCATCAGCAGCGAGGTCCCGACCGGCCGCAGAATGAACGGACGGGAAGGGGTCATCCGCCGCTCGCGTTGCGGCTGCGCTTCTCACCGCCCTGGCGTTCCTCGCCACCACCGGCTGCACCTTTACCGCTAGCGCCTTTGCCATCCGCATCGTCAGCACCACGTGCACCTTTGTCGCCTGCACCTTTATCGCCTGCACCTTTATCGCCTTTACCGCGCTCACCGGGCAGTCGTACTTTGGCACCATCGGTCAAGCGGTCTGCGCCTTCGGTGATGACTTGTTCGCCCGGCTCGACACCCGACAGAATTTGCGTTTTATCCAGACTCGATAAGCCGCGTTTCACTGGTCGGAGTGATACGGTTTTTTCAGCGGGGTTCAGCACATACACAAACGGACCATCACCCCCATTGCGTACTGCAGACACCGGTACTGCGGTCGCGCCTTCGACCGTGCGCAGTTTCAGACGCACATTCACGAATTGGTTGGGGAACAAGCTACCGTTCGCGTTATCAAAGCGTGCCTTGGCGCGCACGGTACCGGTTTGGGTATCGACGACATTGTCGAGTGCAAGAAAGCGACCCACGGCCAGCGGCTTGCTACGCGAGCGATCAAACGCGGTGACTGGAAGAGCCTTGCCGCCAGAGATTGCGTGCTTTAGCTCGGGTACCGCATCTTGCGGTACTGCGAATACCACATCGATCGGTGCGGTTTGGGTGATGGTGACCAATCCGGTAGCGTCAGCGGGGCCGACCAGGTTACCGACGTCAACGCTACGCAGACCAATCCGGCCTGAGATGGGTGCGGTGATGCGAGCGAAGTCGAGATTCAGCTGCGCGCTACGAACTGCAGCGCGATCAATCGCGACGGTACCTTCCAGCTGTTTAACGAGCGCTGTTTGCGCGTCAACATCTTGCTGCGCAATCGAGTCCTGCGCTTGCAGTTGCCGGTAGCGACGCTCGGTGACGCGGGCGTTTTCCAGTTGTGCCTCATCGCGCTGCAGTTGGCCCTTGACCTGCATCAGTGCATTTTCAAAGGGTCGCGGATCAATCAGCGCCAGCAGCTGACCGCGCTGCACGATTTGGCCTTCACTAAATGACACTTGCTGTACTACACCTGAAACCTGCGCACGAACGATGGCAGTGGCAACCGGCGCAATGGTGCCAAGCGCATCCAGTTCAACCGGAAAACTCTCTGTACCGGCCGCAGCGACACCGACGGTGACGGGTGGGCGGCCGCGCGGCATACCGCCACGCTCTGCGTTCTGATCCTTACGTGCGATGGCATACCAGCTCAGACCACCGATCAGGCCGACAGCAATAATCAGTAATAGCCACGGCAGCCAGCGTCGGTTCGTTGGCCGGTAGGGTGCGAATGGCTGAGGGTCTGACGCGCGCGAATTGGTGGGCTCGGATCCCATGGTCTCCCTGATTGGCAAAGGCGGCGCACACACAATTCATGTGCGCGAGGTGGTGCCATTCTACTATTGCCGATCAAGATGACAGGATGACGACATTCCTTGGGCGTCAGACAGCTGATGGGCGAGCACCGACCAAGCGATATCGGTTGTGCCCGCCGCAGGCCAACTAAGTTTTATTGAATTGGCAAGTGATGCGCGGCGCGCGATGCTTCGAGAATAGGTAGCTTCAGCTCCAGCACGCCGTTTTCATATTTAGCGACCGCTTTCTTCTCGTCGACCTCATGATCAAGCATGATGCTGCGTGACTCACGGCCGTAGTAGCGCTCTGCATGCACCGTGCGCTCACCCTCGCGGGTCTCGCTCTGTTTTTTCACCTCGGCGCTGATAGTGATCTGACGCCCCTCAACTTGCACCTTGATGTCATCTTTGCGCGCGCCCGGTATCTCGGCGTGTACGGTATAGGACTGTTTATCTTCGGCGACATCCATCTTGATGCGCGGTACTGGCTCCCACATGCGTGAGGGCAGAATGTTTTCCAAATTATCGAAAAGTTCATCGAGCTTGCCGAAAGGCGTGCTGCGCGTGATGTCGCTAAATGGATTAAATCGACTCAGATTGGCCATGCTTGTCTCCTTCATGCAGTGGGGGTAAAAGGTAAGCGCTAATCATCCGCTTCGCGGTCATCAGCGTTTTGATGTGCTTCGTACGAAGGCGCTGTCGACGCAATACTTGATGAGGCGCAGGTTTGTCTGACCAATTGCGATGGGATTGGCAAGTCTCGTGGTACCGAGCGCGCACCAGCAAATACTTGCCGAAATGCCGCAATAAAAATCGAATGCTCCGCAGCCGGCAGGGCATCAATACCTGCGGCTGCCGGTCGGCCTCCACCACTAGGAAATCGGCTGCAGAGTTGATCCGCACCAACCGGCAGTCGCATGGGCGCACGTACATTCACCCGCCACGCCTTATTTGCCGTCGGCACCAGTACCGCATGCGCAAGAGCAGGCTCATCACGCGCAAGCTGATTGGCGAGTGTGCCCGATACACGCCTGCTCCAAGCTGCATCAGGCAGATAAGTCATGCTGGCGCAGGGTGATACGCGCTCCGGCGATATGAAGAGTGCCTGACGCAAATCACTTTCAAGCGTTGCTGCAAGCGTCTTGAGTACTGGCTCGTCCGATATAAACCTGAGTGGGTCGAGGTGTCGGTGCAGACGTCGGTACAACTCAGCGGGGTGAATGATCAGCTCATCAACACTGTCGCCATACGCGTTGTAGTTGAGCAGCTTGCCAAGCTGGCGCAATGCATGTCGTTCTAGGGTGGGAAGTCGAAGGCTGTGCGCAAGCCGACGCGCGGTGTTGGGCAGGTTGTCGCCATAAGCCGCCACGATGGCCCAGCGTCGGTAGCGACCACCTAGTTGCTGATCCACCAGTACGGCAGTACAAACTGCGGGATCTGCGTTGATGGTTGCGTGCAGTAGCGGGTGGTCCGGCAAGGCTTGCCTGGCGTGATGATCAACATAATCTACCTGCACACCTGCATCTAATAAAGACAGCAGCGCGCTGCGGTTTTCGTCAACACATATATCCAACACCGTCACCGTGTCACCGACATGGGCCTCGACGTTTTTCAGAAGCGCAATCGCACGCTTGACACCGGTGACCAGCACCGCATCGCGCGGGCAATGCAGCCGCACTTGATGCAGCGCACATATACCATCGGCATCGCCATTGAACACGTCAAAGAAAGCCATGCCGTGCCGCCCAAGATACGGTACTGGTCAATCGTCAGATTCGCGGCATGCCAAAAAATTCACTCTTGTTGTTCGCGCTTGAGCACAGTCATGTGCTGGGCAACGCTATCGCACAGCAGCTTGGTCTGGCGCTCACGCCGCATGAGGAACGCGTGTTTGAGGATGGCGAGCACAAAGCCAGACCCTTACAAAGTGTCCGAGGGCGTAGCTGTTTCGTGCTGCACTCGCTTTATAGCGAGCCATCACAAAGCGTCAATGACAAGCTCACTCGCTTGCTATTCTTCATTGCAACGCTCAAGGATGCCGCCGCAAAAGAAGTGACGGCCGTGGTGCCTTATCTTGCTTATGCACGTAAAGATCGCAAGACCCAGCCACGTGATCCCGTCACGCTGCGATATCTGGCGCAACTGTTCGAAGCCGTTGGTACCGATGCATTGTTGGTGTTGGAGGTGCATAACCCGGCTGCGTTTCAGAATGCATTTCGCTGCAATACCGAGGCGCTGGACTGTACTTCACTGTTTGCAGCGAAGCTAGTTGATCAGCTGGGTGAGCCGTCCCATGTTCAGTTGGGTAATTTGCTGGGTGATCGCCTTGCTGACGCAGCTGTCGCAGTAGTGTCGCCGGACGCCGGTGGCGTCAAGCGAGCGGCATTGTTTCGACAAAAGTTGGCGCACAGCCTCGACCGAAGTGTGACCATGGGCTTCGTCGAAAAATTTCGCAGCGCTGGCGTGCTAAGTGGTGAGTTGCTGGTGGGTGAGGTCAATGGTCGGCATGTCTTGCTGTTTGACGACCTGATCAGCAGCGGGCAAACCTTGCTACGCGCCGCAAGGGTTTGTCATCAACAAGGCGCGACAGCAGTTTGGGCGCTGGCTGCGCATGGATTATTCAATGCAGATGCAGAAAGCGTACTCAGCGACCCAATGATCCAGCGCGTATTCATTACCGATAGTGTGCCATTACGCCTCACAGCCGGCAGCGCCTTGGCGAACAAACTCGAAGTCGTCAGTTGCGCCGGTTTATTCGCCGAGGCGATCAGGCGCTGTCATGAAGGTGGATCGATTGTTGAACTGATGCAGAGCTGATCCGAGCGCATAGCAGCTGCATGCTTTATTGCCAGTTGTAGCCATAGCCGTGCCCGATCCACCCATTCATGATGCGGTCGGTAGCTTGGTTCTGACAATCGCAGGATAGCCAGTCGCGCACGAATTGCTGCGCGAACTGACTGATAAAAATGTAGCAACGCAGGCGGTAGATAGTCATGCGTGATCGTTTGATAGTGCTGAATCAGAGCGTTCCCTACCGCTTCGCCTGCCAGGCGCTCGCAGTCCAGCGCAAGAAACCCAATCTCGTCAGCGCAATCGAGCTGACGCAGTGCCGCTGAAAACTCCAGACAATCAATCGCGCCCACGGTATCGCTGACGAACACATGCTCAGCGCGTAAATCCCCATGCCCCTCGACCATACAACCTTGATGAATACGCGCATCAATCCATGTGGCATGGCCAATTAAGAAAGCGCGCTGTTGTTGGCACAGGTGGTCTACCGCCGCACTTGGTAGGCATTGCGGGTACGCCAGCAGGGCAGATGTATTGCTAGCTATCGCCTCGCCGATTGTCTTTCGCCATTGGTGCGGCACTGGTCGCAAGGGCGGTAAGCTGCGATGAAATTGCGCGATACAAGCCGCGACGGCTTCCAGCACGCTCCGGTCCACCGTGCCTTGTACTAGCTTGGTGCTTAGCATGACGCTTTCTGGCAGTCGGCGCATTCGAACGACGCAATCCACCCGTTCACCGGCCGCGCCAAACCTTAACTTTCCATCGGCGTCCAGCGAGATGGTTTGGACGCCAAGGTAAATTTCCGGCGCAAGCCGTCGATTAAGGCGTAATTCTTCGGCGCAGGCGCGGCAGCGGACGTCGATGCTACGGAAATCAAGATAGGCATTGCGCAAGGGTTTCTTCAGCTTCAAGGCGTATTCGCCGGCCAGAAATACCCAAGACATATGGGTCTCAATGACCTCAACCGCCGAGCTAATTCCGTAGGTGCCGGGGTGGCGCAGGAAGCGAAGCGTCGCTGGTTTGGTCACGGCCATTCGGCACGGGCATCGCTTGCTGGAGGTTGGGCGTGCTGTTTTGAATCACTTGGCGCCCGCCGGGTTGCCACCTGTGCGGCAGTTCAAAAGTCTTAGTGCAACAAGGAATCTTATTGCGGCGCAGCAGCTTGCGTACAATCACGGTTTTACGCTGTTGGCGGGCTTCAGAAGGCCCGGCGCGGCTGTCGCAATTTACGATTGGCCCACCCCATGAAAAAAATCCACAAACTGCTGGTTGCAAACCGTTCCGAAATCGCCATCCGCGTCATGCGTGCTGCCACCGAGCTGGGTATCCGCACGGTAGCGATCTATGCGGCGGAAGACCGTTTTGCGCTGCACCGCTTTAAAGCCGATGAAAGTTATCTGGTGGGTGAGGGCAAGAAGCCGATTGCCGCTTATCTGGATATTGACGACATCATTCGGCTAGCGCTGGAGGCGGGGGTGGATGCGATTCACCCCGGTTATGGTTTTCTGTCCGAGAACCCAGATTTTGCCGTAGCCTGTAGCGCCAACGGTATTGCTTTCATTGGGCCGCAGCCAGAGGTCATGCGCACGCTGGGCAATAAGGTAGCGGCGCGTAACGCTGCGATTGCAGCGGGTGTGCCGGTAGTACCGGCCACCAAGGCGCTGCCGCATGACATCGAACAAGTCAAGGCGATGGCCGCCGAGGTGGGTTACCCCTTGATGCTGAAAGCGAGCTGGGGCGGCGGTGGACGTGGCATGCGTGTGATTGAATCCGAAGCCGAGTTACCCTCGCAACTGGAAGTCGCGCGGCGCGAAGCCGCTGCCGCGTTCGGCAATGATGAGATGTATCTCGAAAAACTGGTTCGCCGTGCGCGCCATGTCGAGGTGCAGATTCTGGGCGATACCCATGGCAATCTGATTCATTTGTTCGAGCGCGACTGCTCGGTGCAGCGGCGCAATCAGAAAGTGGTCGAGCGCGCACCCGCGCCGTACCTTGATGAGACCACCCGCGCTGAACTGTGCGAATCAGCGCTGAAGCTGGGCCGCGCGGTGAATTACACCCACGCGGGTACTGTCGAATTCTTGATGGATGCCGATAGCGGCAAGTTTTATTTCATCGAGGTTAATCCACGCATTCAGGTGGAGCACACCGTGACCGAGCAAGTCACCGGAGTCGATATCGTCAAATCCCAGATCCGCGTGACCGAGGGCTTGGCGATTGGCCAGCTAGACGAACGCGGCGCACGCATTCCCCTGCAAGACGAGGTCAGACTCAACGGCCATGCCTTGCAATGCCGTGTCACCACCGAAGACCCCGAGAACAACTTCACACCGGATTACGGCCGCTTGACAGCGTATCGCAGCGCTTCAGGTTTTGGTGTTCGTCTTGATGGCGGTACGGCGTATTCCGGCGCTGTGATTACGCCGTATTACGACTCATTGCTGGTGAAGGTGACCGCTTGGGCACCAACCGCGGGCGAGGCTGCGACGCGTATGGATCGCTCACTGCGCGAGTTTCGGATTCGTGGCGTCTCGACGAATTTGCAGTTCTTGGAAAACGTCATCAACCACCCGCTGTTTTTATCTGGCGAGTGTACCACGCGGTTTATTGATACGACGCCGGAGTTATTCAAGTTCGCCAAGCGCGCTGACCGTGCAACCCGCTTGTTGCGCTTTATTGGCGATGTGGTGGTGAATGGCAACCCGGAGATGAAAGGCCGCAAAGGCTCAGACATTATCCTGCCGCATGCCCCCATGCCAAAACTGGGTCGCAATCTGCCGATTCAACCGGGCTCGCGCGACAAATTGAAAGAACTAGGGGCAGACAAATTCTCACGCTGGATGCTTGAGCAGAAACAGGTGCTGTTTACCGACACCACCATGCGCGATGCGCACCAGTCTTTGTTCGCTACCCGCATGCGTACTGCCGACATGGTGGCAATTGCGCCGCACTACGCACGCCTCTTGCCCGGCTTGTTCTCCTTGGAGTGCTGGGGTGGTGCGACCTTTGATGTCGCCATGCGCTTTTTGAAGGAAGACCCATGGGACAGGCTGTCGCAGCTGCGCGAGGCGGTACCGAATATTCTGTTTCAGATGTTGCTGCGTGCATCGAATGCGGTTGGCTACACCAACTATGCAGACAATGTAGTGCGCTACTTCGTGCAGCAGGCAGCTGCTGGCGGTGTTGATGTATTCCGCGTTTTCGATTCACTCAACTGGGTCGAGAACATGCGCGTCGCGATTGATGCGGTGTGTGAAACCGGTGCGCTGTGCGAAGGTTCGATTTGTTTCACGGGTGACCCGTTTGATCCGGCGCGCAGCAAGTACAACCTGAAGTACTACGTCACCATGGCCAAGGAACTTGAAAAGGCCGGTGTGCATATCATCGGCATCAAGGATATGGCGGGTGTCTGTCGCCCGAACGCGGCGCGTGCACTGGTCAAGGCCTTGAAAGAAGAAGTCAGCTTACCGATTCATTTCCATACCCATGACACCAGCGGTATCTCTGCTGCCAGTGTGTTGGCGGCGATTGAAGCAGGTTGCGATGCGGTTGACGCTGCAATGGACGCCATGAGTGGTCTCACCGCACAACCCAACCTCGGCTCGATCGTTGCTGCACTCGAGCACACCGATAAAGATCCACAGCTGCCGAAGGATGCATTATTCGCGATCTCACAGTACTGGGAGGGTGTGCGTCGCTACTACGCACCGTTCGAAGCAGATATCCGCTCCGGTACCTCGGATGTCTATCGACATGAAATGCCCGGCGGCCAGTACACCAACTTGCGTGAGCAAGCACGCGCGATGGGTATCGAACATCGCTGGAACGAAGTCTCGCAAGCCTATGCGGATGTTAATCAACTGTTCGGCGATATCGTAAAAGTTACACCGACTTCTAAAGTCGTGGGTGATATGGCCTTGTTCATGGTGGCGAATGATCTGACGCCTGCCGATGTCTCCGACCCCGACAAAGAGGTTGCATTCCCGGAGTCAGTGATCTCACTGTTCAAGGGTGAGCTGGGTTTCCCGCCAGATGGCTTCCCTAAAGCGCTCGAGAAAAAAGTACTGCAGGGCGGCAAACCGCTCGAAGGCCGCTATGGTGCAAATGTGCCGCCAGTGGACTTGGATAAAGTGCGCGAAACTGCTGAAAAAGCGGTCGATCGCAAAATCAGCGATCCCGAGCTGGCGTCCTACCTCATGTACCCCAAGGTGTTCACGGATTATGCGCAGCATCGTCGTGCGCATGGCGACATCTCTGTGCTGCCGACCGATGTCTTCTTCGAGGGCCTGAAGGATGGGCAGGAGATCTCGGTCAGCATCGACAAGGGTAAGACGCTGGTGATTCGTCTGGTGGGTCGTAGTGAAATTGAAGACGAAGGTGTCAGCAAGCTGTTCTTTGAACTGAATGGTCAGCCGCGCATGGTTCGGGTGCAGCACGCGGGCGTGGTATCCGCCGTCACTCACCCCAAAGCGGAAGAGGGCAACCCACGGCATATCGGCGCGCCGATGCCAGGTATGGTGGTGACGGTCGCGGTGCAGGCTGGAAAGAAAATCGCCAAGGGCGACCCACTGGTCTCGATCGAAGCAATGAAAATGGAAACCATGATCCGGGCCGAGGCCGATGGCGTCGTTAAGCAGGTGTATGTCAAGCCGGGCGCCGTAGTGGCAGCGAAGGATTTGTTGGTAGAACTAGGCGGCTAAGTGCCGCCAACTTGCGCGCGCGCATGAATCGCGCATATTGGTGCGCAATTAGCTAGGGTCCGAGGCAAGCTGGCGTGATTGCGCATCATCACGCGCGGTTTCCTCTGCCTGCTCAATGCCATCGCTATCGACTGAAGTATCTTCTGAAGCATCTACTGAAGTATCTACGACGGCTTGGTGGTTACAGCCACCCCCGCCCACCCATCCTGATCACGGACTAAGCACGCAGCAAGCCGCTGCGTTGCGGCGGCGATTCGGCCCCAACCGCTTTGTCGAACAACGCGAGCCGCCCATATGGCGGCAATACCTCTCGCATTTCAGAAATCCATTGGTCTTGATTCTGCTGATGGCCAGCATGGTGTCGGCCATGCTGGGGGAGTTGACCAACTTCATCATCATCACAGTGATTGTGCTGGCCAGCGTCACGCTGGATTTTTTTCAAGAGCATCGCGCGCGCAATGCCGCTGAAAAACTCAGGCAATCTATCGCGCTCCGTGCACGTGTCGTGCGAAGCAGTGTTGAGCAAAGCATCGCAGTCAGTGAGATCGTGCCGGGCGATATCGTACTGCTCAAAGCCGGCGACTTGGTACCCGCGGATGGCTTGGTGATCGAAGCGCGTGATTGTTTCGTCAACCAATCGGTTTTGACTGGCGAATCCTATCCGGTAGAGAAGCACTCGACGCTTGTCGGCAGCCAGGGCAGCAAGGGCGACGAGGGAGGCGACTTACAGGCGGCGACCAATGCGCTACTGATGGGCTCGTCGGTGGTGTCGGGTAGCGCCAAGATTTGTATCGTGCATACCGGTTCGTCAACCGCTATGGGGTCTATCGCTGAACAGATCACGACGCCGGGTGGTTTGAGCAGCTTTGATTTAGGCACCCGCCAGTTCAACCTGATGATCTTGCGGCTCACCATAGGTATGGTGTTGTTCGTCTTGATGGTCAACTTACTGTCGCATAAGCCCTGGCTATCATCATTCTTGTTTGCACTTGCGTTAGCAGTGGGGCTGACACCTGAGCTATTACCGATGGTGGTGTCGGTCACACTAGCGCGAGGTTCATTGAGGATGGCACGTGAGCAGGTGATCATCAAGCGGCAACAAGCCATTCAGGAATTGGGTTCCATGGATGTGCTGTGTACTGACAAAACCGGCACCCTGACCGAAGCCAAAATCCATATGGAATCCCATCTCGACCCGACGGGTATTGAGAGTGAGCGGGTTTTAGAGCTTGCCTATCTGAATAGCTGGTTTGAGACTGGTCTGCGCAATCCTATGGATGAGGCTATCCTGGCACATAAGAAAATCGATATAAGCGGCTGGAAAAAAATCGACGAAGTACCGTTCGACTTTGAGCGTCGCCGGGTTTCCGTGCTTTTAGAGAAAGATGGCCAGCGATTACTGGTGGTGAAGGGCGCGCCCGATGAACTCCTGCGTCTGTGTACGCACAGTGTCGAAGGTGATCAGTTCAATGAATTGGATAGTGTTGCGCGTGATCGGGTACGCGCTGTCTACCATGCACAGGAGATACAGGGTTTTCGTGTGCTGGCGATTGCCCATAAAGCGGTGGCTATCGATCATCCGCATGCCGTGGTCGACGACGAGTCTGCTCTGGTACTCGCCGGATTTGCAGCTTTTCTAGATCCGCCCAGAGAGAGTGCGCGGCAGGCGGTCCAGACACTGATGCGTGCTGGCGTAGAGATCAAGGTGCTGACCGGCGACAGTGAACGCGTCACACAGCATGTTTGTCAGGTGCTGGACTTACCGATCAAAGGCGTGGTGCTGGGTAGTGAGATAGAACGACTTGATCAATCCGGCTTGCAAGCCCGGCTCGCATCGGCCAATCTATTTTGTCGATTGAACCCTGCGCAGAAAGAACGCGTCATTACTGCCCTGCGTGCACGTGGTCATGTGGTGGGTTATCTAGGCGATGGTGTGAATGATGCCCCCGCGCTGCATAGCGCGGATGTCGGTATATCTGTCGACGGTGCAGTCGACGTGGCCAAGGCTGCCGCCGATGTCATCCTGTTAAAACATGATCTGAATGTACTTTATCGAGCGGTGATGGAGGGGCGCCGTACCTTCGGCAACATCATGAAGTACATCATGATGGGCAGTAGCTCCAATTTTGGAAACATGTTCAGCATGGCGGGCGCTTCGGTATTCCTGCCATTCTTGCCCATGCTGCCGACGCAGATTTTGCTGAACAATATTTTGTATGACCTGTCAGAGATGGCAATTCCTTTGGATGCAGTGGATGATTCTGAGCTGAAACGACCCCATGTGCTGGATATTCAGCTGATCAAAAACTTCATGTGGGTGATCGGGCCAGTCAGTTCATTATTTGATTTTTTGACCTTCGGCTTGCTCCTGTGGTTGTTCAAGGCGAATGAGGCACTATTCCAGACAGGTTGGTTTATCGAATCGATGTGTACGCAGGTACTGGTGATCTTTGTTATTCGTACCCGCGGCAATCCGCTGAAAAGTCGCCCGCACCCCTTACTTGCCATGACTTCACTGATGGC
>JAIXQK010000033.1 GCA_027485795.1 Oxalobacteraceae bacterium
CATGACTCTGCGCTTCATACAGGCTCCTGCAATACTTCTCTTTTTTGCAAGGGGTCGTTACAACCCCTCAAATGAAAAACGGGCTGGCAAAGTGCCAGCCCGTAGTGTAGCGAACCGTCCGGAAAGTTTCCAGACGGCAAGGCAACGATTTAGCCGCCGATTTGGTCTGCTACGCGCTTCTGGTTGGCATCGACCTTCTCGCGCAGCGAGATCACGCTGTCACGCAGCTCGTTACCGGCGTCCTGCATGCCGTTCAGCTTGTCTTTCAGCGTTTCGCCAGTTGCGAAGGTCTCTTCAATGATCTTGCGCGTCTCGATCGAGCTGTTCTTAATGCTACGAACCACTTCTTCGATCTCGTTCACACGCGACTCATTGCCGTGGTGTGATGCCTGACCCATCGTCTGCTTGAGCTCGCCGTCTAGCCACTGGCCGTTAGAGTCAGCGATCTCGTCGATGTAGTTGACCATCTCTTCATTCAACTCGTAGAAGGTCTGGCTGACATCGCTCAGTGCACGGATGGCTTCCGCCATTTTCAGCGCAATGCTGGCCATTTTGCGGTTGATTTTCGAGCGGTGCTCGAGATACTCGACCTTGACGCGGTTAGCCATCGACAGCTGGAAGGCCTCTTCGTCATTGTTGGTCGGTGTCAGACCTTCGATCATCATCAGACGATTACGGAAGACATCGTCTGTGGTACGCATGATCAACTCACGGTTACCCGCGGCGTTAATCAGATAGCTCTGCTGGGCGTCGGTGATGTTTTCCTCGATCGTGCTTCGCGCGACCTGGATTTGTCCGACGTTGAACTGGACCAGCGCCTCGACATCGAAAATCGCGCGCTTGTTACGCTGGATCATGTTCTTGATGACGTCACTCATGGATTTCTCCTGTATTAGGTGTTGTTATGTACGTAGCGAGCATTCGCCTTAGGCCGCATGTTCCATCTCGGGCGGCAGCGCGACGCGGGAAGAGCGTGATAAACGGTTCACGAAAATCATGCCCTTGCCCTGATGCTTCATATCGCACTCTTCATAAAGCATCGCGTACACGTAGTCGGCCTGGTCAGCGGAAACCACCAGATTAACGATCTCGGTTCTCGGGATCTCTGGTAGGCCGCCAGCCAATGAAGCGCGACCAATCGGGTTGCCACGCACCGAGTACATATGGCACTCGTTCAAGCCCTTGTGATGCAGTAGTTCCATCACATGGCTGCCACCGCCTTCGTACAGGATGCAGGTGATAAGTCGCGTGTAATCGATATACGGGATATCGACGTTATCGTTTTGGCTCATGTTGATCTCCTAGCGTCCTGATCAGTCTTGCATCAGGCTGGGCGGGATGTAGGTCGCAGCCTGCATCAGCGGGGTCACATAGATGTAACCCATGCCTGGTGTGTCAAGGCGACCGGCGAGGAACATGCGCTCGAAGATGCGGTCGGTCTGGTCTTGCGGAACCATCACGCTGATGATCTCGCGCTCGACATCAACTGCCACACCCAAAATGCCGAGGCGCTCACGCACCCCGGTGCCAACACCCATGTGCACCGTCGAGCCTTGCACGCCCACTTCCAGCAGCGAGGTATTGATGGTGTCAGCCAGACCTTTCTGCACCACACAGGTGATGAGTGCAACCTCGGTCAGGTTGGTAACTTTACGCTTAGCCATTTGAATATCCTTTTCTTTACTTGTTCGTTGATGTGTCGGCTCAGCCTTCGGCTTCCGCGGCCTTCATCTCGCGCTTGACCTTCCACTGAACGTAAACGCCCAGTCCAAGCACGGCGACGATCGGCGCGATCGAAGCAGCAGCCAGAATGCCGAAGCCTTCCACCGCATTCACTGCGCCACTAAACCCGAGGCCCATCGCCAGTACCAGCGGCACCGTCACCGGACCGGTGGTCACACCCGCAGAATCCCAACCAATGTTGACGAATTCTTCGGTAGACAGCGCGGTCAGAATTACGGCAAGGATGTAGCCAGGGACGAGGATGTAGAGCAGGTTGAAGCCGAAGATCAACTTCGCCACACCCAGCGCAATACCGGTCGATACACCGCCCGCCACTGCATACATCAGCATCGTTTTCTTGAACGAGCCATTGGTCATGTTCTGCACCGTCAGGCCGAGGGCATTCAGCGCGGGTTCAGCCATGGTCGCACCAAAGCCCAGCACCCAGGCAAAGATCAGCGCAATGACTGCGCCCCAGAATGGACCGTACAGGTTGCCATAGGTGGCAGTCTCGCCCGGCGACAGCAGACGCTCAGGGATCGCGATTTCCTGGAAAGTACCCGGGATCAGACTACCAGCCTGGTCACCCAATGCCGACAAGCCATACAGCAGACCAATGTTGAACAGGCACATGCCCACCACCGACAGGAACAGACCCCAGACGATGATGAAGGCGTTTGGCAGCTTGGTACGCAGGATGCCGAACAGTACGAAGGCCAAGAAGATCACCAGCGGCACAATCGCCTGCACGCCGTCTTTGATCGGACCCATCAGGATCAGATCCCAGGTCGAGACGTTGCTGGCACCGGCAGCAGTTTTAGCTGCTTCAAACACCACCTTATTTGCTGCAGCGATGTCAGCCGGCGACACAGTAAAGCCGAAGTAAACACCAAGCGAAAGTACGGCGAGAATCGGGAAAATCGACGCCAATGTCACGATACCAAAACCAGACAATGAGCTATCGCCTTTGCCGCCTGAAGAGGCGATACCGATACCCAGCGCGAGTACCAGAGGCACCGTCACTGGGCCGGTGGTCACACCGCCGCAGTCCCATGCCAAGCCAACGATCGAAGACAATTGGTCGTTCGATGCGCAGTACAGCGTCAGGATGGTGGTTGGAATCAGCGAGATGTAGATCAAAGGCTTCAGGCTCCAGCCGTACAGGAAGCGCATCGAGCCGATCACCGCTGCCAGACCCACGCCGAAGCCAACGAGTAGCACCGTTACATCGGTTCGCACCATCAGTGCGTAGTACAACATCGGCGCTTTTTCGGGGTCGACCATCGAGCCAGCAATCTTCAGCGTGCCAATCGCAGGTTCGGCATAGGTCACACCAATACCCAGAATGCCTGCGATGAGCAACACACCTACCAATGGCAGCTTTTTCGGTAAGGTGTTACCGATGATGTCGCCGAACGGCATCAAACCGAGCTTCAGACCTTCCATGAAGATCATCAAACCGATAATCACCGCAACGAGACCCAGCGTGATCGACATGGATCCATTCACCGAACGCTGGAGTACCAGCATCTGGAACAGCGCCAGGTACAGCGCGAGCGGAAGCACCGCCTGCAACTGCTCCATGAACCGAACACTGATGTACGGTTGCAGCAGGTTATA
>JAIXQK010000062.1 GCA_027485795.1 Oxalobacteraceae bacterium
ACGCCGTTCTTCAACAACTACCGTCCGCAGTTTTACTTCCGTACGACGGATGTGACGGGTGCGATCGAGCTGCCTGAGGGCAAGGAGATGGTGATGCCTGGTGACAACGTATCGATCACGGTGAAGCTGATCAACCCGATTGCGATGGAAGAGGGTCTGCGCTTTGCGATCCGCGAAGGTGGCCGTACCGTTGGCGCCGGCGTTGTCGCGAAAATCATCGAGTAATTACAGGTCTAGCTTTGGGCGAGGCGCCAATCCTCGCTCGAGGCTTGTAATTGCGAAGCGTTTTTCTGCAGGGGCGTAGCTCAATTGGCAGAGTGACGGTCTCCAAAACCGTAGGTTGGGGGTTCGAGGCCCTCCGCCCCTGCCACCGATTCCCGGTGGATGACACCGAAAGCGAAAGCAGATGTCCAATCAATCAGTGCAAACCGTAACCACGTCAGCCGACAAGGCAAAGCTGGCGCTGGCCGCGCTGGCCGTTGCTGCTGGCGTGATCGGCTTTTACGCGCTCGCAGGGCAGACCGCCTTGCTACGCGCTGCTGCGTTAGTCGGCGGCTTGTTACTCGCGGCGGTGTTTGCTTGGACGTCTCAGATGGGTCGTGACTTTGTCGACTTCGCCCGCGAGTCGGTGCGTGAGACAAAGAAAGTGGTCTGGCCGTCGCGCAAAGAGGCGACGCAAATTACGGGCGTGGTGTTCGGATTCGTCGTGGTGATGGCGATCTTTTTGTGGGGCACGGACAAGTTGCTAGAACTCGTGCTGTACAGCCTGATCCTCGGCTGGAGATAAGTATGACTGACAACACGCAAGACAGCGCAGTATCTGCACCCGCCGCAAGCGGGAATAAACGCTGGTATGTCGTCCATGCCTACTCAGGTATGGAAAAGAGCGTGCAGCGCGCGCTGACGGAGCGTATCGCACGCGCCGGTATGCAGGACAAGTTTGGTCAGATTTTGGTGCCGACTGAAGAAGTCGTTGAAATGAAGAACGGTCAAAAAGCCGTGACCGAGCGACGCTTCTTCCCCGGCTATGTGCTGGTAGAAATGGAGATGACCGACGACACCTGGCATTTGGTGAAAAACACCAACAAGGTGACAGGTTTCATTGGTGGAAAGTCCAACAAGCCGACACCGATTCCGCCGCACGAAGTCGACAAAATCATGCATCAGATGCAAGAGGGTGTCGAGAAGCCGCGGCCGAAAGTGCTCTACGAGGTGGGCGAGTTAGTTCGTATTAAGGATGGCCCGTTCACTGACTTCAACGGCAACGTTGAAGAAGTGAACTACGAAAAATCACGCGTGCGTGTGTCCGTGACGATTTTTGGTCGCGCAACGCCGGTAGAGTTGGAGTTCGGACAAGTCGAAAAGGCTTGACCCGGTATTAGTTTCAAGCGCCCGCCGTGGCGCGGCACTCGCAAGAGTGTCACACGGCAGTCAGGGGTTTGTGTGCAGCATGCCGAAAGCATCTTCATAGCGCCCTTGAAAAACGAGGAGCCGTACTAGTTTCAGGACGAATCGGCGCTACTACTCACTTACAGGAGCCCTCATGGCAAAGAAAATTATTGGCTTCATCAAGCTGCAAGTGCCAGCTGGTAAAGCCAACCCATCACCGCCCATTGGCCCAGCGTTGGGTCAGCGTGGTCTGAACATTATGGAGTTCTGCAAAGCGTTCAATGCGCAGACGCAGAGCTTGGAGCCGGGTCTGCCGATTCCGGTCGTGATCACAGCATTTGCGGACAAGTCTTTCACGTTTGTGATGAAGACCCCGCCAGCAACGGTCTTGATCAAAAAAGCCGCAGGTATCCAGAAGGGTTCGGCCAAGCCGCATACCGATAAGGTGGGCAAGATCACCCGCAAGCAAGCGGAAGAAATCGCTACTCAGAAGCAGCCAGATTTGACGGCTGCAGATCTTGATGCAGCTGTTCGTACCATCGCCGGCTCTGCGCGGTCGATGGGTATCACGGTGGAGGGTCTGTAATGGCTAAGCTAAGCAAGCGCGCACAGGCTATCAAAGCCAAAGTTGATCGTACCAAGCCCTACCCGTTTGATAACGCGATTGCGATTGTCAAGGAACTTGCGACTGCGAAATTCAACGAGTCAATCGATGTCGCAGTTCAGCTCGGTATTGATGCAAAAAAATCTGACCAGGTCGTTCGTGGCTCTGTGGTCTTGCCCGCTGGTACCGGTAAAACGGTTCGCGTGGCTGTTTTCGCCAGTGGCGATAAAGCTGACCAGGCAAAGGCGGCAGGTGCTGACATCGTTGGCATGGAAGATCTGGCTGAATCGATCAAGGCCGGCAACATGCCGTTCGATGTGGTGATTGCTTCGCCGGACACTATGCGTATCGTGGGTACGCTGGGTCAGGTGCTCGGTCCGCGTGGCCTGATGCCAAACCCGAAAGTCGGCACGGTAACGCCAGACGTCGCCACTGCGGTCAAGAATGCAAAGGCGGGTCAGGTGCAGTATCGCACCGACAAGGCAGGCATCGTGCATGCGACGATTGGCCGCAAATCCTTCGCTGATACCGACCTCAAAAACAACTTGCTCGCGCTGCTTGATGCGCTGAACAAGTCGAAGCCAGCGACAAGCAAAGGTGTTTACCTGCGCAAAGTGTCGATCTCATCGACCATGGGCGCTGGTGTACGTGTTGACCAGGCAACCCTGGCGGCACAGTAAGGAATCAAGTCCTCGTCCGCCGAGTGCGTGCGAGGCAAATCTTTGGGCTGCGCCACCGACAGTAATGTTGTTGGCGCAGGCAATCAAAGACCGTTGGGCCGGATGCTGTGAAAGCAGTGATCCGTTAAATAGAGAAGGTTTATCCGGATCTCCCCAACGCAGATGGCGAGCCCGAACAAGTTTTGTAGTTTCGATAGCCGGTGTTGCAATGACAGCGGCTATCAGCTCCAGACTTCGGA
>JAIXQK010000048.1 GCA_027485795.1 Oxalobacteraceae bacterium
CCCAGTCAATAAAACCCATGGATCTCAGAAAACTCAAGACCCTGATTGATTTGGTGGCCGAATCCGATATCTCGGAACTCGAGGTCACCGAAGGTGAGAGCAAGGTGCGCATCGTTAAGGCCACGGCGCATTCTGCACAAAACCAGGTCGTGATGATGCCGTCGGCAGCGGTTGCGGCACCCGCCGCTGCAGCGCCTATCGCTGCTGGCACCACAGTTGCTGCAGCGCCGGCAGCCGCGCCCGAAGCCGCACCCACGGGTCATATCGTCAAGTCGCCGATGGTCGGCACCTTCTACCGCGCCTCAGCGCCAGGAGCGCCCGCATTCGTCGACATCGGCTCCACCGTCAAAGAAGGCGACACGCTGTGCATCATCGAGGCGATGAAACTGCTGAATGAAATCGATGCCGACGCCAGCGGTACCATCCGTCAGATTTTGGTGGAGAACGGTCAGGCAGTTGAGTATGGCCAACCGCTGTTCATCATTGAATGAAGCGCCCTCTCAACGCCGCTGAAAGCTGCATGACTCATGTTTGAAAAAATTCTGATCGCCAACCGCGGTGACCAGCCGCGCAGCGGCGCAGTAACGAAGTTTAATTGCGTAGCTGCCGAAGGCAGCAAAGGCGGTTTCGCCGCGGAGACCACCCATGTTTGAAAAAATACTGATCGCCAACCGCGGCGACCAGCCGCGAAGCGGCGAAGCAACGAAGTTAAATTGCGTAGCTGCCGAAGGCAGCGAAGGCGATTTCGCCGCGGAGACCTCCCAGGTTTGAAAAAATTCTGATCGCCAACCGCGGCGACCAGCCGCGCAGCGGCGCAGTAACGAAGTTAAATTGCGTAGCTGCCGAAGGCAGCGAAGGCGATTTCGCCGCGGAGACCGCCCATGTTTGAAAAAATTCTGATCGCCAACCGCGGCGAAATCGCCTTACGTATCCAGCGCGCTTGCCGCGAGATGGGCATCAAGACCGTCGTAGTGTATTCCGAGGCTGATCGCGAAGCCAAGTATGTCAAGTTAGCGGACGAGTCGGTTTGTATCGGCCCGCCACCCTCGGCGCAAAGCTATTTGTCGATGCCCGCCATCATCAGTGCCGCTGAGGTTACCGACGCTGAGGCGATTCATCCTGGTTATGGCTTTTTGTCGGAGAACGCCGACTTCGCCGAGCGCGTCGAGCAATCGGGTTTTGTCTTCATCGGCCCGCGCTCGGATTCGATCCGGATGATGGGCGACAAGGTCTCTGCCAAGCAGGCGATGATCAAAGCGGGTGTGCCGTGCGTTCCTGGCTCCGAGGGTGCGTTGCCGGATGACCCGAAAGTCATCGTACAAACCGCACGACGTATCGGCTACCCGGTGATCATCAAGGCGGCCGGTGGTGGTGGTGGTCGCGGTATGCGCGTCGTGCATACTGAAGCCGCACTGCTTAATGCTGTAACCATGACCAAGACCGAGGCCGGTGCTGCATTCGGTAACCCCGAGGTCTATATGGAGAAGTTTCTGGAGAATCCGCGTCACGTGGAAATCCAGATTCTTGCCGACGAATTCAAGAATGCTATCTGGCTCGGCGAGCGCGACTGCTCGATGCAGCGCCGTCACCAAAAAGTCATTGAAGAAGCACCGGCACCCGGCATTCCGCGCAAGCTAATCGAGAAGATCGGCGACCGGTGCGCGGAAGCTTGCCGAAAAATCGGTTATCGCGGCGCCGGCACCTTCGAGTTCTTGTACGAAAACGGCGAGTTCTACTTCATCGAGATGAACACGCGGATTCAGGTCGAGCACCCAGTCACTGAAATGATCACCGGGATCGATCTGGTTCAGGAACAGATCCGCATCGCCGCCGGCGAGCGACTGCGTTTCAAACAACGCGATATCGTGCTGAAAGGCCACGCCATCGAGTGCCGAATCAACGCGGAAGATCCATTCAAGTTCACGCCATCACCCGGCCGCATTCAAGCCTGGCATGCGCCGGGCGGTCCCGGCATTCGGGTGGACTCGCATGCGTATGCCGGCTATTTCGTGCCGCCTAACTACGACTCGATGGTCGGCAAAGTCATCTCCTACGGCATCACACGTGAACAAGCGATCCGACGCATGCAGATTGCACTGTCCGAAATGGTCGTTGAAGGCATACTGACCAATATCCCGCTGCACCGCGAACTGATGGTGGATGGCCGCTTTATCGAGGGCGGTACCAATATTCACTATCTCGAGCAAAAGCTCGCCAACAAAAAGTAGGCGGTATGAGCTGGACCGAGATTGTGATCGAACTACCCCGCGCGCAAGCTGAGCAAGTGTCGGATGCGCTGATCGAGGCAGGCGCATTGTCGGTGTCGGTGGAGGATGCCGATCAGGGTACCGATGCCGAGCAGCCACTGTTCGGCGAACCTGGCATGGAGCCGGTGGCCCACGCATGGGAGCGCAGCCGCGTGGTAGCACTCGCGGCCGCAGATGCTGATCACACCGCGATGGTGAATGAGGCCAAAGCCCACTGCGAGGAAATCGATCATCTCAGTTTCACACTACGTCATGTGGCCGAGCAGGATTGGGTGCGAGTCACACAGGCGCAGTTCGATCCGATTCCGATTGGCCAAAATATCTGGGTCGTCCCGAGTTGGCACGCTGCGCCGCAGCCGGATGCACTCGTACTCGAATTGGATCCGGGTCTTGCTTTTGGTACTGGCAGCCACCCGACAACGCGCTTGTGTATGGAATGGCTGGAGCGGCATGTACAAGCTGGCTGCAGCGTCCTCGACTACGGCTGCGGCTCTGGCATCCTTGCTATCCTGGCGCGAAAGCTTAATGCGAAAACAGTAGAAGGTGTCGATATTGATCCGCAAGCGATCAGCGCAGCACGCGACAACGCGGCGCGCAATCAATGCCCTGATATGAACTGGTTCATACCCGCTGCTTTCGCAACCGAACGTGAAGCTGCACGCTACGATATCGTGGCCGCCAATATTCTGTCTGGTCCGCTCAAGCTGATGGCACCCATGCTCGCAAGCCGAGTGGCCAACGGTGGTGCGCTGGTGCTATCGGGTATCTTGGCGCGCCAAACTGATGAGCTTATCGCCAGCTACGCCCCTTACATCACACTATCAGTGGCCGCTGAGCGTGAGGGCTGGGTGGCGCTCGCCGGCCGCAAGGAGCACTGAGCATGGAGCAACTCGCGACGCAATGCCCCCACTGCAGTACGCAGTTCCGAGTGACACTCGCGCAACTGGAGCTGCGCGACGGCAAAGTGCGGTGCGGTACCTGTCGTGAAGTATTCAACGGTATCGATACGGTTTTCGAATACACCGGCGAACCCAGTGCCGCCCCGAGCGCAGATAGCGAGACGCAAGATTTCTCGAATCGAATGACCTTGTTCGATGTTGGCACGCCCGGCAGCACGAAAAATCCTGCCGGCGGATCCAACATGCAAGAAGAACTGGACGCGCTCTCGCGTGCCATTTCCGACCTGCAGAGCAAGCCTTGGGCGCCATCGGCCACGATTGAACGCACAGATTTCGCTGAGGAGCCATCTGCCTCCTCGGGGACGGCATCGACGGTAGAAGAGCCTCCAGGCTTTGTGAAAGAAGCGCGGCAGCAAGAGCGCAGTGCGCGTGGCCGTGGTGTCATGCTCTGGATTGGCATCCCGCTGCTGTTGCTCGCGCTGGCTGCACAACTGAGCTGGATGTTTCGCAATGAGATCGCGGCACGTTCGCCACAGGCTGGCAAACTGCTTCGGGCCGCGTGCGCGCGTTTGCATTGCGAAATCAAACTACCCCTCAATCTCGAGCAGCTCTCCTTGAGCTCGAGCCGTCTGGAACAGGCGCCGCCATCTGAATCTGCCCCTGCAGCAGCTGGAAACGGCAACGAAGTTACGCTGCCGATGACGCTAATCGCGCTGCTACAAAACACCTCCGATACCGCGCAGACCTGGCCCGCCTTGGAGCTGACACTGCGCGATACCGATGGCACGCTGCTGGTTCGTAAAGTATTCCTGGCGAATGACTATGTCACCCCGAATGAGCTGCGCGAGGGGATGCCAGCGCGCTCCGAGCGCGAAATCCGTCTTCCACTCGCACTGACCGGCGAGCCACCGGCTGGTTTCGCCGTGAGCATTTTCTACCCTTGATATCTTTGCCATGACCTCTCTGATTTGCGGCTCGCTCGCTTTTGACACCATCATGTCCTTCCATGGACGCTTCTCGGAAGCGCTGCTGGCCGACCAACTCCACAAGATCAATGTTGCATTCCTGGTGCCGGATGTTCGACGCGAATATGGTGGCTGCGCAGGTAATATCGCCTATAACCTGAAGCTGCTGAATGGCGATCCCTTGATCATGGCAACACTGGGCCAAGATGGTGCCCCCTATGTCGAGCGACTGAATAAGCTAGGCATCAGCACCCGTTGCATACGATCCTATGAGGATGCATATACCGCTCAAGCCTTCATCACGACCGATGAATCGAACAACCAGATCACTGCTTTCCATCCAGGTGCGATGTCAAACTCGCATCACAACAAGGTGCAGGATGCGGGAGGCGTGAAGCTCGCCATCATCGCTCCCGATGGGCGGGATGGGATGATCGAGCATGCACGCGACTGCGCAGCGCTCGGTATTCCCTTCATCTTTGATCCGGGTCAGGGTCTGCCGATGTTCAGCGGCGAGGAGCTGAAGCAATTCATCGAAATGGCGACCTACGTCGCGGTCAATGATTACGAAGCTGAATTATTGACCGAGCGTACCGGTCTGAGCTTGGCAGAAATTGCAGAGCGGGTCTCAGCGCTTGTTGTCACGCGTGGCGAGCAAGGCGCTGAAATCTTCACCGCAGAAACACGCTACGACATCCCGGTCGTCAAAACCGACAAAGTGATTGATCCCACGGGCTGTGGTGATGCCTTCCGCGCTGGCATGCTGTTCGGCCTGACGCGCGGCATGGATTGGATGACGATCGGTCGACTAGCCTCGCTGATGGGCGCCATCAAAATCGAAAGCCAAGGCGGACAGAATCATGCGCCGACGGTTGAAGACATTGAAGCTCGCTTCGAGCAAGCATTCGGCTACCGATTTGTTTAAAAGATCGGCGAAGCCCATCGCTGGCATCGCTCGCGATTCAGGTCACGTCTTGCGCCATCAATAGATGGCGTAGACCAGGTTCTCCACCACAAACACCAAAATACGCAGGGCCAGAAAAGCCAGAATCGGCGACAGATCGATACCTGAGATTGAGGGCAAGATTCGACGGAACGGTTTCAGCAGAGGATCCGTCAGTGCGCGTACCGTCGGCGCAATCGGCGCATAGGGGTTCACCCAACTCAGGATCACCTCCAGAATAATCAGGCCGATGAAGCTGTACGCAATGGTATGCACCAAGGATAGCAGTGACAGCAACAGCCATGGTTCAACCGCAAACGCCGATCGTATACCGAGTTGAATCGCGAGTGCTGCGAGCGTGATCAGACAAGCGCCGATCAGGCTTGCCCAATCCTGACCGCCCAAGCCGGGCAGCGCACGCCGCAGCGGCAGCACTAACCAGTCGGTCAGCCGAAAGATGAGCTGCCCGAGTGAAAACGGTGGCCGCACACGCACCGCTTGCATCCAGAAGCGAAACAGCATGAGGCCCGCAACAATGGTCGCGACAGTATCGATGATCAGGTTGAGGATCGAGGAGAGCACGTTGAACCTTGTTGGCTGGTGGGCTTTCTAATTTGCAGCTCTGCCGCAAGCTCGCGCTATCAGCGAGGGCAAAACTGCATGGATTTTGCCCGAAACTCTGGGATCGCTCCAAACCGAAAAAAAACCGCTGCAGCCCTTGAGCCGACAGCGGTTTTTTCGCTCGGACCCGCTGTGGGTGCCGAGCGGCAAGCGCTTATGGGCGCAGGCCTGTTGGAAACGGCCAGGCAGCTGCCGGGCTCAGGACCGTCGTCGCTGGCGCAGCGGGTGCGGGCGCTGGTGCGGGTGCTACCGGTGCCGGTGCCGGCGCAGGTACTGCCGCTACCGGTTTCGCGACGACTGCTGGCTTTTTCGGTGCCGCTTTTTTCGGTGCTGCTTTGTTTGGTGCTGCCTTCTTCGGCGCGGCTTTTTTAGGCGCCGGTTTTTTGGCGACCACCTTCTTGGCTACCGGTGACTTGGCTGCCGCTTTCTTCACAACTTTTTTGGCGACGACTTTTTTCTTAGCAACGACCTTTTTCTTGGCCGCTGGCTTTTTGGGTGCGGCTTTTTTCGTTACCTTCTTCGCGACCTTCTTGGTCACTTTCTTGGCAGCCTTTTTCGCGACTGGCTTCTTGGCTACTTTTTTAGCGACTTTCTTTGCAACCTTCTTCGCTGCTTTTTTGGGCGCAGATTTCTTCGCGGCCTTTTTAGCGACTTTCTTGACGGCGGCCTTCTTCACGACTTTCTTGACCGCCTTCTTCGCTACGACCTTCTTCTTCGGAGCAGCCTTTTTGGCGACGACCTTTTTCTTGGCCGCCGGCTTCTTCTTTGCTGCTGGTTTTTTCTTCGCTGTTGCCATGACTTTCTCCTTCACGTGATCGCTATCACTCAGGTACAAGGTTAAAACCCGACCGGGCAAAATGCAGGGTCGGATTATTCATCGGCACAAGCAGAACATGCTGCTTGCGCTAATGAATACGGCACCAGCTGAGCTGCCGCATCGCTTGATCGATGCAGCAGTTCAGCTCTTTCGGCTGTGCGAAACATCGGAAACGAGAATCGCAACAACCAAAAAAAACGCCAGCAGTTAAGCCGGCGTCGGGATTCAGTTACAGAAAGGCCAACTCCTTTTTCAGGGAAAGGAAGCCCTTGCCCGGCACTTTCGGGCGCATCGGCGCAATCGAAAAAGTCAGGTCAGTGTGAGCTCTGTGCATCAGGTACGGCAGTGACCTTTCATATGACGCTCATTTATCAGCCAATCGTACAGGCGGGTAAATTAACCCGCCCACCGTGTTCCAGCCATTAATCCCAACTCAGCGCACCACCGGTCTGGTACTCAATGACGCGCGTCTCGAAGAAGTTACGCTCCTTCTTCAGGTCAATCATCTCGCTCATCCAAGGGAAAGGATTGTCCTCATGCTCAAAAAGCGCCTCAAGACCGATCTGCGTCGCGCGACGATTAGCGATGAAACGCAGATAGCTCTTGAACATCGGCGCATTCAGTCCCAACACGCCACGCGGCATTGTATCCTCGGCATAGCGATATTCCAACTCCACCGCCTTCAAGAACAGCGAACGAATCTCTTCCTTGAACGCTGGCGTCCACAGATGCGGGTTCTCGAGCTTGATGGTGTTGATCAGATCTATACCGAAATTGCAGTGCATGGACTCATCACGGAGGATGTACTGGTACTGCTCGGCAGCGCCCACCATCTTGTTCTGACGGCCCAGAGCCAGAATCTGGGTAAAGCCGACGTAGAAGAAAAGTCCTTCCATCATGCAGGCGAACACGATCAGCGACTTCAGCAACTGCTGGTCCGCCTCGACGGTCCCGGTCTGGAAGCTGGGATTGGTCAGGGTGTCGATGAACGGGATCAGGAATTCATCCTTGTCACGGATCGACTTTACCTCGTGATAGGCGTTGAAGATCTCACCTTCGTCCAGACCCAGCGACTCGACGATGTACTGGTAGGCGTGGGTATGGATAGCTTCTTCGAAGGCTTGGCGCAGCAGATACTGGCGGCACTCAGGCGCGGTGATGAAGCGGTAGGTACCAAGCACAATATTGTTGGCGGCCAGCGAATCGGCAGTCACGAAAAAGCCGAGGTTGCGCTTCACCAAACGACGCTCGTCTTCGGTTAGGCCGTTCGGATTCTTCCACAGCTCGATATCGCGCTGCATGTTGATTTCCTGCGGCATCCAGTGATTGGCGCAGCCGGCTAGGTACTTGTCCCAGGCCCACTTGTACTTGAACGGTACCAGCTGATTAACGTCGGTCTGACCATTGATGATGCGCTTGTCGACCGCGTTAACACGGTTACTGGCATCCGCACGCGGTTCGGTGCGGGCGAGGATACCGGGATCCAGCGCTGCATCCGCCAAAGGCGCGAACGGCGGGGTCGGCATCACTGCCTGCAGGCGCGGCGCAGGTTGCGCGGTACGCGGGGCAACTGCCGCCGCTTCATCATCCCAAGAGAGCATGTTGTATTCCTTCTGGTCCGTGAGTCGTCAAGGATAGATGTTTATTACAAAATCGGCTTGAGCAGCATCTGTCTGCTCAAGCGCGTTAACGTTTACTGGCAAGCTTCGCATTCCTCGAAGCCCGGATCTCCGGGTCGGAGGTAGCAGGCTGCGCCGTCGGCAGCGGCAGCCGAAGCCGGCGGCATGTCGGCCGACACCGCATTGAGCGAACCCGTCTTGGTGGTTGACTTCTCAACATGGGTCGCTGCCATGGTGCGCAGATAGTAGGTCGTCTTCAAACCACGCAACCAAGCGAGCTTGTAGGTCTCGTCCAGTCGCTTGCCGGAGGCGCCCGCCATGTAGATATTCAGCGACTGCGCCTGATCGATCCACTTCTGGCGGCGCGAGGCAGCCTCTACCAGCCAGCTCGGCTCAACCTCAAACGCGGTTGCGTACAGCGCGCGCAGGTCTTCCGGGATACGGTCGATGCGTGCCAGGCTACCGTCGAAGTACTTGAGATCAGCGACCATCACTTCGTCCCACAGCCCGGCAGCTTTCAGGTCACGTACCAAGTATTCGTTGATGTCGGTAAATTCGCCAGACAGGTTCGACTTGACGTACAGGTTTTGGTAGGTCGGCTCAATACAGGCCGAGACGCCGATGATGTTCGAGATAGTCGCCGTCGGCGCGATGGCCACGCAATTCGAGTTGCGCATGCCGTGGCGCTTGATACGCTCACGCAGCGCTGGCCAATCCATGGTCTCGGCAGTGTCGACTTCCAGGTAACCACCGCGCTCCTCGGCCAACAGCTTCAGCGAGTCCTGCGGCAGGATGCCACGATCCCACAACGAACCACGGTAAGAGCTGTAGGTGCCACGTTCTTCGGCCAATTCAGTGGACGCCATATAGGCGTAGTAGCAGACCGTTTCCATCGAACGGTCAGCGAACTCCACGGCCTCTTTCGATGCGTAGGGCAAACGCATCATGTGCAGGCAGTCTTGGAAGCCCATAATACCCATGCCGACCGGACGGTGACGCAGGTTGGAGTCACGCGCCTTCTTCACCGAGTAGTAGTTGATGTCGATCACGTTATCCAGCATGCGCATCGCGATCTGAATCGTATGTTGCAGCTTAGCGTGGTCGAGCTTGCCATCCTTCATGTGCGCCGGCAGATTCACCGAGCCGAGGTTGCAGACCGCGATCTCGCTCTCATTGGTGTTCAGCGTAATTTCGGTGCACAGGTTGGAGCTATGCACCACACCGACGTGCTGCTGTGGCGAGCGGATATTGCAAGGATCTTTGAAGGTGATCCAAGGATGCCCTGTCTCGAACAGCATCGAGAGCATTTTGCGCCAGAGGTCGATCGCCTGGACTTTCTTGAACAACTTCATCTCGCCAGACGCGCAGCGTGCCTCGTAGCGCAAGTAGGCTTCTTCGAATTTCTTGCCGTACAGGTCGTGCAGGTCTGGTACATCGGAGGGAGAGAACAGCGTCCACTCACCTTTCTCCATCACACGCTTCATGAACAGATCGGGGATCCAGTTCGCAGTGTTCATGTCGTGGGTACGGCGGCGATCATCACCGGTGTTCTTGCGCAGATCGAGGAATTCCTCGATATCCATGTGCCAAGTCTCGAGGTATGCGCAGACCGCGCCCTTGCGCTTGCCACCCTGGTTGACCGCGACTGCGGTGTCGTTGACCACTTTCAGGAACGGCACAACGCCTTGCGATTTGCCGTTGGTGCCTTTGATGTGTGCGC
Source organism: Oxalobacteraceae bacterium (assembly GCA_027485795.1). Classification (GTDB taxonomy): domain Bacteria; phylum Pseudomonadota; class Gammaproteobacteria; order Burkholderiales; family Burkholderiaceae_D; genus Pernthalerella. The sequence continues at coordinate 9,852 of JAIXQK010000048.1, forward strand.
CTAGCGCCCGCACCGGGGTCCAGTCATTGCCCAGGCCGCCCGCATACTTGGCGAGCAATGCGTTTTCTTTGATGGCTTCGTAGATGCCGTCAAGATCATCTGCCACCGTGGTCAGGTAGCACGATGACAGCTGAGAGCGCTGAGTGCCCGAGTTAAACAGGGTCGGCGTCGAGCTCATGAAATCGAAGCTCGACAACAGGTGATAGAACTCGATGGCGCGCGCTTCACGATTAATCTCATTCAGCGCCAACCCCATCGAAACGCGCATGAAGAATGCCTGCGGCATCTCAATACGGGTACCTTGCACATGCAAGAAATAGCGGTCATACAGTGTTTGCAGACCCAAGTAACCGAACTGCAGATCACGCTCCGGCAGCAACGCAGCCGCCAGCTTGGGGAGATCAAACTGCGCCAGCTTATCGTCCAGCAGCTCAGCCTCGATGCCACGCTTGATGAAGCGCGGGAAGTAGTCGATGTACGCCTCTTTGGCGTCGGCCTGCGCTACCTCGCGACCAAATACCTCTTTGCGAATCGTGTGCATCAGTAGACGTGCGGTGACCTGGCTGTAAGCCGGATCTTTTTCCATCAACGCACGCGCGGCAAGAATCGCCGACTTGTACAACTCTTCAACCGGCACGCCGTCGTACAGATTGCGCACGGTCTCATGCAGGATTGCATCAGCATCGACGTGCTGCTCCAAGCCGATGCACGCAGCGCTGATCATTTTCATCAGCTTGTCGTGATCGAGCGCGACACGCTGGCCATCGACGTCGATCTGGATAGTAGCGTGCGGTTCGGTCGCCGCCTTGGCCTGCTGCTGCTGCGCACGCTCTTCCTGCCGCTTGGCGCGGTACAACACATAAGCACGCGCCACATCATGCTCGCCCGAGCGCATCAGCGCGAGTTCGACTTGATCTTGAACGTCCTCGATATGGAAGGTACCGCCAGCAGGCTGACGACGCATCATCGCGCCCACCACGCCCTGCGTAAGTTGCTCAACCAGTTCGCGCACACGCGCTGAAGCAGCACCTTGACCGCCATTCACCGCAAGGAAGGCCTTGGTCATCGCGATTGAAATCTTGGACGGCTCAAAACCGACCACCGCCCCGTTACGCCGGATGATCCGGTAATCGGACAGCGCCGCCGTCTGGGCGGCTGTGGAGGGCGCGAGCGCGGGAGCGACGGGCACGAACTCGGGCAAGGCCTTGCCGGAAGTATCCTGAGATGTAAGCACTGCGCCTCCTGAAAAAAACGCCGGATTCGGCGATCCGGTTGTTTGAGCTATGCCGGGTGATATCCCGACACTGTTATCGATTTTCCCCAATCCGATACCGCGCACCCTGAAGATGCCGGCACAGCTTGGAGAAATGTTTACTGCTGATGGGCTCCGACCAATCCTGATTTTGCTAGGAATGTTCCGAAAAACAGCGGTCGCACTTGTGACGCTTGGTCGAATCAGTTGGAACGCTTTGCCACTATATCTAGTGGATTAGCGGCGAGCAGGTACTAATTGTAGTGCTCACGCGGTCAACTTGCAACCGGTATTTAAGTAGGCTCAAGTAGGAAAACTTACTATCCGGCCTACTTTCGAATCAGCCACCTGATCTACTTTTTGCAGCGCCGCGAGCGCACCATGAAAGTGCGCCCAATCGAAACAGGGCCCAGGATCGGTCTTGCGTTCAGGCGAAATATGTTGGTGACCGCACACATCGGCAATCGGATGCGCACGTAGCAACGCTGAGGTGACCGCCGCTAGCGTTGCATATTGCGCATCGCAATAATCGTCGCTATCCGTACCTTCCATTTCGATCCCGATCGAAAAATCATTACACCGCTCACGACCATTGAAATTCGACGCGCCTGCGTGCCAGGCGCGGCCAAGGGTGGAAACGAACTGCAGCAACTCCCCGTCACGCCGAATCAGAAAGTGGGCCGAAACCCGCAGACCTCTCAACTGCGCAAAGTAAGGATGCGCGTCGCAATCGAGCCGATTAGCGAACAGATCCTCGATATAGCGCCCGCCAAACTCGCCGGGTGGCAGGCTGATGTTGTGTACCACCAGCAGGCTAATCTCGGTGCCTTCGGGACGCGCATCGAAATTGCTGCACTCGCCGCGCCGCGCATTGCTGCACCAGCCTGCGTCGTCGATGGAATAGCTTGATTCAGTCATACTCATGGATGGCCAGTCGTTGCATGCGGTATCTCAACTGACGCAAGCTTATCCCAAGCAGTTGCGCGGCTTGGGCGCGCCGAAAACGCGCCTGACGCAAAGCACGTCTAAGCAGCGCTCGCTCTACCACCCGCAGGTGGGCCGGCAAACTGAGCGGCAGCGCTGCATCGGCATGAACGGGAAGCACTGCCGATGACTGAACTGTATTCAAGCGCAGCGCAGGTTCAAACTGCAAATCCTCCGCCTCAATCACTTGGTCCGGCACCAAGGCCAGCGCGCGCTCGAGGATATTCTCGAGTTCACGCACATTCCCCGGAAAATCATGGGCGCACAGCCTCGCCATGGCGGTGGCAGATAACTTCGGCTGAGGATCCCCGGCCAATCTGTTCAAGATGGCGGCACACAACAGGGGAATGTCTTGGCGGCGATCGCGCAATGTCGGCAGCCGCAACTCAATCACTTGCAAGCGGTAGTACAAGTCTTGACGGAACTCGCCACGCCGCACGGCATCCGAGAGATCACGATTGGTCGCCGACACAATCCTGACGTCAACCGCCTCCTCGCGCTGACCGCCCAGCTTACGAACGCTGCGCTCTTGCAGTGCGCGCAATAGCTTCACCTGCATCGACGGCGGCAGCTCCGCCACCTCATCGAGAAATAGCGTACCGCCATGTGCCGCCTGAAAAAAACCGCTACGTTCTTCGTGAGCACCGGTAAAGGCACCGCGTCGGTGGCCGAAAAACTCCGATTCCATCAGCGCCTCGGGAATTGCGCCGCAATTCACCGCGATGAAAGGATGCGCGTGACGCCGACTATGGGCGTGCAAGTCACGCGCCGCGAGTTCTTTGCCACTACCCGACTCGCCGACAATGGCCACCGCAGCCTCACTGTCTGCAATCCGCAGAATCTGTTCGCGTAATGCGCGCATGGAGGGCGCTTCGCCAATCAGGCGAAAACGGAGCGAAGTCGACGGGGATGCGGAAGAGGTGCGCAACATGCACTCGGTAAACAGCGAAAACGCGCAAGAGTAAGCGAATGAGGCGTTGCGCGCACCTGCGTGCGCGATGAATGCAACAGATCGGTTCTGTATCACCACCACCCACCAACAGGCTGATGAGGTGTGGCTTGGCTGGGCCCGGCTAGGCGCACGGCAAAATCTGAGGTGGTTGTTGATGCGGAAGGCTTAGCTGCCGGAATGGCGCAAGCGATGCTCGTTGCTACAGAAATGCAGTGCACCCGTACCTTGCACGGATTCGGACAGAGGCAGGTGGATGCCGCAATGGGCACAAGCCACCATTTTTTCTGTGGATGCGGCCGCCTCCGGCGCCTGATCGGTTGCTGCTGATGCTTCCTGCGACGGCGATGTTGGCTGCGATTTCTTGCTCAAGTACCAGCGCCAGCCGAGATACAGCAGTACCGCCCACAGCAAGTATTTCACATCATGCTCCGATGCAGCACGACCTCCAGCACGAAGCGACTGCCCACATAGGCCAACAGCAAGGTACCAAAACCGGTCAGCACAAACGACAGGGCGGTCTTGCCGCGCCAGCCGCGCCACTGTCGGCCGGTGAGCAGCGCGCCAAACACTAGCCAAGAGAGCAGCGTGAATACCGTCTTGTGCTCGAAGCGGAACGGCTTGCCGAAGACTTGCTCGGAAAAGAAGATGCCGGATATCACGGTGAGCGTCAGCAACACAAAGCCGATCGTGATCATGCGAAACAGCAAGCGCTCCATGGTCAGCAGTGGCGGTAAGCGGTCGAGCGCGCCCAAAAACCAACCGCGATGGGTGTCCGGTGCAGTAAGTGAGTGCAAGCGAGACTCCTGCATGGCCATCAGCACGGCCTGAAATGAGGCAATCGTCAGTGCACCATAGGCCAGTGTTGAGAGCGCGATATGCCAGGAGAACAGTGGCGTCTTGCCTGCCAGCGGAATCAGGCTACCGGGAAATGCGAGCGGCAATACGGCGACTGCAGCGGCACTCGGGAGCACCAAACGACGCAGACCATCCACTGCGCGCTGGCGGTTCTCCAACCAGTAAGCAGCCACCGATAGCCACAAGGCAGCGGACAGCATGATGGCGAAGCCCATGCGCAAGAAATCTGGCTCGATCGCAATCAGCGCCAAAGCGAATCCGTGCAAGCACCATGCAACCAAGGTACCGATTGCGACGACACTGCGGCGCTGCTCCGGTAACAGTGCACAGATCAGATACAGCAGCGCCGCGGCCGGGATCACGAAGACTTGCATGGCTTGAGTGTACACCATGGCCCACCAGGATCTGCCAAGGCGCTAAGGTAAAATCAAGTGGCGATACCCTTTGCAAACACCGTGCTTTTGCTGGCGCGACACTGATCCAACCCTCCTTACCCCCATGCTCAATAATCTTACTCAGCGCCTGTCGAAAGTGGTCAAGACCATGCGCGGCGAAGCGCGACTGACCGAGTCAAACACCGCCGACATGCTGCGCGAAGTCAGGCTCGCCTTGTTGGAAGCGGATGTCGCGCTTCCGGCAGTGCGCGACTTCATCGCCAAGGTCAAAGAAAAAGCGCTGGGCGAAGAAGTGATTGGTTCGCTGACACCCGGCCAGGCGTTGGTGGGCGTGGTGCATGATGAACTGGCCAAGCTGATGGGGGCCGATCTCGGGCCTGACGCTGCGCAATTATCATTTGCAACGCAGCCCCCTGCCATCATCCTGATGGCAGGTCTGCAAGGTGCGGGCAAGACCACGACCGTCGGCAAGCTCGCGAAATACCTTCAAGAACAGAAGAAGAAAAAAGTACTGACCGTCTCTACCGACGTCTACCGTCCCGCCGCCATCGGTCAGCTGGAGACCGTCACCGCACAAGTGGGCGCAGATTTTTTCCCGTCGCAGGCTTCTCAAAAACCCGTCGATATCGCACTCGCTGCGGTCGACTGGGCGAAGAAGCATCACCATGAAGTTCTGCTGATCGATACCGCCGGTCGGCTTGGCATCGATGAAATGATGATGGCCGAGATCAGCGCGCTGCACGCAGCAGTCAAGCCGATCGAAACGCTATTCGTGGTCGATGCCATGCTGGGGCAAGACGCCATTAACACGGCGCGTGCATTTAATGAAGCCCTGCCACTGACAGGCATCGTGCTCACCAAGCTGGATGGTGACGCGCGTGGTGGCGCCGCACTATCGGTACGCCATATCACCGGCAAACCGATAAAATTTGCGGGTGTCGCGGAGAAGCTCGACGGATTAGAAGCCTTCGATCCATCCCGCATGGCCAACCGCATTCTGGGCATGGGCGATATTCTCGCGCTCGTCGAAGAGGCGAAGAAAGGGGTTGATCTTGCCGCTGCGCAGGATCTTGCCCAGAAAATCAAGGTTGGCGGCAAGTTCGACCTGAACGACTTCAAGGCGCAAATCTCTCAAATGAAGAAGATGGGCGGCCTGTCCGGCCTGATGGACAAGCTGCCGTCGCAGCTGCAGCAGGCAGCCACCGGCGCCAATATGGGACAAGCCGAGAAGCAGGTTCGCCGCATGGAGGGCATCATCAATGCCATGACCCCGCAAGAACGCGCAAAACCCGAGCTGATCAAGGCGTCGCGCAAGCGTCGTATCGCCGCCGGTGCCGGCGTTCAGGTGCAGGAAGTGAACCGAATGCTGAGCCAATTCGACCAAATGCAGTCGATGATGAAGAAGTTCAAAGGTGCCGGCATGATGAAAATGATGCGCGGTATGAAGGGTATGCTGCCCGGTCTGCGCTAAGGACCAGTCCACCTCGCTCGCTGCCCTGCCGGCGAAGCGTCTAGTTGATCCTGTCGTCGAAGATGATTTTTCGCTCTGCTTCAGAGGGAAAAATCCTTCGATTCCCCCTAAAAAACACTTGCATCAGAAACAAAACCCTAAGACCATTGGCGCTGCGTTGATTAGCGCAATTTTTGACCATGAAAGTAAAGGAGGTTCATCAATGGCTACAGCCAAAAAAGCAGCAGCGAAGAAAAAGCCTGCCGCGAAAAAGCCAGCAGCAAAGAAAGTCGTAGCGAAGAAGGCAGTTGCCAAGAAGGCCCCTGCAAAGAAAGTCGCCGCGAAAAAGCCAGCAGCAAAGAAAGTGGTAGCGAAGAAAGCACCTGCTAAAAAAGCACCCGCCAAAAAAGCAGTCGCCAAGAAAGCAGCGAAGAAGACCACTGCTCGCAAGCCAAACGCCGCCTTCATGAAACCAATGACACCTTCCGCAGCACTGGCCGCCGTTATTGGCGCAAACCCGTTGCCGCGTACCGATGTCACCAAGAAGGTCTGGGACTACATCAAGAAGCACAAGCTGCAAGATGCTGTAAACCGTCGCAACATCAACGCCGACGACAAGCTGAAAGCCGTCTTTAACGGCAAGAAGACTGTCTCGATGTTCGAGATGACCAAACTCATCTCTGGCCACTTGAAGTAAGCTTCAGGGACCGAACAAAAACGCCCGCAATGCTGCGGGCGTTTTTGTTTTCAGGTCAGGCTGGGCACCAAACCCGCTGAAGATTGAGGCGAAGACGGCAGCGCAAGCAGCCGAGGGTTGTCTGCAGCGTTTTAGTTGGCCTTGTTGTAGTTCTCTATTGCGCGCGCCAAATCACGGTACTCTTCACAGGCAGTCCCGCAAATTCCCTCCAAGGCCACCAGGTGCTCCGCTGCTTTTTCGGGCTGCTTCGCCTTTAGATAAGCCTCGCCAATATACTCATGCGCGCCGCGATGCTTTGGATCGATCCGCAGTGCTTCTTTATAGTGCATGAAAGACTTATCCAGATCGCCGAGGTTCCGATAAGCGTAGCCGAGGTTATTTTGAACATCGGCATTCCCCTTCATCTGCTGCGCCGCCTTGGTAAACGACTCCACTGCGGCCTTCCAGTCACGCCGACCAATTGCCTTGGTGCCGGCCACAAAGTCGGCATTCTCTTTATTGGCGGCAGGTGTCGTCGCGACTGAATTCGCCGTTAAATTTGGCGACACGCTTGCCAGCGCCAAAACAAACATCAGCTTCTTCATTACGTGCTCCTAAAAAACGTTCGACCTACAGCGAGGGTGCAGCAGGGAGTTCGGACTGCATGCAGTCCGCCCGCGGAACGATACTGGCTTGCAAGCCAGTGGGCGCACTGCAAGGGCTCTCAACAGCGCCAGCGACCTTTTTAGCATGCCTAGTGTTGCCAGCGTCGCCAGGAGGCCCTAACCGCATTCGGATACTCTGGCTTACCTCTGCTTCCATTGTAGCGGCCAAGTGCGAGGAACAGATCGCCGCGCTCGAGATCCAGATACATGCGCAGTATCGAGCAACCGTAGCGCAGATTGGTCTGCATGTGGAACAGCTTCGCGGGTTGGCCATCGCCGATGACACGCGTCCAGAAGGGCATCACCTGCATATAGCCGCGAGCACCGGCGCTGGAAATTGCATACTTTCGGAATCCGGACTCGACCTGAATCAAGCCCAACACCAGACCCGGCTCCAAGCCGGCGCGACGCGACTCGTACCAAACGGTTTGCAAAAACTCACTACGCACCATAGCGTCTGGCATCCGACTCTGCAGCCGCACTGACATCACAGCAGACCACTGCCGCCATGCGTCTCGATCTGCATCATTAGTGAATCCAAGCTGCGGCGGACGTGGATCGCTGATGGAGCGCGATAATGCGACGCGCACTGAATCAGCGAGCGCCTCTTCTTTCTGATTGCCCGCCTGAGAACTCAGGTAAGCACTCAACAACAGCATACCAAGCAGCCAGCGGGCTACACCTGTTGGCGAGCGCTCGCTGCGCATGGCGATCAGGCGAGTTTCGCTTTCAAGAATTCGGTCATTTGCGCACGCGGCACATTGGTCGCGGCTGAATCGCGCCGGCCCTGATACTCGAGCTGACCATCTTTCAGACCGCGCTCTCCAATCACGACCCGATGCGGCACCCCGATCAACTCCCAATCGGCAAACATCACGCCGGGTCGTTCACCGCGGTCGTCGAGCATCACGTCGACACCCGCCTGCTGCAAAGCTGCATACAGCTCATCGGCAGCGGCTTTAACCGCTTCGCTACGGTCATAACCAAGCGGGCAAAGTACTACCTCGAACGGCGCGATGGATGCTGGCCAGATGATGCCTTTGTCATCAAAATTCTGCTCAATGGCAGCGCCCAGGATCCGCGTGATGCCGATACCGTAGCAACCCATCTGCATGAGCTGTGGCTGTCCCTTTTCGTCGAGGTAGGTCGCCTTCATGTCTTGCGAGTAGCGCGTGCCGAGCTGGAATACATGCCCGACCTCGATCCCTCTTTGAATCTCGAGCACACCTTTTCCATCAGGCGAGGGGTCGCCAGCCACCACGTTGCGAATATCAGCGACCAATGGCTCGGGCAAATCGCGACCCCAATTGGCACCGGTGTAGTGAAAACCTTCCTCATTCGCACCGCAGACAAAGTCGCTCATGATGGCAACGCTGCGATCGGCCACCACCTTCACCGGTTTGATCGTGCCAATGGCACCGAGATAACCGGGCTTGCAGCCGAAGTGTTCAACAATCTCTGCTTCACTGGCAAAACGGAACGGACCAATACCGGGGAGCTTGCTGGCCTTCACTTCGTTTAGCTCATGATCACCGCGCAGCAGCAGTAACCATATCTCGCGTCGACCCTCTTCCTGCTCAACCGACAGCACAATGGATTTCACCGTCTGCGTCAACGGCAAGCCAAGTAAGGCAGCCACGTCCTCGCAACGCTCTTTGCCGGGGGTAGCGGTTTTGGTGAGCTGGTGTGTTGGGGCTGCGCGTGCGGTCGTCGGTGGCAGCGCCTCGGCCGCTTCGATATTGGCGGCATAGTCGGAGGTGGGGCAGTAAACCAGCGCATCCTCGCCAGTATCGGCGATCACGTGAAATTCCTGAGAACCCGAGCCACCAATAGCGCCGTTATCCGCTGCTACCGCACGGAAGGTCAAGCCAAAGCGTTGAAAAATCCGGGTGTAGGCATCCACCATTAAGGCGTAAGAGCGCTGCAATCCTTCGACATCGCGATCAAACGAGTAAGCGTCTTTCATGGTGAACTCGCGCCCACGCATCAACCCAAAACGTGGGCGACGCTCATCACGAAACTTGGTCTGGATGTGATAAAAGTTGACGGGCAGTTGGCGGTAAGACTTGATCTCACTGCGGGCAATATCCGTCACTACCTCTTCGGAGGTCGGCTGCATGGCGTAGTCACGCCCATGGCGATCTTTGAGTCGCAGCAGTTCGGGCCCCATCTTCTCCCACCGTCCGGTCTCTTGCCACAGCTCGGCGGGTTGCACCAGTGGCATCAGCAGCTCGATAGCGCCGGCGCGGTCCATCTCTTCGCGCACGATGTGCTCCACCTTGCGGATCACGCGCAGGCCGATTGGCAAATAGTTGTAAATACCTGAGCCTAGTCGCCGGATCATGCCAGCGCGCAGCATCAGCTGGTGGCTGATGATCTCGGCATCGGCGGGCGCTTCTTTTAGGGTGGAGACAAAAAATCGGGAGGCGCGCATGAGAAAAAATTTTTAAAAAGAGAGGGTTATAATCTGATGCAATTCTAAAGTATTCGCGAGCGCACGCCGCGCGGATCGCAGCACCCTGGCGCCGTCCACCTTCCCCGTACGGAATGTTCAGTGCCGCCGCGACCGCGACGCGCCGCTCGCAAACCATTCGAGGTGGAACATGCTGGACCGTGAAGGCTATCGCCCGAACGTCGGCATCATCCTGCTGAATCACCAGAACGAAGTCTGGTGGGG
>JAIXQK010000159.1 GCA_027485795.1 Oxalobacteraceae bacterium
GAATATGATCCCTTCGGGAAAACCACAGTAGCAACAGGCCCGAAAGCCAACGACTTCGCGCACCGCTTCAGCACAAAACCGCTGGATGCAACGACGGGCCTCTATTACTACGGTTACCGATACTACGATCCGGAGACAGGCAGATGGCCATCCAGGGATCCCATCGAGGAAAGTGGAGGAATTAACCTGTATGGATTCGTGGGAAATGATGGGGTGGATAATTGGGATAGTTTTGGTCTCAAGACGTGCCGTACGCGCAGAGGAATTGCTCGATTCAGAGTCGATAAACTACCTAGCTGGTTTCCAGCGAATTTCAGTGGCGAAATTGGACTTCGTCATGCTTATGAAGAATGTGATGATGGAACAAATAAAATGTATATTGAATTTTATGGTCAGGCTAGAGCACAGGGTCCTGTAAGACTCGGAGCTATACCTCTTGGTACTAAAGGTGGCCGAGGTTTTCAGATGACTTTCTCATTATTAGCATCAGGTTCTATTACCCTTAATTATTGTAATGATCGTTTAGATGGATTCGACGTTGGGGCTAAGTTTGAAGTATGGGGAGGTCTGGCAGTTGATGCTTTAGTAGCTAGCGCATCTGCCGAAGTTGGCGGTGATTTCCGCGTATATTTTGGCTCATCCGATGCAAGCGGCGCTGTTTATATTCGCGCTGATGCAGCATTCAAAGCTCGTGGTCGCTATTCGATTGGATATGGTCTTTTGGCCTACGATGATTCATTTATGTTCGTAGCAAGATCACCTGCTTTTAATCTCCTCGAAATTAGAGCAAGTTCAGTAACTGTCGCGGGCTTTAAATTTGATTGATAATATTTTCACATGAAAAGTCCATTCTATTTAAAAGTATGTGGATCAGATTATGCTATAAAATATAAAAGCGGGGCTGTGATACGCTTCAAAAAAATAAATACTTGCAATTGGTCTGCGCTACTTGGAAATAACTTTCCAAGTTTCGATATAGAATACAAAATGGAAGATATTTTTTACCGTGTTTCAATACCTAGTTTAAATGTTATTGTGCTTACTGCTGAAAAGAATACAGTAACTAGAAGTATTATGTTTAGCGGGAATAAAGAATTATTTGAAGGTATGAGTTATAAATTGGTCGATTGTCATACGAACAAAAGAAAAATATGCCTGTACAAAAACAAAGTAATTTTCACATTAGATAATTTTTCTTTTTGTGATATTTTTGATTCTAAAAAAAAATACATATCAAACATATTTAGTATGTTTGAGTATGTAGGAATCTTTAGTGATAATCTTATATTGTCAAGAGACATGCCTGTATTATTATACTCGCTATTCGTAATTAATTATCAAAAATCAGTATCTGCCATCCCTGGGTGATTTAAATAGTGAATTTTTTTGGGTCAGGATCGGATCGCGCCATCCAGACGGCCACCGTCACCAACGTCCTCATTTACGGCTAATGGTTAAGGGCGTAGGCGATCATTAATCACACAGTGTCAGACAAACTATCTCCTTCCTTTTAAACAAAAGGCTTCACGGATCTGGAAAGGGGATTTCGGGGGCGTGGGATGGGGCGTTTTGAGTCAGTAAACGGAGTCCTGGGATGCAAACCCCGCACCTCTTTCCACCGCCAAGCAATTCCCGGCTTCCCATTCGTGCGAGGATCAGCTACGTGTTGAGCCAGTGATGCCCACCGTCCCTCCACTTCCGTCCAACAGTCTCCATCCAGGTGTGGCTTGGCGTTCTGGATTGGATCAAAAAGCCCAAACTGGCGCCTTGAAACCCGGTTTTGAGCCAAATCGCGGCATGTCCCAGTCTGGACCAATTCAAGGACGAAATCGTCCTAAACCACTGGCTACTAGAGCGTTGCACCATCGGAATCCCAAGCCCAAGACCATGGGTGTTACGTACTACGGTTACAGATACTACGATGCCGTGACAGGCCGCTGGCCATCTAGGGATCCGATCGGGGAAGAGGGAGGTATCAACCTGTATGGCTTCGTGGGTAATGATGGGGTGGATGGAGTCGACTTTCTCGGGAACGTACGCTACATTACAAATCCGGGAGTAATAAATGGCAAACCATGTTCGACATGCTGTGAGAAGTGTGAAAAGACTGGAACTCCTAAAATCGAAGACAATGGAACAAAGGGTACTAGCGTCAAGGCGAAAATAACTTCGATTGAATTCAAATCTGTATATAAAAAAACAGAATGCTCAGATTCTAAATGTGGAGACTGTTGCGCGGTGTATTTTAGGTGGTGGAACTGCTATGGTGGAAGATGTCAGAAAAATAATGGTGGACCATATCTAAACATAACAGTAACTCCTGATCCAAACGTGAATGCATGGAGAGGGCTTGCTGTAGGTCTTCAGACTGGTTATTTTTGGTGTTCATGCGAGAATGGTAAATGGAATTGCAAAAATGAACCAAATCGAATTTATGGGATCACTTACGGATTAGTGAAGGATAAAGCTGGAAGTTACAAAGATGCCAGCGGTAACTGGTATGGATGGCATTTTACAAAAGGATAAAATAATCGCCATCATGTATAATAATCTAAATATTCCTTTCATAAAATCCACTATTATCATATTTTCTATGCTTCATCTTCCAATTATTGCTTACGGGCAAGAATCACGCGATCCCTTTGAGGTTATTGAAACTGAAAGAATAGAAGAAAGTGCCCATGTGTGGGATGATCAAGTGGTCGAGGCTAATAATGCAATACCGATTAAGTTTACTGGTAATGACGCGATACGTCAAAACACAGATAGTGTTCAAATTACTTTTAGTGTTGACAAAGAAACATATTTAAAGTCCCAAGGGCATCAGGATCAGAACAGAGGAGTTATATTATTTTCTGGAAATCCTGAATCGCCTGTTCTTTACTGTTGGATGAGGCCATTCATGTTTAGCGATAAAAGCGCAATATTTATAGTTACAGTCCCTCGAAAGAATTTAGATACAATGAGCCTTGCCTTTATACCTAATAATGGAAGAAAGCGATATTTATATAAAGTCTCTTCGGTCATGCAGCATTTTTCAGAATGAATAAATTGATAGGTTATTTGGGGTCACGTGTGAATGGCACCGGATTAATCGGTTTCTCGGAGGTATCGTATTTTTCGTCTTTTTCGGGTCAGATGCGGCGTTGAAATCAAGGGGTAATTTGTGCTTTTTTGAGGATGTCGGGGTTGAAGGGTTTTTCGCTTTTTAGGACGCCGTAGATCAGGTGGAGGAGCTTGGTCATTACGGCTCCGATGATGACGATGGAGGGCTTGCCTTTCTCCTTGAGGCGTTCGGCGAAGGCTTTGCAGATGGGGTTGAAGCGCATGGCCGACATGGCAGGAAAGAACAGCGCTTTGCGGATGTGGCGGTTGCCCGCCTTGCTCATCGGGGTGCGCGTTTTGCCACTCGTGCCGCTTTGGAAGATGCGTGGTGTGACTCCCGCGTAGGCGGCAAGCTGACGGGCATTCTTGAGCAACGTCAGATCAGGCAGCTCGGCGATGAGGTAGGCGGCGCTCTTTTCCCCGATCCCTTTGATGCCGACGATGAGCTCCAAGGCGCGGGCACTGGCAGCATCCTCTTTCACGGCGGCGAGCAGCTCGTCTTCGAGCTTGGCGATCTGTTTCTCGATCCACTTGATGTGCGCCTTGAGGGCTTTCACCACGGTTTTGTCGGAGCAGAGATCGAGGCGGTTCGACTCGCGGGTGCGATCCTTCTTGAGGTTGGCTAGGCAGCGGGAGATAGCTTTGTTTTTGCGCTGTGCGGGGCTGGGTGCCTGCCAGGCGCGGGGCTGCTTGCTGCGGCAGTAATCGGCGATGAGACGTGCGTCGGCGGGATCGGACTTGCAGCGGCGCAGGTCGCTGTCGCCATGTGCCTTGATGGCCCGTGGGTTGACGACGCTTAGGATCGCTACTTTCCCATCGAGGTGGTCGGCGAGGCTTTCCCCGTAGCTGCCGGTGGCTTCCATGCAGGCGTGGAGTGGGAGATCAGCGCCGGTGTACTTGGCGAGCCAGTCAAGGAGCTTGGCGTGACCTTGCGGGTTGTTGGCGAACTTACTGCGGGCGATGCTCTCACCGCTTTCCCGGTGGAGGAGGGCGACGTGGTAATCGGCCTTGGAGATGTCGATTCCCAGGCAGAATTTGTGGTTTGATTTCGTGGGGTTCATGGTCTTTCTTGGTTTTGGTTTGACCCACCAAAGCAAAGCCTTGTGGAAGCAGACTACGCGAAACCTGACTCGTGATACGGATTCTGGTGATCCAAGATGCGGCTCGGAATTGGGTAGCCTGCAGGAGAGGCGGAGGCCTGTCTGACCCTCTGGATCTACGTCCGTGGTGTTCTAAATCGGTTTCCTCCGCTTCTCCCACAAGCAAGGTGGTGGGAAGCTATGTTAGCACACTTTTGGGCAGTGCGAGGGCATCATACGAGGTGCTTCATCGCAACATTTTTCCCCTACCCGCAGCACTTCTTGGACTTGCGGCCGCTTCCGCAGGGGCAGGGCTGGTTGCGGCCGACGGATGCGCCGGTGTGGGCGGAAGGGCGGAGAGCATTGCCCCCGTCCCCCGCCTTAGCCTCGCGGGATTGGCCGCCGACAAAAAAAGTGGTCCATGTTGAGTGAGAGGATTTGTTACAACCAAATCCTACAAAAATGAACCGACAAAAAAGACACAAGCCCGAAGAAATCATCATCCTCCTGCGTGAATGTGACGCGAGTCACCTGAGCCAAGAACAGTTCTGCCAGCAGAAGCAGATCTCGGTAGCCACGCTGCACCGCTGGCGCAAAAAATTCGGGATGATGGACGTGGAA
>JAIXQK010000038.1 GCA_027485795.1 Oxalobacteraceae bacterium
AAAAAAGCCCGAGAGCACTGGCTATCGGGCTGGACTCGTATCGACTCGAGCTCGCTTTAGCCGTATTTGTCCGGGAAGTTCCCGCGCGCCCGCAAGCTAAGGTCAAATCGGCGCATTGCGCGAAGGATAGCGAAACCAGAGGAAAGCGTCAAACGACCGCCAACTTATTGGCGGTCGCGCCTGCGAAGGATACCGGCCAGCGATTTTGCCCATCAACACTCAAACTTGGGCCAGCTTCTCCATCGCATCCGCGATCGCCGACGGCTCATAGACTTTGAGCACTTTTTTCGCAGCGGGTTCTAGCAGGCTGAGATCACAGTTGAGTATCTCGTGCTTGACCGACAGCAGCTGTGCCGGATGCATGGAGAATTCACGCAGGCCAATACCCAGCAGCAGGCGGGTCAATTTAGTATCTCCGGCAATTTCACCGCAAACCGCCACGGGTATGCCGGCTTTCGCGCCTGCGGTAATCGTCATTGACAATAATTGCAACACCGCCGGGTGCAGTGGGTTGTAGAGATGGGCAACTTCGTGATCAACCCGATCAATCGCCAGCGTGTACTGAATCAGATCATTGGTGCCAATTGACAGAAAATCAAGTCGCTTGACGAACAAGGGCAGCGTTAACGCCGCTGCGGGAATTTCGATCATGGCGCCGATTTTTATCTCTTGATCAAATTTTCTTTTGGCGTCACGCAGTTGCTGCTTTGCTTGCTCGATCATGGCCAAGGTCTGATCAATCTCGAAAGCATGCGCCAGCATTGGGATCAACAGATTGATTGGCCCATACGCTGATGCGCGCAGGATCGCGCGCAACTGCGTGAGGAACAGCTGCGGCTCGGATAAGCAGTAGCGAATTGCACGCAAGCCGAGCGCGGGATTGAGCGCTGTTTCCTCATCTTTGTCGAGCGGTTTATCAGCGCCGACATCGAGCGTGCGAATCGTAACCGGACGCCCCTTCATCGCGACGACCGCCTTGCGGTAAGACTCGAATTGCTCATCTTCGGATGGCGTACGCGAGGCTTGGCCGCTATGCCCCATGAACAAAAATTCGGAACGAAACAGCCCAACGCCCACGGCGCCCGCTTCCAAGGCGCCAACGCAATCCTCGGGTAGCTCAATATTGGCCAACAGATGAATGAAGGTGCCATCACGTGTAATGGCTGGCGTTTTCTTCAGCTTGCCGAGCTTCTTGCGCTCCCGCAGCAGCTGCGCCTGCAGCTCACGGTATTGCTCCAGCACGATCGGCGCCGGATCAACGATCACGGTACCCGCGTCACCATCGATGATGACCCAGTCATCATCCTCGATGAGTTGCGAAGCATTCGACATACCAACCGCTGCGGGAATATCCAGGCTGCGCGCGACGATGGCGGTGTGAGAGTTTTGACCGCCGAGATCGGTCACAAAACCGACAAATGCGCGATCGCGAAACTGCAGCATATCGGCCGGCGAGATATCGTGCGCAACAACGATCATCTGCGGTACGTACTGATCCGCTTCAACCGCAGGTACCGTCGGAAACGATTGCGCAGATCCGGTCAATACCTTGAGTACCCGCTCGCCAACTTGCCGAATATCGTTTTTGCGCTCGCGCAGATAAGGGTCTTCGATCTCGTCGAACTGGGCTGACAAGGCATCAATTTGTGACAACAGGGCCCATTCGGCGTTGTAGTGTCGGCTGCGAATCATGCGCAGCGGCTCTTCCGAAATAATCGGATCAGCCAAGATCAACGCATGCACATCGATGAACGCCGCTAACTCGGTAGGCGCATCCATAGGAAGATCGCGGCGCAGAATACGCAGCTCTTCGTTGACGCGCTCAATCGCGCTACTCAGGCGATCGACTTCGGCTTCGAGGCGCTCCTCGGGCACGAGGTAATGTTTGACATCGCGTGCCGCTGGCCGCAACAGATGCGCCCGACCAATCGCGATACCTCGCGAGACCGGGATGCCGTGCAGCGTGAATGATGCCATCGCGTACCTATTCGCTCTCGCCGAAACGTGCCTCGATCAGCTGCACCAGCGCGTCCATGCAATCTTGCTCGTCAGGCCCTTCGGTCTCGATCGTGACATGACTGCCCTTGCCAGCCGCCAGCATCATCACACCCATGATCGACTTGGCATTCACCCGGCGCTGGTTGCGGGTCATCCATACCTCGCTCTGATGCTTTGCTGCTAGCTGGGTCAGCTTGGCCGACGCGCGCGCGTGCAATCCGAGTTTGTTGATAATTTCGATGTCTCTGCTGATCATGAGTGCCGTGTTTGAAAAATTTTAAGTTGGTGACAGTTTCACTCGGCCATCGACGCGACAAACACCATTCTGGCCACCTGCCAGCGCCATCTCGAGGACAACATCCAGCGTATCGTGGCGGTAGGTGATTGCACGCAGCAACATAGGCAGGCTAATACCGGCAATCACTTCGACCTCGCCCGGTGCGCATAACTGCAAAGTGCAATTGGCCGGCGTGCCGCCAACGACATCAGTAATCACCAGCACGCCACTACCATCATTGATACGCGCAATGGCTGCATGTGCCAAGACGCGAACCTCGTCGGGGTTTTGATCCGCCATGACATCGATGGCCTCAACCTGCGCTGGAGTTGCGCGAAATACGTGGCTAGCGGCAGCAATAAACGCCTGCCCAAGCGGCGCGTGAGTCAGTAGCAAAATGCCGACCATCAGTTATCGCCCGTGATATGTCTTTATCGTGATTCTTAAGATTCGCCGCGCTCGAGCGCATCGATAAACATCGCAGCAACATCACACCCAGTTTGCTGCATGATTTCCTGAAAGCAGGTCGGGCTGGTGACGTTGATCTCGGTGAGATGCGCGCCAATGACGTCCAATCCTACCAGCATCAAGCCGCGCGCCTGCAATAGGGGCGCCAAGGTCTCGCCGATCTCGCGCTCACGCTCGGACAATGGCATCGCAATACCGGTACCACCTGCGGCGAGATTGCCTCTTACCTCACCCGCCTGCGGCACGCGTGCCAAACAATAGGGCACGACCTGCCCAGCGATTAACAGCACGCGCTTGTCACCGCTGGCGATCTCCGGGATATAGCGCTGCGCCATGATGGTACGACGACCATTATCGGTCAGGGTCTCGAGGATGGCGCCGAGGTTCATCGCATCATCACGCACACGGAATATGCCCATTCCGCCCATGCCATCGAGTGGCTTGAGAATAATGTCACGATGCTCAGCATGAAAAGCGCGCAAGTGCACGGCGTCGCTACTGACCAGCGTGGGCGCCGTGAACTGCGTGAAC
Source organism: Oxalobacteraceae bacterium (assembly GCA_027485795.1). GTDB lineage: Bacteria > Pseudomonadota > Gammaproteobacteria > Burkholderiales > Burkholderiaceae_D > Pernthalerella. Next base: position 3,275 of record JAIXQK010000038.1, read on the forward strand.
CCGGTGATGGCGAGCTTCTCGTTGTGATTGCGAATCGCCGCCGGACGATTCACCACACGCGCGCCCTGTGTCTCAGCCAGCTCCAACAAATGGGTGGCGTAGACATACTCCATGTCGAACGGCGGATCAGTACGCTCAACCACTACATCAAATTCATTGAGCGATTGCTGCACAGTTTCTTCGACGCGATACCACGCGCCGATCTCGCCCGTGAGGACAATCCGTGACGCCTTGGCTAACACGCGGCCATCGCGAATAATCATATCGGCGTGCCCGAACGCATACAACACATGACCGCGCGCACTCGCCTCACACATCATGGCGTAAGTGGAGTCCTTCTTCAGATTGAAGCCGGACAGCGGGTCGCAGGCGAAAGCAATTTTCATGCGGCTTGGCCGAGTGATTAGTAGTCTTCCGGGTTCGGGTCGGTGCGCTCAATCTCCAGCGATGCCGCCAGCAAGGCCAAGCGCGCTACCACGCCATACATATAAAACCGGTTAGGTGCAGCGGTACCCGGTTTTGCCCCGAGGTCGGGCAGTGAGTGCTGCTGCGCAAAAGCTAGCGGTACGAAATGCGCTCCGGGCGAATTCAGGTTTTCATCAACCCCGCGCTCGGCATGTACCCGATAAAAACCACCGATTACATAGCGATCGATCATGTATACCACTGGCTCGGCCACCGACTCATTAATTTGCTCGAAGCTGTGCACGCCTTCTTGCACGATCACATCACTCACCTCGAGACCTTCTTTCACTACGGCCATCTTGTTGCGCTGCTTGCGATTCAGATCTTTCACTTCTGAAGCGTCGCGCACCGTCATGATGCCCATGCCATAGGTGCCGGCATCCGCCTTGACGATGACGAAAGGTGCTTCCTTGATGCCGTACTCTTTGTACTTCTTGCGAATCTTGGTGAGTACCGCATCAACGCTTTGCGCAAGGGACTCTTCACCCGTACGCTCATGAAAATTGATGCTGCCGCATTTTGCGAAATAAGGATTCACCATCCATGCATCAATATCGATCAGCTTGCCGAATTTCTTGGCAACCTCATCGTAGGCAGCGAAATGATTGGTCTTGCGCCGCACCGCCCAACCAGCATGTAACGGCGGCAGCAAGGTTTGCTCATGCAGACCTTCCAAAATTTTTGGAATGCCTGCCGACAAATCATTGTTGAGCAAGATAGTGCAAGGGTCGAAGTTTTTTAGACCCAGCCGACGGCCATTGGCAGAACGCTCGAGCGGCTCCAGCGTGAGCGTGCCGCCCTCTGGCAGTTCTAATGTGGTCGGGCTCTTGATGTCCTCAGACAATGAACCCAGCCGGACATTGAGACCGGTCTGGCGAAAAATCGCGATCAAGCGCGCGACGTTTTGCAGGTAGAAGGTATTGCGTGTATGCCGTTCTGGAATCAGCAACAGGTTGCGCGCATCCGGGCAGTATTTATCGATTGCCGCCATCGCTGCTTGCACGGCAAGCGGCAGCATTTCCTGCGCGATGTTATTGAACCCGCCCGGGAATAAATTGGTGTCCACCGGCGCCAACTTGAAGCCGGAGTTGCGCATGTCCACCGAACAGTAAAACGGGGGCGTGTGCTCCTGCCACTCGAGCCGGAACCAGCGCTCGATGACTGGGGTAGCGTCAAGAATCTTTTTCTCGAGTTCGAGCAACGGGCCATTGAGGGCCGTGACCAGATGGGGAACCATGGAAAACCTTGTGAATTCGGGGCGCGCGACGCGCGCAGGGGGATAGATTCTAACGGAATAAAAAACGCCCTCGGATGAGGGCGTTCAAAATGGGCTCCGAAGAGCCCGTACTGCGGGGAGATCAGGAATGGTAGGCAGTCTCGCCGTGGCTGGAAATATCCAGACCCTCGCGCTCTTCCTCTTCGGTGACGCGAAGCCCTACGATCATGTCGACCACTTTGTAAGCAATGAAGGCAACTACGCCCGACCAGATCACGGTCGTTAAGACCGCCTGCAACTGGATCCAAAGCTGGCCAGCGATCGAGTACTCCGGGGATACGGCATTCGCGACATAGTCGTAGATGCCAGCGCCGCCGAGGCTAGGCGAGGCGAACACGCCGGTCAGCAGTGCCCCGAGAATACCGCCGACGCCGTGCACACCGAACACATCCAGTGAATCATCCGCACCGAGCAGTCGCTTCAGGCCGTTCACGCCCCACAAGCAGACGACGCCCGCCAGCAGGCCGATCACCAAACCACCCATCAGCCCGACCAAGCCGGCCGCTGGGGTGATCGCCACTAAGCCAGCCACCGCGCCGGAGGCGGCACCCAGCATCGAGGGCTTGCCTTTAAGGACCCATTCCGCAAAGCTCCAGGAGACTACCGCTCCCGCCGTGGCCAGCAAGGTGTTCGCGAAAGCAAGTGCAGCCGAACCGTTCGCCTCGAGCGCCGAGCCGGCGTTGAAACCGAACCAGCCCACCCACAGCAAGGACGCGCCGACCATGGTCAGTGTCAGCGAGTGCGGTGCCATGGCTTCGCGGCCCAGACCTACGCGCTTGCCGAGCATGAAAGCACCGACCAGACCGGCCATCGCGGCATTGATATGAACCACCGTACCGCCAGCAAAGTCCAACGCGCCCTTCTGCCACAGCCAACCAGAGACTGCTGTGGCTTTCTCGGCAGCAGCTGCATCAGTGAATGCATCCGGACCGGGCCAGAACCACACCATGTGCGCGATCGGCACGTACGAGAAGGTAAACCAGAGCACCATGAACAGCACCACGGCGGAGAACTTGATTCGCTCGGCAAATGAACCAACGATTAGTGCGCACGTAATGCCCGCGAAGCTAGCCTGGAAACAGGCAAACAACATCTCGGGGATCACTACACCTTTGCTGAAGGTAGCGCCCGGGGAATCTGGGGTCATGCCCTTCATGAACAAGCGATCCAGCCCGCCGAAAAAGGCGCCGCCTTCGGTAAATGCCAACGAATAGCCATAGATAAACCACAGCACGGTGATGAGCGAGAAAATCATCATCACTTGCATCAACACCGAGAGCATATTCTTGGCGCGAACCAAGCCACCATAGAACAGCGCCAAGCCGGGTAAACACATCATGATCACGATGATGGTGGCAACCATCATCCAGGTCGTGTCGCCTTTGTTAGGCACCGGCGCTGCTGCTGCGGGAGCCGCTGCATCAGCAGCGGGCGAAGCCGATGCGCCGGCGGCTGGTGCAGCTGCGGGTGCCTCGGCCGCTGGTGCTGCGGCTGCCGGTGCAGCATCTTCAGCCGACACGATCGGCGTTGCACTGATCGCGAACAGCAGCAAGCCGGCGCTCGCTAGGTTAATGAACCACTTTTTCATTTGCATATCCCCTTAGAGTGCTTCTTTGCCGGTTTCGCCCGTACGAATACGAACGACTTGTTGCAGGTCGTAGACGAAAATCTTGCCATCGCCAATTTTCCCGGTACGTGCAGCATTTTCGATCGCTTCAATCGCACGCTCGACAATCGCTTCGTCGACCGCTGCCTCGATTTTTGTCTTTGGCAGAAAGTCGACCACGTACTCGGCGCCACGATAAAGCTCGGTGTGTCCTTTTTGGCGCCCGAAGCCTTTGACCTCAGTGACGGTGATGCCTTGCACACCGATCGCTGAGAGCGCTTCGCGCACCTCATCGAGCTTGAACGGCTTGATGATGGCAGTGATGAGTTTCATTTCATCCTCGTTGCAGTTGATCAAAAAGTTTTGGTGAGAGAGACGATGCCTTTGTTGTCGCCTAGGTAGCCTGTGCCATTGAAATTCCACAGGGTCGTACTGGCGTTTGTTCCAGTGGCGGCAATTGCCCCCGTCAGGCCGTTCCCAAAGTCTCTGGTTAGACCGACTTTCCAGTCGCTGTAGTTGAAGAGCGATGCAGGCGAAGCCGGGTCATTGAATCGCGGGTCATTTTTGAAATCCCAGCGTCCGTAGTGCAGGTTCAGCAAGAGGCCTTGGGCAATCGGCACGTCCGCTCCTAAATCAAGATAGAAACTTCCTGCCTTGTTGGAAACGAAAATCGCGTCTCCAACCGCATAGTTGACCTTGAAATAAACTGGGCCATATCCGACCTTGCCGTAAACCTCGGTGGTATTCGCATCAAGGCCCCCCGGGGTTGCGCCGGCCAAGGGCCCACCCGCGGGTGCCGCAACGAGTTTCAAGCGATGGTTAGGGTAGTAGTAGTGAATCGCGCCAACATCAAAGCTGAGGGCACCAATAACTTCTCCCTTGATGCCGCCGTAGAAGTCAACCTCCATGGGAGTGTTGGCACGCATGGTCAAATCGCCATCTGGGTAACTATCGTTCACCCAGCTAATGGTCGATGCCCATGTACCCACGTAAAACCCGGACGGCGCATGGCTATAGTCAAAACCACCGCTGAGGGCGGGACGATTGCGCGATTGCGAAATGCCACGGAACACATAGTCCGAGGTGACGCCGACGTTAAACGTGACTTGATGATCGGAGGCGGGTGCGGCGGGCGCTGCATCAGCAGCATAGGCCACCTGACCAACAAACGCCGCAGTGATGGCGCTGGCGAGAATCAGTTTTTTCATCGAATTTCCTTTTTTTAAATCAGAGTTAAAAACCTGCGTCACAATGATCGTGTTTGCCCGACGCAACCTAGCAGGACGTGTGCCAACAAGGATCAGGAGAAATGCTTGCCAATTCTGCTAATTCCTTTAGCATTCGCACCCGTATTCCTCACATGCCCACTTCAAACCGCACCGCAAAAGGGCAACCGCCTCAAAGTGGTGCATACATCCCAAACCTGTCATGAGCCAAGGCCCGAGTTTTCTTGACGAATTGCAACATCGGATCCGCGAGGTGCTGCAGCAATCACCTGCCAAGGATCTGGAAAACAACCTGCGCGCAATGCTGCACCAGGGCTTCGCCAAGCTGGATCTGCTGACGCGCGAGGAATTCGAGTTGCAAGCCGAGGTGCTAGCACGCACCCGCGCCAAGCTCGAAGCCTTGGAGCGGCGGGTCGCCGAGCTAGAAACACGTCCCAAAGACTGAGCCGACCATGGCACTGGCCGTCCTGCGCAGCCGCGCACTGGCGGGCATGCGCGCACCCGAGGTCACCGTCGAGGTGCATGTCGGCAGCGGACTACCTACCTTCACCATCGTCGGGCTGGCTGACACGGAGGTGCGCGAGTCACGTGACCGGGTAAGGGCAGCCTTGCGCAACTCGGGCTTTGAATTCCCGGCCGGGCATATCACCGTCAATCTGGCCCCGGCCGATCTGCCAAAAGAGTCTGCCCGCTACGACCTGCCGATTGCGCTCGGCATCCTCGCCGCCAGCGCGCAACTGCCGTCTGATCAGCTCGATGACTATGAATTCGCCGGTGAGCTGTCGCTATCGGGCGAGCTACGCCCAATCCGTGCTGCGCTGGCGATGAGCGTTGCGGTTCAGCGCACATCGGGTGAGCGTCAGCGCGCGTTCATTCTGCCGCGAGCCAATGCCTCGGAAGCGGCGCTGGTGCCCGATGCACGTATCCTGCCGGCTGACTCTTTGCTTCAGGTGTTCGCCCATTTCACTGCTACCGATGCGGCAGCGCGTTTAGTGTCGATGTCACCGGTGACTGTCGCTTCGACCTCAAAGTTTGCGGACTTCGCCGACGTACTCGGGCAACCACAGGCAAGGCGCGCGATGGAGATCGCCGCTGCCGGCGCGCATAGCTTGCTGATGGTGGGCCCGCCGGGCTCGGGCAAATCGATGCTGGCGTCGCGACTACCCGGCATCCTGCCGCCGATGACCCAGGACGAGGCTTTGGAAAGCGCGGCGCTGCAATCGATTGCGGGGGGCTTCTGCGCCTCGCGCTGGCAGCAACGGCCGTTTCGGTCGCCGCATCACACCGCCTCTGCGGTGGCACTGGTGGGGGGCGGCGCCGTGCCGCGCCCAGGCGAGATCTCGCTTGCCCACCATGGCGTACTGTTTCTGGACGAGTTACCTGAGTTCGAGCGCAAAGTACTTGAGGTACTGCGCGAGCCACTGGAGGCGGGCAAAGTAACTATATCGCGTGCGGCACGGCAAACAGATTTTCCGTGCCGCTTTCAATTGGTGGCGGCAATGAACCCCTGCCCATGTGGTTACCTGAGCCACCCACACCGGACCTGTCGCTGTACCCCGGACGCGATCGCGCGCTACCAAGGCCGCATCTCTGGTCCGCTACTCGATCGGATTGATCTCCAACTCACCGTTCCCGCAATGAGCACCGCAGAAATGCTGGATGCACCGACAGGTGAATCGTCGGCCAACATCGCTCGCAGGGTAGCACTCGCGCGTGAGCGACAAATCGTGCGACAGCAATCACCCAATGCCCTGCTGTCATCGAACCAGATTGATCATCACTGCCAGCCCGACGCTGCTGCTGCCACTCTGCTGCGCGCAGCGATCGAGCGATTGCACTGGTCTGCACGTGCCTATCACCGTGTGCTGAGAATCGCGCGCACGATTGCCGATTTGGACGGCTCTACGCAGATCAATAGCGCACACGCCGCGGAGGCGATTCAATACCGGCGTGCCCTGCAAACGCCGTCCTGAGCAGCGCGACACGCGCAGAGTTTGCCCGCTGTTAACATCGGGCGATGAGCACCACCCCGGTTTACCTGCAGGGCCGAACGGCAACACGCGTGGTGCTGGTGTTTGGGCTAGCGTATTTCTTGTCGTACGCGATGCGTGCGATCAATGCCGTCATCGCCCCAGCGCTGAGCGCCGACTTGCATTTGACCAATGCGGATCTCGGTCTGCTTTCTGCGGCCTACTTCATGGGCTTTGGTCTGATGCAGTTGCCGATCGGTGTCTGGCTTGACCGTCACGGTCCTCGCCGTACCGAATCGGCGCTGCTACTGTTTGGCGCGCTGGGGGCAGCGATCTTTGCCTCAAGCGACACGCTGCTGGGTGTCTGGCTTGGACGTGCCTTGATTGGGGTAGGGGTGTCCGCCTGCCTGATGGCAGCGTTCAAAGCGTTTCGTGTGTGGTACCCGCCAGAACGCCAAAGCCAACTCGGTAGCTATATGCTGGTCATTGGCACCGCAGGTGCGCTCTCGGCGACGATTCCGGTGGCGCTACTGTTACCCCTGGTGGGATGGCGCTCTATTTTTTTCGGCGTTGCTGGCGCGCTGCTATTAGCTGCGTGGGTATTGTTTAGTCGCTTGCGCGATGTTGAGCAAGCGATGCCGATGCATGACTCGGCGTGCGCGCCAGGTGCTGATGCTGCTTCAAGTTCTGTGGTCAAGCGTGCGCCGGGTTATGGCGCTATTTTTGCGGACCCTTACTTTCGTCGTATGGCACTGCTGGGCGCGGTGCATCAAGGCGGATTCATGGCGCTGCAGTCGCTCTGGGCCGGGCCTTGGATGATCACCGTACTCGGGATGTCGGTGGAACAAACCTCGCAGGTCTTGTTCTTGTTTAATCTGGCGCTGCTGATTGCCTACCTCGGGCTTTCCTGGTGGGCGCCCCGCTATGTGGCTTATGGTGAGCGTGCTGGCTTTCCCGCACTACGCGTCGTTGCGGTGGGCTTGTCGATATCGGTGCTAGTGCAAAGCCTGATGGTGTTGCTGCCTTATGCAGGAAGCTGGTGGCTATGGATTGTTTTTGCCGTCGTGATCACCGTGACGACGCTCGGGCAAACCCACGTCAGTCTGGCGTTCCCGACCGCATGGGTCGGACGCGCCAACAGCGCATTCAATCTGACGCTGTTTGTCGGCGCGTTTTCCGTGCAATGGGGCATTGGCTTGCTGGTCGATCTGTTTGTCTCTTCTGGTTTGGACAGCGCCACTGCGATGCGCATGGCAATCGCTTGCTATCTGGTACTGCAAGTATTTGCGCTGTGGCGCTTCATGCGTCAGTGGTCGATTGAAGCGCCTGCCATCGGGTTGAACAAGGGCTGAATTTGCCTGCCCAAGGCCTGTTGGCCATGCTACGCTTGATAAATTGTTAACCGCTTCGCTAGTGAGGCGCTGATTGTCGGAGAGTTTCACCATGCTGGTCACGTTCAAATCCAAAGCTGCCGCCGAGATACTGATGTATGAGGCTCATGCGAAGCCGATTCTCGATCTGCTCGGCAAAGATATCGAGCGTGGAGTGATTACGGCGGATGAGACCGGACAAGCCATCGAGCGCATCGAATCTGAAATTGCAGCACGCAAATTATCGGCGCCAGCGCCTTCCGACGATGAAGACAGCGACGGTGGTGCCAAGAAGGGTTTGGACGAAGTGGTGAGCTTCGGTGCACGCGTCTATCCGCTGCTGGAGATGCTGCGTGCGGCCCGTCGTGAACATGCGTTCGTGATGTGGGGCGTTTAGTCAGGCGTGCAGGGACGGCGATCGCCGGTGGTGAAGGAGTCACGCTTGCCTGAATCGCTTTCAATGGCACTGCGCCATTCAGCGCATGTGCTGACTAAGGTGGGCGCGGGGCAGGCCTTGCCGGCGGCACTGGCCGACCTGTTTGACAGGCACACACTGAGCCCGGCGAGCCGTGGTGCCATTCAAGACATCACTTACCGCAGCATGCGGCGTTGGGGTTGCGCGCACGCGCTGATGGCCGTACTGGCCAGCAAGCCGCCTTCGCCCGCCCGTCTCAGTGCCTTGGTTGCTTGCGCGCTTGCGCTGCTGTCTGATGACACACCACCCTATGCCGAACACACGCTGGTCGATCAGGCGGTCGAGGCCTGCGCCCAAGATCCCGAACTCAGTCGTGCCAAAGGCATGGTGAACGCGGTGTTACGTCGTTTTTTACGTGAGCGCGATCAATTAATGCAATCCGTGCTGCGTGACGATGATGCACGGCTGAACTATCCGCGCTGGTGGATAGACGAGATGCGACGCGCGTGGCCGCAGCAGGCCGAGGCGATCCTGATAGCAGGGAATGGAGAGCCACCGCTCACGCTGCGGGTAAATCGTCGAAAAATAGAAGTCGAGGCATACCTTGATCAACTCGCTGGCGAGGGCATCGCTGCGACGCGGATTGGCGATTACGCCGTCAAATTGAAACGCGCTGTGCCGGTAGCCCAGATCCCGGGTTTCGCAGATGGTGTGGTGTCCGTGCAGGACGCTGCTGCTCAACTGGCAGCGCCCTTGCTGCAGGTTCAGCATGGCATGCGGGTGCTGGATGCATGCGCCGCACCCGGCGGCAAAACCGGCCACCTGCTCGAGCTTGCCAATTGCGACGTACTCGCGCTTGACCATGATGCGCGGCGTCTAAACCGGGTGTCAGACAACCTTAAACGACTGTCACTCCACGCCATGCTACAGGTGGGCGATGCTCGCTTGAGCGATTGGTGGGACGGCCAGCCTTATGACCGAATTCTGGCCGACTTGCCCTGTACCGCCTCGGGCATTGTGCGCCGGCATCCTGATATCCGCTGGCTGCGCCGACCGGTGGACAGTCGGCAGCTGGCCGAACGCTCAGCTGAGATTCTCGACAACTTATGGGGCATGTTGCGACCGGGCGGCTTGCTGCTAATCGTGACGTGTTCATTGTGGCCAGAGGAGTCGGAACTACAAGCGCAGACCTTCGTTCAACGGCAGCACGCCGTTCGGCTGGAGGCGCCTGGGCAGCTGCTACCGAGGGCGGATGAGGCGTCGGATCATGACGGCTTGTTCTACGCGCTACTGCAGAAACCGGCGCTTTGATACTATCGCTCAAATTTTCCTCTGGGCATTAGCCCGTTCTTGAGCGTGATTCATCGATTTTTACTGCTGTTCTTGCTGCTGTGGCTGCCAGCTTGGTTACCTCTTTCCGCGCACGCCGCCGAGGGCATCGAGTTTGTCGAGGCCTCGCTGGAGCCAAGCGAAGAAGGGTACCGGTTGACGTCGCGCTACTCGGTTGAGCTGCCGCGCTCCGTTGAGGACGCCTTGTCGCGCGGTGTGCCACTGTATTTCACCCTGCAAGCCGAAATCACCCGTTACCGCTGGTACTGGTTTGATGAGGTCACGGTGAAGGCAACGCGCAAGATTCGTCTGTCTTACAACGTGCTGACCCAGCAGTACCGTGCTTCGATCGACGGTAGTCTGCATCAGAATTTTTCACGGCTCGATGACATGCTCTCGCTACTGCGGCGACCCGGCCGTTGGATGATCGCCGATCCGGGTGCGCTCGGCCGCGGAGGTAACTACACGGTGGCGATTCAACTCGCGCTCGACGTGTCCGAGTTGCCGAAGCCAATTCAGGTCAGCGCCATGAGCAGCGATGAATGGCGTTTGTCTTCAGGCTGGAATAAATTCATCTTCCGCACCGAGGCGAAATGAGACGCGCGTTGCGGTACTTGCTGATGGTGTCGGCGACGACCGTTGGTGTGCTGCTGTTCCTGCTGGCGGTGGCCAGTGGCGATACGCAGCTATTTGACTCTTACTATTCTTGGGTTCTTGGCGCCAACGTGGTCGTCGGTATCGGCCTACTGGCGGTTGTACTGTTCCTGCTCGCTCGGTTATACAGTCGATATCGGCGCGGGCGGTTTGGATCACGACTGATGGCGCGCATGGTGCTGATGTTCGCCATGATGGGTATCGTGCCGGGTATTGTTATTTATCTTGTGTCAGTTCAATTCGTATCTCGCTCGATTGAGTCCTGGTTCAACGTAAAGGTCGAAAGCGCGCTGGAGTCAGGCCTGAATCTAGGCCGTGCTGCACTTGAGTCATCCCTGCGTGATCTACGACTGAAAGCTGCCGGCGTGTCTGAAGAGCTAGCCGATATGTCGGACAGCCTGATCGCCGCGCGCCTGCCAAAAATCATCGAAGGCAATCAGCTACAAGAAGCCATCGTCGTCAATGCCAGTGGAAAATTGGTCGCGAGCACCAACACAAAACTGACACGACTATTACCCGAACTGCCAACACCGTCGATGCTGGCACGTGCACACTCTTCCGAAGGCTATGGTGTGATTGATGGCATTCCGGATACCGACAGGGATGGTGCAACACCGGAGCAGATCCGCCTGCGTGTGATCGTGCCGATTCGTAGCGATGGCTCGCTGTTTAAATTGCGTGGCGATGCTCGCTACTTGCTCCTGATTCAGCCAGCGCCGGAAAAACTGTTTGCCAATGCCGAGGCCTTGCGCGTTGCTTATAGCGAATATCAAGAGCGTTCATTAGCCCGGGCCGGCCTGCGAAAATTTTTCCTTGTCACGCTAACGTTGGTGCTTCTGCTAGCTGTGTTTGCAGCGATGGTGAGCGCGTTTCTTCTTGCTAGCGATTTTGCGCAACCGCTGTTGTTGTTGGCAGAGGGCACTCAGGCGGTGGCAGAGGGTAATTTATCGCCACGACCGATCGTGGCCACGTCCGATGAGTTGGGAACGTTGACCCAATCGTTCAACATGATGACCATGCAGTTATCGGACGCGCGAGAGGCGGTGGAACGTAACCGACGCGCCTTGGAAGATGCGAAAGCCTACCTAGAATCTGTGCTGGCGAATATGTCGGCCGGGGTGATGGTGTTCGATGAACAGTGGCTATTGGTAACTTTCAATGCGTCTGCCAAACGTATTTTGAGATTAGATCTGAAGCCGCTGTTAGGTCAGTCCATGTCATCAATTGTGCCACTTGCGGCGTTTCGTGAGCCGGTGATGCGGTCTTTCAGCCGATTAAGCGCGCAGGCCGCTGCTGATGGATCCGGGGCAGAGGCGCAGCATTGGCAGCAACAAATCGAGATTCCTAAGAAGAGCGATGATGAGCCAGATTCCAGCGATATCACCCTGCTGGCGCGTGGGTCACACCTTCCAGTGGGGACCGGTAGAGGCTACATCATTGTGTTCGATGACATCACGGATGTGATTTCCGGTCAGCGGTCGATCGCCTGGGCCGAGGTTGCAAGACGCCTAGCACATGAAATCAAAAACCCGCTGACCCCGATACAGTTATCAGCAGAGCGTCTGCAAATGAAGCTGCAACCCAAACTTGCCGGCGACGATGTTGCGCTGCTTGAGCGCGGCACCAATACCATCGTCAATCAAGTCGTTGCCATGCAGCAAATGGTCGATAACTTCCGTGACTACGCCAAAACACCGCCACCCTTGCTTCAACCGCTCGATCTGAATGGTTTGATTTCAGAAATATTGGAGCTGTACTCGGGGATGGAAATTTCGGACGCGATAAGCACAACATTGCAGCCAAATCTTCCGATTATCCTGGGCGATGCAACTCAAATGCGACAGGTGGTACACAACCTCCTGCAAAACGCACAAGACGCAGTTGCAGATATCCGACGTTTTGGGCGCAGCCCTGAAATCCGAATTGTCACCGAAGCCTTTGACTACGCAGATGCGGATGGCCAGCATCGAACTGCGGTTCGTCTGACGGTTTCGGACAACGGCCAGGGCTTCGATCCCGCGCTCATCAAGCGCGCCTTCGAGCCCTATGTCACCTCCAAACCCAAGGGTACTGGGCTAGGTTTGCCGGTAGTAAAGAAAATTATCGAGGAGCACGGCGGGCGTATCGAGGCCCAAAACCGCAAAGACGGGCCGGGCGCCAAGGTGCTGATTTTATTAATGAAACTCGCAAAATATTCAGTTTGACAACTTTAGTTGTAAAAAATACAATCCTGCGATATGGCAATGTTGTGACGAGTTAAAGAGGCGCCCCCATGGCAAATATTCTGGTGGTTGACGATGAAATGGGAATCCGTGAGCTGTTGTCCGAGATTCTGGGCGACGAAGGTCACGTCGTCACAACAGCGGAAGACGCAAATGCTGCGCGTGAATTACGTTTGGCCAGCACACCGGACTTGGTACTACTGGATATCTGGATGCCGGATACCGACGGCGTAACCTTGCTGAAAGAGTGGCAACGCGATGGCTTGCTGACCATGCCGGTCATCATGATGTCCGGTCACGCCACCATTGACACGGCGGTTGAGGCCACCCGCATCGGCGCAATGAATTTCCTGGAGAAACCCATCTCGCTGCAAAAACTGCTGCGCACCGTGCAGCAAGGCCTGACGCGTGGACAAGAGCACGCCCGCGGTACGATGGTAGGCGGGGCGCACCGCACTATGCTGGGCCAAGACAAGCTCTCGCTGGCGCCGCAGCTGCAACAAATTGGAAACGGTCATTTGAATGGCATGCACTCGTCTGCCTATGCTGGGGCCGAGAACGAGTTCCGCGTCTCCTTCGAATTGCCGCTGCGCGAGGCGCGCGATGCTTTCGAACGCGCCTACTTTGAACACCATTTAGCACGCGAAGGCGGCAGCATGACGCGCGTCGCTGAACGAACCGGACTGGAACGGACCCACCTCTATCGCAAGCTCAAGCAACTCGGTGTAGATACCAGCAAGGGCGCTGCAAAGAAAGTCGGATGACCGAAGTCTCACTGGTAGTCGGCGGTCGTGGTGACGATCGCGAACGCGCCATTGCTGCGGCCGTGCCTGCAGGCGTGGCCTGCGCGGCCATCATTGAAGGACTACCAAGCGGTATCGCTCCACTGAATGAGTTACCACCGGAAGTGTCGTTAGAAGTACTTCGCGTCGCGCCCGGCTGCCCTTGCTGCACAGGCAATCTCACCATGAGAGTCACACTGAATCGTGTGCTCCGGAAATCACCCGCGAAGCTGTATCTCAGTCTGTCAGACGCCACGCACCGGGAGCAGATTTTGCTATTCCTGCAAGGGTCGCAATATCTCGACCTGTTGGCGATCGGTCCTGATATACGTTGCCAGTAATGGAAAATGCTGCACAAGACCCGCCGCAAAACTGAAAGCTGGGGGGCGACTATTGAAATTTCCCGAGCAGCCTCCACCCTATGTTGCGTGAGTACGATGATTCACGAACCTCTGGAGCACTGCGCATGAATCTGATCTATAACAGCGAGCACTACTCGGTGGTTGAATTTCGCGCTGAGGCGGGCTTGGAGGCCATGCGCTTCGGCGGCTATGAAATCCTCGACAAGCCTGCGCGGCGTGAGATTTTCCTCGCAGGCACACTCGCTGAAAATTTCCGACAACATGTGCGCGCATTAAGCGCCCAACAACCGACCGAGGAAGAAATCGATGAATTCCTCGATAGCTACAGCCCATTGATGGCGCAGCCAGTGATTGTCCAGTAAGCTAACGCTCGCTCCCCTTTTTCTTCCCATGCATGCCCGCTTGAGCGGGCATGTTTGTTTCTGATGCAGACTCCTTCACGCGTCGTTACCAGCAATCAAACCGGCGTCCATCCTCGCTTGGCCGAGGTGATCGAACGACATGAGCGTTGTGAATTTCTCAGGCCCCTATCGGCTTCCGGCCAGCACCCTTTTGAACAAGCGATCGCCGCTTGGCAAGCGCATGGCGGCGACCTGATCATCGACGCCGGCTGCGGCGTCGGCGTATCAACACGCAAGCTGGCACATCAATTTCCGGATTGCTTCGTCATCGGCGTCGATCAATCAGCACATCGCTTGCAGCGCCACATTCGTTGGCATGAAACGGAACCGACCAACTTCATCACCGTGCGTGCTGATCTGGTGGACTTCTGGCAGCGCATGGCGCTCGCGCAAATTCATCCCTCTAGGCATTACCTCCTTTATCCCAATCCCTGGCCCAAGAAAGCGCAGCTTCAGCGACGCTGGCATGGTCACCCGATATTCCCGACGCTACTCAAGCTTGGCGGTTATCTCGAATGCCGCAGCAACTGGAAAATCTATGTCGAGGAAATGGCGATGGCACTTAGCCAACTTACCGAGGCTGAAGTGCATGCCGAACCATGGCCGGTCGACCCTGCGATGGCATTAACACCATTCGAGCAGAAATACGCAGCGTCCGGACACACCCTATGGCGTTGCGCCACTCAGCTCCGCCAGCCGGATTAAGTCGAGCTGGGTTGTGATACCGTGTTCAGTCTCACAACCCAACACGGAATTGACCATGTGCCAGCTACTCGGCATGAATTGCAACGTGCCGACTGATATCGTGTTCAGCTTTACTGGCTTCGCGACTCGTGGCGGCCGCACCGACGAACACAAAGATGGCTGGGGCATTGCCTTCTTTGAAGGTGCCGGCGTTCGGCTGTTTGTCGATCATGAGTCAGCCGTTGCCTCGCCTGTCGCGGAACTGATCAAAAGCTATCCGATCAAGTCGAAAAACGTGATCGCGCATATCCGCAAGGCGACCCAAGGTCAGGTTGCCCTCGAAAATTGTCATCCCTTCATCCGAGAGCTATGGGGTCGTTACTGGGTGTTTGCGCACAATGGCGACCTGAAGGGTTTTTCACCCGCACTCGATGGCGCATTCCGGCCAGTAGGTACCACTGATAGCGAGCACGCATTTTGTTATTTGCTGCAGCAGTTGCGCCGCCGCTTCGGTGACACACCGCCAACGCTGGACGCACTGCGGCAAGAAATCGATCAACTCACGCGCGAGATTGCCAGCTTTGGTGTGTTCAATATGATGCTATCGGATGGTACCGCGCTTTTCGCACATTGCTCGACACGACTGCACTACATCGTGCGGCAGCATCCCTTTACGCAGGCGAAGTTATCCGATGAAGATTTGTCGGTCGACTTTTCCGAAGTGACTACGCCGAACGATCGTGTAGCAGTGATCGTCACCGAACCGCTTACCACTAACGAGACCTGGCATTCGTTTGAGAGCGGCGAGCTGAAGCTTTTTGTTGAAGGCGCACCCGTCGCATCAACATCGACGACCTAGAGACTGACAAGCTCCACAGCGCCCCTAAAAAACATCGCTAGCTAGGCGGAGGCGCCGCTGACTGCACACGACGTACAGGAAGCCCCCCCAACAATGCCAACGAATTCTTAGTAGCTTTGAATCAGAGGTTGGGGGCGAGCCAGCGTTGAAGCAAGTCCATCGGCACATTGCGCCGCGCGGCCATATCGGCAACCTGATCTTCGCCGATTTTGCCTACCGTGAAATACTTCGATGATGGATGCGCGAAGTAAAAACCTGAGACGGCTGCACCGGGGAACATTGCATACGATTCAGTCAGACTCATGCCGATATCCTCTGCTTCGAGGATGCGGAACATATCCGCCTTCACGGTATGTTCGGGACAAGCGGGATAACCGGGGGCCGGACGAATGCCGCGATACTGCTCCGCAATCAATTGCTCGTTGCTGAGCTTCTCATCCGCCGCATAGCCCCACAGATCTTTACGAACACGCTCGTGCAGGTACTCGGCGCAGGATTCTGCCAAGCGATCGGCCAATGCCTTCAGCATGATCGATGAATAATCATCACCTGCATCTTCAAAGCGTTTTTCATGCTTCTCAATGCCAATACCCGCAGTGACTGCGAACATACCGATGTAATCAGTGACGCCGGAATCTTTGGGCGCGATGAAATCAGCGAGGCATTGATTCGGACGCGCGACGCCTTCAATCACGGGCTTCTCATTTTGCTGACGCAGGCCGTAGTAAGTAAATGCGACTTCGCTCTTGGTCTCATCGGTGTAGACCTCAATATCATCATTACCGACGCTATTGGCGGGTAACAACGCGATCACGCCATTGGCGGTCAGCCAGCGGCCCTCGACGATTTTTCTGAGCATTGCCTGACCTTCGCGATACACATGGCTGGCGGATTCGCCAACGATCGGGTCAGTCAAGATCTCCGGGAAAGCACCAGCCAAATCCCACGTCTGGAAAAAAGGCGCCCAGTCAATGTATTGCGCCAGCAGGCCAAGATCCATATTGCGGAAATGCCGACGCCCAATAAACTTCGGCTTCACCGGCGCGAACTCACCATCAAATTTCAACTGCATCTTGTTACGGCGCGCCTTCTCGAGCGACAACATCGGCAAGGCTTTCTTGCCAGCGTGCTGCACGCGAATCCGTTCATAGTCAGTGGCAATCTCGTCGAGATACCGGTCACGCGATTCATCGGTCAGCAGTGACTGCGCGACAGATACCGAACGTGATGCATCCGGCACATAAATTACTGGCCCCTCGTAGTTAGGCGCAATTTTTACCGCGGTATGCGCGCGGCTCGTGGTCGCGCCACCAATCAATAGGGGCATCTTGCGCTCGCGGAACCATGGGTCGCGCTGCATCTCTTTGGCGACGTGCGCCATTTCCTCGAGCGAAGGCGTGATCAGCCCGGACAGTCCGATGATGTCAGCGTTTTCCTCTTTTGCTTTGGCGAGGATCTCGGTGCAGGGGACCATCACCCCCATGTTCACCACCTCGAAGTTATTACACTGCAAGACGACAGTGACGATGTTTTTGCCGATATCGTGCACATCGCCCTTGACCGTGGCGATCACGATTTTGCCTTTCGGCTTAGCGGCCACGCCTGTACGGCGTTCTTCCTCGGCCTTTTCTTCTTCGATGAAGGGTACCAGGTGCGCAACTGCCTGCTTCATCACACGCGCCGACTTCACCACTTGCGGCAAAAACATTTTGCCCTGACCGAACAGGTCGCCAACGATGTTCATCCCATCCATCAGCGGGCCTTCGATCACGTGAATCGGACGCCCCCCTTTGTCGGCAACTTGCTGACGCGCCTCTTCCGTGTCCTCGACGATCCACTGCGTGATGCCATGAATCAGCGAATGCGCCAAACGCTTTTCAACTGGTGCCTCGCGCCAGACTAAATTCTGTTCTTCTTTTTTTCCGCCCGCTTTCAGCGTGGCGGCGAACTCGATCATGCGCTCAGTCGCATCGTCACGACGATTCAACACCACATCTTCGACCCGCTCGCGCAGCTCGGGGTCCAGATCGTCATACACACCCATCATGCCGGCATTCACAATGCCCATACTCATGCCCGCGCGAATAGCGTGGTACAAGAAAGCAGTATGAATCGCTTCACGTGCCGGATCATTACCGCGGAATGAGAACGAGACATTCGAGACACCGCCCGACACTTTCGCATGCGGCAGGTTTTGCCTTATCCAACGCGTGGCTTCGATGAAGTCGACGGCATAATTGTTATGCTCGTCGATACCGGTAGCGATCGCGAAAATATTCGGGTCGAAGATA
Source organism: Oxalobacteraceae bacterium (assembly GCA_027485795.1). Lineage (GTDB taxonomy): Bacteria > Pseudomonadota > Gammaproteobacteria > Burkholderiales > Burkholderiaceae_D > Pernthalerella. The sequence goes on from JAIXQK010000038.1 coordinate 21,187, forward strand.
ATGTCTTCCGGTGGAAAGCCAACCTTCTCGATCAGCAGCTGATAGGCGCGTTGGCAAATTTCGGTCTTGCGCTGGAAGGTGTCGGCCTGACCTGTCTCGTCGAAAGCCATCACGATCACCGCTGCGCCATAGCGCCGGCACAGCGTCGCCTGACGCAGAAACTCTTCCTCGCCTTCCTTTAGAGAGATCGAGTTGACAATCGCCTTGCCCTGAACACACTTCAAGCCTGCCTCGAGTACGCTCCACTTGGAGGAATCGATCATGATCGGCACGCGCGCGATATCTGGCTCGGAAGCGATCAGATTCAGGAAGCGTGACATCGCCGCGACCGAGTCGAGCATGGCTTCGTCCATGTTGACGTCGATCACCTGCGCACCGTTCTCAACTTGCTGGCGCGCGACGGCCAGCGCTTCTTCATACTGCTCATTGAGAATCATGCGCGCAAAAGCTTTTGAGCCCGTGACATTAGTGCGCTCACCAACATTCACAAACAAAGAGTCATCGTCGATCGTGAACGACTCCAAGCCAGACAATCTCATCTGGTGGATATGGGTTGGCACCTTGCGCGGCGCGATACTGGCAACCGTGTTGGCAATTTCTCGAATGTGATCGGGCGTGGTGCCACAGCAACCGCCGGCGATATTCACAAAACCGCTATCCGCGAACTCTTTCAGCAAAGAGGCGGTGATGTCCGGTGTTTCATCAAACCCAGTGTCTGACATCGGGTTTGGCAGGCCCGCATTCGGGTAAATACAAACGAAAGTCTCGGCGATCTTGGACAACTCTTCTGCATAGGGACGCATCAGTGTTGCACCCAGCGCGCAGTTCAAACCAATCGTGAGCGGCTTGGCATGACGTACCGAATTCCAGAAAGCCGTCACGGTCTGCCCGGACAAGATACGCCCTGAGGCGTCGGTCACGGTGCCGGAGATCATGATCGGCAAACGCGTGCCGGTTTGCTCGAAAAAAGCATCGATCGCAAACAGCGCCGCTTTGCAGTTGAGTGTGTCAAAGACCGTCTCAACCAACAGCACATCAGCGCCACCCTCGACCAACGCGGTCACTTGCTCATGATAGGCGGCGACGAGTTGATCAAAGTTGACATTGCGCGCACCCGGGTCATTCACGTCCGGTGAAATAGAGGCAGTTTTCGGGGTGGGACCGAGCGCGCCTGCGACGAAGCGCGGCTTCTCGGGTGTGGAGTATTTATCGCACGCAGCGCGCGCCAGTCGCGCTGATTCGAGATTCATCTCGCGCACCAGGTGCGCCATGTGGTAATCGTCTTGCGCGATCGAGGTGGCACCAAAGGTATTGGTCTCGATGAGATCTGCACCCGCGGCGAGATACTGCTCGTGAATCTCTTGAATGATGTGCGGCTGCGTTAGCGTCAGCAGTTCATTGTTGCCCTTGACGAAGACTTCTTTGCCGGGCACAGAGAAATCTGCAAAGCGCTGGCCGCGATAGTCCTCTTCGCTGAGCTTGTAGCGTTGGATCATGGTGCCCATCGCACCATCAAGCACCAATATGCGGCGTGACATCAGCTCTCGCAGCTGTGTCTCAACCGGGGAAATAGCGTCGCGTTTCATCGTGTATTGTCGCTGCGCTGTTCGCGCAAAATAAAAAACCCGGCCTGCATAAGCGAAGCCGGGTGTGCGTTCCGCTTTAGCAGTATTTCTTGGGGAAGCTTCCCCCGCGCCCGCAAGCTGGTATTGACAGAGTCAAATCGGCGCGCCTCGAATTATACGGGAAATCAGCTCGCCCGCTGCAGCCGTTGTCCGACTTCTATCGAGAAGCCTTGCAGAAAACTCGCGGCTGGTAGGCGTTTACCACCGGGCTTCTGTAATTCTGTGAGTAACAAGGCGTCTTCGCCGCAAGCAACCGTCACACCTTGCGCATCGACCGCCAGCACAAGGCCAGGCTCGCCGCTACCCGTGATCCGTTCTGCGCGCCAAATCTTCAACACACTATCGCCCAATTGCGCCGATGCACCTGGTGCGGGGTTGAATGCATGAATTTGCCGCAGCAGCGTGCTCGCCGGAAGTCGCAGATCAAGCACAGCCTCATCCTTGGAAATCTTGGCTGCGTAGTTCACGCCTTCGTCTGGCTGCGGTGTTCGGGTCAAGCGACCCTCGGCCAAGCGCAATAATGCGTCGACGATCAATCGCCCGCCCAAAGCAGCCAGTCGGTCATGTAATACGCCCGTGGTGTCCTGAGGCGAAATCGGCTCGCGCGCCACCAGCATCATGTCACCGGTATCGAGCCCGGCATCCATCTGCATAATGGTGATGCCAGTTTCCGCGTCACCGGCCTCTATCGCGCGATGAATCGGCGCAGCGCCGCGCCAGCGCGGCAGCAGCGAAGCATGAATATTGATGCAGCCCAGCGACGGAATCGTGAGTACCGATGGCGGGAGTATCAAACCATAGGCAGCCACCACCATCACGTCGTGAGCTGTTGCCTTCAGAAGATCATGGACTTGCTTGGCCTGCTCAGGGAATTTGCCATCAAGGCGCAATGAAGTGGGCTGCGCCACCGGGATCTGATGCGCCAGCGCGAACTGCTTAACGGGAGACGCTTGTAGCTGCATCCCGCGACCGGCTGGGCGATCAGGCTGCGTCAATACCAAGGGAATTTCGATACCCGCTGCGTGTAAGGCTGCAAGGGCTACGGCGGCGAATTCTGGCGTGCCCGCAAAAATAGCGCGCATGCTTAACGCACCGCTTCTGCTTGACGCTCTTTCTTCAGCTCGCGTTCTTCTTTGAGTAGTTTGGTTTTAATGCGATTGCGCTTGAGCGGCGACAAGTACTCCACGAAGACCTTGCCCTTCAGGTGGTCCATCTCATGTTGAACACATACCGCCAGCAAGCCTTCGGCATCGAATTCTTGTAGCTTACCGCTAGCATCTTGCGCCTTGATACGCACACGCAACGGACGCTCAACGCCATCAAAAATACCCGGCACCGACAAACAACCTTCGTCATACACCTGACGCTCATCGCTGGCCGAGACAATTTCCGGATTCACCAATACCAGCAATTGATCGCGCGTATCTGAGACATCTATCACGATCACTTGCTCATGCACATCGACTTGGGTTGCTGCCAGCCCGATACCAGGGGCGGTGTACATGGTATCTGCCATATCAGCAACCAGTTTTGCTAGTCGCTCGTCGAACGCAGTCACCGGCTTGGCGATGGTGTGCAAGCGCGGATCGGGGTATCGAAGAATAGAAAGGAGTGCCATACAACTTTTGCGCAACAGTCGCGAGAAATTCAGCGATGAAAAGTTCAAGAGTGGGGTGCGCTCATGCACAATCCGCAGCGCATTGGCAATTCACATCCCTGCAAAAACACACTTTCACCTACATACACAACCGTTAAAAGTGATGACGAAGTCTAGCATAGCCGCCCTGTGTCTCGCCGCGGGTGCAGTGTCCTTATGCCCTGCTGCAAAGGCCGCCAACCCGTGCGTGATCCTGAGCTCGGCGCCGGACTCGCACACCGTGCAGCAGGGCGATACGCTATGGCATATCGCTGCGCGTTTTCTGCAGAATCCTTGGTGCTGGCAAGCGGTTTGGTCATATAACCATGATCAGATCCGCGACCCGCATTGGATCTACCCCGGCCAGCGTATTGTGCTGGATCGCACGCAGGGCAAGCTGCATGTCGCGCCTGACGAGAGCCCTGCGGTCGCTGCCATCCGACGCTCGCCCGCAGCACGGGGTGTGGCTGCGCCAAAACAGTCGCCGATTCCGATGATAGCGCCTCGGCTGGCAGATCTTGCCAGCCGCTACCGACTGCTGGCCATCGCATCGGTGTCCAATGCGCCGCGCATCGCCGACGCCTCGGAAGGCCGCCGCTTAGCTGTTCCCGGTGACATCGTGGCAGTAACGGGCCTACTACCCGGAAGCGAGATCCTCGATGTCATGCGCGAACTAGCGCCGCTGCAAGGTCCGGATGGCGGCGCGCCGCTGTGGGTGCCAGTGCTGCGCGTCGGACAGGTAAGGCAGCTTGCTACCAGGGGCCCGCAACGTTTACAGGTGCTGAATGCGGAGGCCGAACTGATGCGCGGCGACCTGCTGGTTCCCTCAGCCACTGCGCGGTCGACGGTGTTGGTGCCGCATGCCGCTCCGCCGCTCCAAGGCAAGATTGCCGCCGTTCTGCGTGAAAGTCGCTGGGCGTCGCAGCATGATGTCGTGGCCTTGAATAAAGGCCTGAGCGATGGGCTAACGCCCGGTAGTGTCGTTGAGGTGCTCGCGCCCGATACAATCAGTACTGACACATCTCCCGCGCCATCATCGCGCTCGATTGCTGCACTTCTGGTTTTTGAGGCGGTTGAACAGAGTGCGCTGGCGCTGGTGATGCAAAGCCGCGACGCCCTCCGAGTAGACTACCCAATCAGAAGCCCAAGTCCGAATGAACGACCCTGATGAACTCGCAGCCTGGCTGCATCTAGTACTAACGCATGGCGTCGGATCGAACACCGCGCGCGACTTGCTTGCTCGCTTCGGACTTCCCAGCCAGATATTGTCGGCGGGTTTCCCTGCACTCCAAAAATGCGTCCCCGAAAAAATCGCGCTCGCGCTATCCACCAAGCCTGATGAGGCGTTGCAAGCCCAGATCGACAAGACACTCGCCTGGGCGTCGGAACCCGGCAATCACGTGCTCACGCTCGCTGATACGAACTATCCGCCTGCACTGCTCAGCATCGCTGATCCGCCGCCGCTGCTATACGCGAAAGGTCGCACGGAATTATTGTCACGTCACGCCGTCGCTATTGTGGGTAGTCGTAACGCGACGGCACAAGGCATGCAAAATGCCGAACGCTTCGCGCAGACGTTGAGCAACGCGGGATTGTGCGTCGTCTCCGGATTGGCGCTAGGGATTGACGCGGCAGCACACGCGGGTGCGTGTAGCGCAGTGTCTGGTCATGGATCAACGATCGCCATCACAGGCACTGGGCTGGATCTGGTGTATCCCGCCAAGCATCGTGCGCTAGCGCATCGCATCGCGGAACAGGGTTGTCTGCTGAGTGAGTATCCGATTGGTACTGCGGCGATTGCCGCAAATTTTCCGCGTCGTAATCGACTGATTAGCGGCATGTCGCTCGGCGTGCTGGTGGTGGAGGCCGCGCTTCAATCAGGCTCACTAATTACTGCACGCAGCGCCTTGGAACAAGGGCGCGAAGTATTCGCCATTCCGGGATCAATACACTCACCCCTAGCAAAAGGTTGTCATCAATTGATCCGCCAAGGCGCCAAACTGGTCGAGTCCGCGCAAGACATTCTTGAAGAGTTACAACTACACGCCTTGGCCCCATCGAAGCATCATGCAATTGACACGGTGACAAATTCCGCTCTCATGTCTGCCACGATGACACCATCACCGACGACTGAATCACCGACCGAGGCGACTGAGCACGCACGACAAGTGATGCGAGCCGCTGGCCATGATCCCGCCTCGGTAGATTTGTTAGCCGAACGCACCGGCTTGCCCGCCTCTGACATCCAAGCAAGCTTGCTCCTGCTGGAACTCGACGGAAAGTTTGAACGCCTGACCGACGGGCGCTATCAAAAGCTAAGCTCGTAAAAATTTTCCGACCAAAAAAACTTTCGTAACGCAATGCGAAGCGCCTCGGTCAAGCGAGTCGCCGATGTTTTCAAGCGCTCATTAAATTGCTGATGACAAAGCTTTGAAGACCTTGAAAGGCGTTTTAGCCTTCAAAATAGCCGTCAAAGCTGGTTTTAATTGTATTTAGTGTTTCGCTGGACAGAAAAGCTAAGGCGCTGAAATAAAACAGAAATCTTTGATGGCTGCACCATTCTGCAGGTCAGCGAAGGGCGCTTTATAAGATTCTGACTTGTGCGTAGGAAAAGATGCCGTTACAGTATAAGAATGTTTGAGGTACTTGTTTACCTTTACGAAACTTATTACCGGCCCGACGCCTGCCCTGATTCGGCGGCTTTGGTGAAAAAACTGTCGGCGGTTGGTTTCGAGCAGGAAGAGATCTCACGTGCGCTGGGCTGGTTGACCGACCTCGCCGAAACCACGAATGAGATGTTCAGCCAGCAGGCCCATCAGACGGCCTTTTCATTCGGCTCGCGCGTTTACGCTGACAAAGAGTACGAAATGCTGGGTTCTGAGGCGATCGGCTTCATTGAATTTCTCGAGTCTGCGGACGTCATCAGCACGATTCAACGCGAAATCGTCATTGAGCGGGCCTGTGCGGTCAATGAATCGCCCATTCCTCTCGATAAACTGAAGGTCATTGTGCTGATGGTGCTCTGGAGCCAGGGCAAAGAACCCGACAGTCTGATGTTCGACGAACTCTTTGCCGACGAAGAAAACACCCATCCGCCGCTGTATCACTAACCGAGCGCGAACCCATGGGCGCTACAAGGCGATGCACTCAATGGCAAGGTCGCGGCGCTCCCACCCAGGCAATACTTGGTCACATTAGGGCGCGCAGCCGTCGGCGCACCAAGGCCGCCCAGCCCGAGCACGGCGGACTGCGCGGCGAGCTGCCAAGTTTCGCCAGCTTGCGAACTGTTTGACAACCCGCTTATCATTGGCCGCGTTTGGCTGCCGAACCCGCCGGTTCAGGCGCTACCCCAGCGCGAGGCGCGGGATTTGCGTCAGATCTTAACGGCGACAACCGCACTGCCGCTGTCGAATACTTATCCACTATGACCAAAACACTCATCATTGCCGAGAAGCCCTCCGTCGCGAATGACATCGCGAAGAGTCTTGGCGGGTTCACCAAACATGATGAGTACTTCGAGTCGGACAACTATGTGTTGTCTTCCGCGGTCGGTCACTTGGTCGAGATCGCGGCGCCTGAGGAATACGACGTCAAGCGTGGCAAATGGTCGTTCGCCAACTTGCCCATGATTCCGCCACATTTCGCGCTCAACCCGATCCAGAAAACTGAATCGCGCCTGAAGTTGCTGAACAAGCTGCTCAAGCGTAAAGACGTCGGCAGCATCATTAATGCCTGTGACGCGGGCCGCGAGGGCGAGCTGATTTTCCGCCTGATTGTGCAGTACGCGAAGGCAAAGCAGCCGGTGCAAAGACTCTGGCTGCAATCAATGACGCCGGGAGCAATTCGAGACGCATTCACGCATCTGCGTGACGACGAGGAAATGCTGCCGCTGGCCGACGCCGCGCGCTGCCGCAGCGAAGCCGATTGGCTGATCGGCATCAATGGCACGCGCGCGATGACCGCGTTCAACTCGAAAGAGGGCGGTTTTTATCTCACCACCGTCGGTCGGGTGCAGACACCGACGCTGTCGATCGTGGTTGAGCGTGAAGAAAAAATCAAACAATTCCAGCCGCGCGACTACTGGGAAGTTAAAGCCGAGTTCGTGTGCGCTGCCGGCATCTACGAAGGCCGCTGGCTCGATACCAAATTCAAGAAAGACGATACGGACCCTGAGCAGCGTGCTGAAAGGCTTTGGAGCAAGGCCGCGGCGGATTCGATCGTCGCCGCCTGCCGCGGCAAGCCCGGCAATGTGATTGAAGAATCAAAACCGAGCACTTCAATGGCGCCAGCACTGTTCGACCTCACCAGTCTGCAACGTGAAGCGAACGCGCGTTTCGGTTTCTCTGCCAAAAACACACTTGGTCTGGCGCAGGCGCTTTACGAGCGGCACAAGGTGCTGACGTATCCACGTACCGACTCCAAGCACCTGCCGGAAGATTATCTCGGCACAGTAAAGCAGACGCTGGAGTCGCTGGGTGAGATCAATAACTACTACCCGTTCTCGGCGCAGATACTGAACAAGAACTGGGTCAAGCCGAACAAGCGTATTTTCGATAATACGAAAATCAGTGATCACTTTGCGATCATTCCGACCGGTCAGCTGCCCAAGAGTTTGTCAGAGCCAGAGCAAAAGCTCTACGACTTGGTGGTTCGACGCTTCATGGCGATTTTCTTTCCCGCTGCTGAGTACTTGGTGACTACGCGCTTCACCGAGGTGTCTGGTCACCAGTTCAAGACCGAAGGCAAAATCTTGACCACACCCGGCTGGTTATCGGTGTATGGCAAGGAAGCGGTCGACCCGAACGCAAAAGAGGGCGAGACTAGCGGCACCTTAGTCGCTGTCGCCGCGGGCGAAAAGGTCAAGACCGATAAGATCGAGCCGCATGCCTTGGTGACCAAACCACCGGCGCGCTATTCGGAAGCCACGCTTTTATCGGCGATGGAAGGCGCAGGCAAATTTGTCGATGACGAAGAGTTGCGCGATGCGATGGCGGGCAAAGGTCTGGGTACGCCAGCCACGCGAGCAGCCATTATTGAGGGGCTGCTCAACGAAAAATATTTGATCCGCGAAGGTCGCGAGTTAATCCCGACGGCGAAAGCGTTTCAGCTAATGACCCTGCTGCGTGGTTTAGGGGTGGCTGAATTGACGGCGCCTGAACTGACCGGCGAATGGGAATCGAAGTTGGCGCGCATGGAGCGCGGCGAGATTAGTCGTGAAGCTTTTATGCGCGAGATCGCGCAGATGACACAGACCATCGTCAAGCGCGCAAAAGAATACGACAACGACACGATCCCGGGTGATTACGCCACGCTGAAAACGCCGTGCCCGAATTGTGGTGGCGTTGTGAAAGAAAACTACCGACGCTTTGCCTGTACGAAGTGTGAATTCTCGATCAGCAAAGTACCTGGTGGTCGGCAATTTGAAATTCCGGAAGTGGAAGAACTTCTTGCGCAGCGAACCATCGGCCCGCTGCAAGGCTTTCGTTCCAAAATGGGCCGGCCTTTCGCTGCGATTCTAAAGATCTCCCACGACGCAGACACCAACAACCACAAGCTTGAGTTTGATTTCGGGCAGAGCAATCTCGACGATGAGTCTGCAGAGCCTGTCGACTTCTCGGCTCAAACGCCGCTGGGCGCTTGCCCGAAGTGTGGCAGTGGCGTGTACGAAATGGGCCTCGCCTATGTGTGCGAAAAAACCGGTGCCAGACCTAAGGCGTGTGATTTCCGCAGCGGCCGCATCATCTTGCAACAAGAGATTTTGCCCGAGCAAATGGTCAAGCTGTTGAACGAGGGCCGTACCGATCTGCTACCGGGATTTGTCTCGCAACGGACGCGTCGCCCTTTCAAGGCTTATCTAGCGCGCGGCGCAGATGGCAAAGTCAGTTTCGAGTTTGAAGAGCGCAAACCGAAGGCGGGCAAAGAAGGTGCCGATCAAGCCAAAACCGGCTCACGTGGTGCGGCAAAAAAACTGACACCAGCAGCCCCGGCGAAGAAAGCGGCTGCGGCCAGAACGCCAGCCAAGAAAACAGCCGCAAAAAAATCCGCCGCCAAAAAACCCACCGCGACGAAAGTCGCAGCGAAGAAGGCGGTTGCAAAAAAAGCGGTCGCAAAAAAGGCCGCCTAAATCCCTCGTTGCCCGCGCTTGCGTTCGCGCATCAACGATTCACGAACAGCTGAATCATTCAGCGCGGATATTTCTCTACCCTCATGCGCCGAGCGACCGAATCTACGCGCCTAACGACGGTGCTGCTCGCCAGCGGCATCATCTTGTCGTTGGCCATGGGCGTTCGTCATGGGTTCGGGTTTTGGCTGCAACCCGTGTCGCAGCATCATGATTGGGCGCGCGATACCTTTTCTTTGGCGATGGCGCTGCAAAATCTGATGTGGGGCGTGTTCGGGCCGGTGGCTGGCATGGCAGCGGATCGCTTTGGCGCGCCCCGTGTCGTGTTGCTCGGTGCCTTGCTGTACATGGGTGGGTTACTGGCGATGGCCAGCGCTGTTCAGCCCTCAGTCTTTGTGGTCGGGTCGGGTGTCCTAATTGGGGCAGGGCTGTCATGCACCGCATTTGGTGCTTTGTCGGGTGTGGTTGGTCGCACCGCGCCGTTGGCCCGGCGCTCTTGGGCGTTTGGTGTACTTGGTGCAGCCGGTTCGTTCGGACAGTTTGCCATGGTGCCCGTGGAACAGCTGTTGATTTCAGGCACTGGTTGGCAGGGCGCTTTGTATTGCTTGGCAGCGGCGGTCGTGGTGCTGATGATTCCGCTGTCGTTCATGCTGCATGAACCGCCCGAGGCGCCAAGTCCAGGCATGGCATCCCAAAGTATTTCCGAAGCAGTGCGTGAAGCGTTCGCACACCGACCGTTTCGGTTGCTGGTGGCGGGCTATTTTGTGTGCGGCTTCCAGGTGGTATTTATCGGGGTGCATCTGCCATCGTATTTGAAAGATCGCGGTGTATTCGATCCGCAAGTGGCGGTGGTGGCGCTAGCGTTGATTGGTTTGTTCAATATTTTCGGGTCTTTCATGGCAGGCCAGCTGGGCGGCAGGCTGCCGAAACCACGCTTACTGGCCGCCATTTACCTTGTACGCGCGCTCATCATTTGCGTCTTCGTGTTCTGGCCCTTGTCACCGACATCGGTGTATTTGTTCGCGGCTTCGATGGGGCTGTTGTGGTTATCGACCGTGCCGCTGACCAATGGCGTGATTGCCAGCATGTTTGGTGTACGCCACTTGTCGATGTTGTCGGGCTTTGTTTTTTTCTCGCACCAGCTGGGTAGTTTTTCGGGTGTCTGGCTCGGCGGTTACCTTTACACCATGCAAGGCAGCTATGACACGGTGTGGATCATCACGATTGCGCTCGGCCTTGCCGCTTGTGCGCTCAACCTGCCGATCAACGAGGCGCCCGTGACACGCTCACCCCAGACCGCATGAAGCCCCGTTTACGCTCGAGCTTGCTTGGCCTGATCGCGACGGCCTTGGCGGCACTGGCTTTTGTCAGTTACCTGCGTCCGAACTTCGTGGTTTCGGTTGCGAATCAATTGTGGCTCTGCTTCTGAGCCAAGCGCCGGTAAAATGGCGTCGTGAACCTGACACTCTCCGAGCTCGAACAAGCCATTAACTACTGGCGCCGCATGCGGCCGTCCCAAGGGGAGGAGCGCGCCCTGTCGACTGAAGTGAATGCACTTGCCGATGTGTATGCGCTGATGATCTTCTATCGTGCCGCGACCTTTCCGCTTGGCGACTTGGCCCCGAGCGCGCGCGAACTGATTGAGGCTTGGCGGCGAGCACGCGAGGGTAATGTCGCCTAAAGCGCGAACAATCCCGGCACATCTTCTGCCTATTCGCCGCTACTTACTGCTTTTCACCTCCATTTGCGTCCATTTGTTCCTATTTGCACCGACTTGCGCTGGACGTTCCTTAAACCGCGATATCGTCCAAGCCGATTGCTACTAGTCGCCCGCCTTGCGAGTTGAGCGTCAGCCCCAATCCCGGATGTATTCGCGGATGCATTTTTGATGCGGCGCACAAAAACTGCTTGACTTCCCGCGATTCGGCACTAAAATTCGTTTTGTTGCGGCGCACAAACGTCGCTTTACTCACCGAATTCAAGGAGAATCGCATGCTCGCAAATCAAGAACATCTCAGCAAAGTTGCCAAGAGCTCGATCGACGCTCAACTGAAGGCCATGCACGACCTGGCCAATCAAGCCCTGCACAGCGTCACGGAACTGGTTGAGCTGAATATTGCAACCGCCAAAGAATCGCTGTCGCAGACCTCGGCCGCTGCGGCGCAGATGCTGGCGGCAAAGGACGCACAAGCACTGATCGACGCTACGTCGGCTCAGGCACAACCCGGTGCTGAAAAAGCGCTGACCTACGCACGCCACATGGCTTCCATCATGGCCAAGGCGCAGGCCGAGTTCACCAGCGCGACCGAAACCCGCATTGGTCAGAGCGCACGCCAAATCAATCAGCTGATCGACGAAATGTCGAAATCTGCTCCGGCTGGTTCGGAAAATGTAATCACTCTGCTGAAAGCCAGCGTTGCCAACACCAACGCCGCCATCGAGCAAATGGTCAAAGGTAGCAAGCAGGCACTGGCGACTATGGAAAGCGGCTTCGAAGAAATAAGCAGCCAGATGTCGGCAGCCAAGCCAAGCAGCGCGAAGAAGTAATCGCATTGGTAGCTGATACCAATAAAAACGGGCCGCGAAGCGGTCCGTTTTTTTATGCCGCCTGCGATTGGTTGTCGATCATTGACTGCGACACCGCCTCGGCGACACGAATCCCATCGATCGCCGCTGACATGATCCCGCCCGCATAGCCCGCGCCCTCGCCGCCGGGGAACAGTCCGCGGGTGTTGACGCTCTGCAGATCGTGACCGCGGCGGATTCTGACTGGTGAAGAAGTTCGGGTCTCGACCCCGGTCAGTACAGCATCTTCCAAAGCAAAGCCTTGAATCTGCCGATCAAATGCCGGCAGTGCCTCGCGTATTGCTTCAATAGCGAATGTGGGTAGCGATGGCCCCAAATCACCTAATCGAACGCCCGGCTTGTAAGAAGGCAGCACGCTACCGAAAGACTGTGATGGCCGCCGTCGTATGAAGTCACCCACCAGCTGACCCGGCGCGCTGTAGTCGCCCCCACCCAGTTGAAACGCACGCGACTCGAGCTCACGTTGGTAATCAATACCTGCGAGCGGCCCACCGGGGTAATCCTGCGGCGTAATACCCACCACGATGCCGGCATTAGCATTACGCTCATTGCGCGAGTATTGACTCATACCATTGGTCACCACTCGCCCGACTTCGGACGTCGCCGCGATCACCGTACCGCCGGGGCACATACAAAAACTGTAGACCGACCGACCATTGCTCGCGTGATGTACCAGCTTGTAATCAGCAGCACCCAACATGGCATGACCGGCAAACTTGCCGAGGCGTGCACAATCAATCAGTGACTGCGGATGCTCGATGCGAAAGCCTATCGAAAACGGTTTTGCCTCCATGAAGACACCTGCATCATGCAGCATCTGGAAAGTGTCGCGCGCACTGTGCCCAATCGCGAGGATGGCGTGACGGGTCGGCAGCTTGTCACCATTGGAAAGATGCACGGCACGTAACTGGCCATCGACAATATCGAGTCCATCGACTTTCTGCTCGAACCTGAACTCGCCACCCAGCGCGACAATTTCTGCGCGCATCAACTCGATCATCTTGACGAGCCGGAAGGTTCCTATGTGCGGCTTGCTAACGTACAGGATTTCAGGTGGCGCATCGGCTTTGACAAACTCTTCTAGCACCTTGCGCCCGTAGTGCTTGGGGTCGCCGACCTGCGTCCATAGCTTGCCATCGGAAAAAGTACCTGCGCCGCCTTCGCCGAACTGCACGTTCGACTCCGGGTTCAACTGATGCTGACGCCAAAGCGCGAAAGTGTCCTTAGTGCGTTCTCGCACCACCTTGCCGCGTTCGATGATGATGGGACGAAAGCCCGCCTGCGCCAAAATCAGCGCCGCGAACAACCCACATGGACCGAAGCCAATCACCACCGGGCGTTCAGATAAGCCGGCAGGAGCGCGCGCCACAAATCGGTAATCCATATCGGGTGTGGTCATCACCTTCGGCAGGCGGCGCGCCAGCGCGGCTGGCTCGTCACGCAGCGTCACGTCGACCGTATACACCCACTGTATGGCGGATTTCTTGCGCGCGTCGACACCCCGACGATGCACCTGCAAACCAAGCAAGTCATCTTCCGTTGCACCCAAGCGCTGGAGGACAGCGTCGCGCAGCGCGTGCTCAGGGTGATCCAGCGGCAATACAAGGTCGGTGACGCGCAGCATGTAAGGGTCCGATTAAAACTAAGCGACAGCGCATAGTGGCGCGTCATCGTCAATTGTACCGAAGTGGTCTCGCCCGATTTGTAGGATGAAGCGATGGCGCGCTATCATTCGTGCCTTGTCTGGTCTGCGCTTATTGGAATCATTAGCTGCAGGGTGCCTTCCCATCTTAAAACTTGATCTCAATGTCCCACTTGTTTTTGCAATTTAAAGCATGTCTATGAGGCGTGCGAATCCTGTCGCACAAAGTTTGCTGACAGAAGATAACTACAAAGTTCGGCTTTCAAAAGTCCATGGCAACGGGGTGTTCGCCACAAGCAAAATTCCTGCGGGTGCCAGGATCATTGAGTACTGCGGCAAACGTATCAGTGAAAAGCAGGCGGATCAGCGATTTGGTCTTGACCCCGACAATCCTCACCATACCTTTTTCTTTAGCCTGGAAAGTGGCCGACTAATCGATGGTGGCGATAACGGCAATAACGCGCGCTGGATTAATCACTCGTGTGAACCGAATTGCGAGGCGCAAGAAGAAAAAGGGCGGGTGTACATCCACGCACTGCGAGATATACGGCGCGGCGAGGAGCTCTGCTACGACTATGGTTTGGTGGTTGAGCAGCGCATGACGAGGGCGCTGAAAGAAGCCTACGCCTGCCGCTGCGGCAGCGATGATTGCCGCGGCACCATGCTCGCACCGAAAACACGCAACCGGTAGTCCAAAGTGAGTGACTGAACAGCTCGGCTAGCTGTTACTTCGTCGGATGCAGCACGATGAAATGTGGCTACCAGCGCCCGAGGTCCTCGCGTGCGAGATCAAGGAATTCGGTACGCATCGCGAGGTTATCTTGTAGCTCGCCGAGCATGGCTGAGGTGACGGTTTCTTCACCGGCGGTACGAATGCCCCGGCTTTCCATGCAGAGGTGGCGGCAGCGGATCACGACGCCCGCCGCACGCGGCTCCAACATCTCCATCAAGGCATTCGCAACTTGCATGGTGAGCCGCTCTTGAACTTGTAGCCGCTTCATGAAGCAGTCGACCAAGCGCGTCAGCTTCGACAAACCAACAATTTTTCCCTTAGGCAGGTAGCCGATGGTTGCCTTGCCGAAGAATGGGGCGAGGTGGTGCTCGCAGTGACTGTAAACCGGAATGTTGCGCACCACGATCAACTCGTTGTAATGCTCGGCACCATCCTCGAAAGCCTTCATGACGTCGGCTGGGTTTTGTTTATAACCCGAGGTCCAATGCGCCCAGGCATTGACCACCCTTGCCGGCGTCTCGACAAGACCATTGCGATCAGGGTCTTCACCGATGCTGATCAGAAACCGCCGCCAGTCTTGCTCAGTAAATTTTTCAGCCATCATTCATTCCCCGTACGGTCGCTCGACACCGCGGTCGAACCTGTCATTATTGAACTGTCTAATTTGATTGACATCGTAACCGAAATCCACACCTAACACATTGAAATGTCCCTCTGACTAGCAAGGCGAGGCTTAAGTTATCCTCTAGCCCTTTCTGCATCCCGCTTTAGATCGACTACTGGAGTCCGCAATGCCCTTGAAACATGTACTCGTACCCCTAGTCTTTGTCATGTTGCCTCTGAGCGCCCTATGTGCGCCATTCGCCTATGTACAAAACGAGAAGTCGGGAACGGTATCCGTGATTGATACCGCAACCGATGAGGTGGTGGGAGAGATCAAGGCGGGAGATAAACCACGTGGTGCAGCCCTCTCGGCCGATGGGCAGCGTTTATTTGTCAGCGACCAGCCCAACAATAGCCTAGTTCTGGTTGATACCGGGACTCGCGAGGTGGTTGGAAACATCGAGTTGGGCGAATCGCCGGAAGGCGTTTCCAGTTCACCCGATGGCAAGTGGATCGCTGCCGCTTCGGAAATCAGCAACGCTGTGAACTTCATCGACGCGGCCAGCGGTAAAAAAATTTACGCCGTGAAGACGCGCGGCAAGAACCCAGAACATGCGGTCTTCAGCCCGGATGGCAAATGGATGTTTGTGTCGGCCGAAGATGCCGACAGTGTTGACATTATTGATGTGAAGCGCCGCAAGCAAGTGGCGTCCGTCAAGGTGGGCGATAGGCCGCGCGGTATCGCCTTCCGACCGGATGGCAAGGTAGCCTACGTCGCCTGCGAAATTGCCAGCATGGTCTATGCGATTGATGTTGAAAAACGCAAAGTTATCAAACAAATCAAAGCGGGCAATTTCGCTAACGGTGTAACGATGGCGCCCGATGGCAAACGGGTCTTCATCTCAAACGGCAAGGATGCCACCGTGTCTGCGATCGACACCGACAGCAATGAAGTCCTTGCCATCATCCCGGTTGGCAAGCGGCCCTGGAATATGGCGATCACGCCTGACGGCCGCAAGCTTTATGTGGCGAATGGCCGTTCGAATTCGGTGACGGTGATTGACGCGATTGAGTTGAAGGCCATGTCGGAAGTGCAAGTTGGCGAAATGCCATGGGGCGTGGTCATTAAGTAAACATTGCCGTTGCTAGATCTGAAAAAGTCACGGCATATTGCTCGCCACGATGCTTTGTTTTTCAGCGTTGGTTGTCGGATTGATAGCGCGCCTTGACGGGCCTCAACAGCTTGAAAAATTTTCACTTGTAGCCCGTATTGAGCAAACCCTATAGTCCGAAGCCCACTAGCATTACAGAAGCATTTTCGGCGATATTGTGTAAACAATATCAATGAAAGTTTTGTCGCGTTAGCGGTCACAAACCGTGTTGTTTATAAAAAACCAGTCGGAGATTAAATTGGCCAAATCCAACGTTTTCGTAAAGAGCGCCCTGGCATCGGCACTGCTCATCGCCTTCTCGGCACAGAGCTTTGCAAATGCAAAAGATGAGAACCTCGAAAAAATCTCGGGATTCAGAACCTCGGGCACCGCAATCGACATCCCTACCGTTCCACAGACCGGTGCTAACGTCGAGCAGTTGAAGTCGAACCTGAAGAAGATCAAGATGCCAGAAGGCTTCAAGATCGAACTGTACGCTGTTGTTCCTGACGCTCGTTACATGGCAGTTGCTCCATCGACCAACATGCTGTTCGTTGGCACGCGCAAAACCACCGTATGGGCAGTTACCGACCGTAACGGCGACAACGTCGCTGACGAAGTCAAGCCTTTCGCACCTTCGATCAAATTCAAGAACCCGAACGGTGTTTGCTGGACTAAAGACGGCTTCCTGATCGTGGTTGAGTCGAACCGCGTTCTGAACTTCCCAGCAGCTGAATACTTCTACGAAGGTCCAGACGTTGCAGTGATCACTGCAGTCAATCATGGCGGCCTGATCCCAGTTGAAGAAGAGTCCTTCAACCACACCGGCCGTACCTGCAAAGTTGCGGATGATGGCAAGGTCTACATCACCCTCGGCCAGCCGTTCAACGTGCAGCCGAAAGACAAGATCGACCTGTACAACAAGACTGGTATCGGTGGTGTTATCCGCCTGAACCCATTTGATGGCTCGGGCAAAGAAGTGTACGCAATGGGTATGCGTAACCCAGCTGGTCTGGACATCAACCCGAAAGACAAGACCATCTGGACCACCGACAACCAAGTTGACGGTCTGGGCGATGACGTCCCACCGGGCGAACTGAACCGCATCACCAAAGCTGGTCAGCACTTCGGTTTCCCGTTCTACAACGGCAAATTCAAAGTTGCTGGATCACCTGCTGCTCCAGACCTGAAAGGTCTGCCTGAGCCAGCTGGCATGATCTTCCCGCAAGTTGAGTTCCCTGCTCACCAGGCACAGCTCGGTATGTCGTTCTACACCGGCAAGTCGTTCCCGAAGAAGTATCAGGGCGGCATGTTCATCGCTTCGCACGGTTCCTGGAATCGTAAAGAGCCAAGCGGCTACCTGATCAACTACGTTCCGGTCAATGCTGACGGTACCGCAGGCAAAGCTGA
>JAIXQK010000071.1 GCA_027485795.1 Oxalobacteraceae bacterium
AAGATCAGCAACGCTATGGCCATGCAAGAAGCGGCCCGCCGACTCAGCGGCGCGGTGCAAATGGATGACGCCTACCTCGGGGGCGAGCGCTCTGGAGGAAAGCCTGACCGAGGCTCTGAGAACAAGGTGCCGTTCGTGGCGGCGATGTCGCTCAACGCCGCGGGCCAGCCGATGCGCATGGAGCTTGATCTGGTCAGCGGATTCACATCCGAGGCCATTGCCAAGTGGGCCAAGGCCAGCTTGCTGCCCAAAACGACGGTGCTCAGTGACGGGCTGGCCCGCTTTGCAGCCGTCACCGAGGCCGGTTGCGTGCACACGCCCACGGTGGTGGGGGCGCTCAAGCCGCGTGAGCCGCCCGCGTTCAAGTGGGTCAACACGGTGCTGGGCAACCTCAAAACCATGCTGGCCGGCGCCTACAAGGCGCTGGAGTTCCGCAAATACGCCCAGACCTACCTCGCAGCCTTCGCCTACCGGTTCAACCATCGATTCGACCTGCGCGACCTGATAGCCGCCCTCATCGTTGATGTGGCGGGAACCAGGCCGATACCTGAAAAACGGGTCAGAGGCGGGCATGCCGAGGCAGGTTTCTATTCAGTTTTATGGATACTGTGCTGACAGTTATTGGCATTGCCCGGCGTATGGAAATACTATGGCTTCCGATAGACTACGGCGATGTTTCCTGCATGACGTCGCCTTCCAAGAGAGGTCAGCGTAAAGGCGACTGGCGCAGCAAGCGCGATTCTCAGCCACTCGCCGAGGCTATGTCGCCTTACTGGAGAATAGACACGTGCCAAGAGGCTAGCCCGGCGATAAACGGATTGAACAAAAGTGCCTCCCCCCCCGAGCAGGCTGATAAGTTCAATCTCGATCCCTAACGCTTCGCCCAATCCGCGTAAGGAAGATTCATTCCACAATCCAATGTGATGCGGCGGGTTGTTTAGTGGATCGTATTTGCCCCAGGCAGCGAAGTAGGGATCACTATTCGGCACCACGAAGATTAGCTTTCCATGTGGCTTCAGCAGATGCAGTAGATCCGTCACAAAGCGACGAACGTCGTATACGTGCTCCAAGACTTGGAACGCGAAGACCTTGTCGAATTCTTCGGTGTGATCTTGCAAAAAATCGCCGACGTGGCCTGTTGTAACATTTAGCCCCCGCTTACGTGCACGCTCAGACGATATAGCATTGCCTTCGATGCCGAGGGCAGTTCCTACGGTCCCGGCTCTTACAAGGAAGCCACCGTCAGAGCATCCGACATCGAGAATTCGGTCGCCAGGCTCAATCAGACTGAGCCCAAATTGCCAGTCTTCCTTCCACTCTAATGCACCACCATTGCGTACCTCAAACTCTTCTGAATTTATTTGATCGTAAATCTTTTCCTCAGCCGCTAAACGCTCGGGATGAAAAAAACGGTATCCAGTTTCGTGACACTTATAGAGTTGAACTTGATCGATACCGCGAAATACACTGGCTACATCAAGACCCCATTCGTCCATATATCGCTTCGTTAAGATTTCGGGATCAAGATAGTCGATGATGTCCGCTTCATTCCCAGTAATGGGACTCGTGACACGATCGCTCATTAGTCAGCCCTCCGAAATTCAGAAGTGGCCCCGCTCGTCTGAACAGCTTTTCCCGATCTGTAAGTGGACTGCGGGCGGGTTGCAGGCGGTGCAGAGTTGTCCGCTGCGGCGGTCGGTGCTCGCGACGAACCGACAGAAGCGGGCTCCGTGTCGTTTCGTATGGAAGCCAACGGTTTCATCGGGCTGCTGCCGGCGCGATTGGGCTGGCCGGCAGGTGCTTGAGCTTGGACATGCGCAGGTAGGCGATGGCGATGAAGTTGCGGCTGGTCCTGAAGCCCCGCGCAGCGCGCTTGGCCTGCTGCAGCAGCCCGGTCATGGCTTCGACGAACGCGTTGCTGCGGTGATCCACCATCCCCCTGACCACCGCCTCGAAGTGCTCCTTGAGCGTGGTGGCGAGCTTATTGAAGGGCTCCAGGCGGCAGCGCCGCGCCCAGCTCAGCCAGGCTCTGAGGTCCGCACCTGTTTGCTCGGTGCTGTTGTGCGCCCTCGCTCGCGCGTACACCTCGCGCAGCGCCATCTTCAGCCGCCACGCCCGCGCGCTCTTGAGCGTGGAGTGCTGCAGCCAGTGCAGCGCGTGCAGTTGGCCGTGGCCCCAGCCCGAGGGGTTGCGCCGCATGCCCCACATCAGTTGCTTTAGCGTCTTATGGTCGTCACCGCCCAGCGCCGATCTCACCGCCTGCGCGTTCTCGACCAGCTCCGTCCTTCGCACCTGGTCCATCGCCTCGATGGCCATGGAGACAACGTGGAAGTGATCGCAGCTGATCTGCGCCTTCGGCAGCGCAAGCGCTACTCCCTTGGCGTAGGCCGCGCTCATGTCCATGCACACGTGGCACACCTCGGCTGGGTCGCCTCCGTGGGCCTCGAGGTTTGCGGCGAACTCCACCACCGTCTGGTGGTCGCGCCCCTCTGTGGCGAACAGCAGCCGCTTGGCATCCAGGTCGTGCACGACGGTGATGTAGTCTTGCCCGCGGCGAAGACTCGTCTCGTCAATGCCGACAAGCTCGACACCGGCGAAGTTCTCCAGCGCGCGAGCCTGCTCGACGTAGAACTCGATGCGCGCCACAGCTGCTTGTCCGCGCAGCGCAGAAGCGCGGCAGCCTGGCTCACCGGCAGGTCCAGGCACAGCGTCAGCGCCAGCGCCTCGAACGCGGCCGGTGAAGCCCGAGCCCGGGCGTGCCCAAGGCACGCCCACTTGCGTGGTCTTGCCGCAGCCGCTGCACGCCACGCGCGGCAAGTCGCAGTGCAGCCAGGCCTCGAACTGGAAGAAGTCCAAGTGGCGCCAGGAGCGGTGAAGCCTGTCGTGCACGGGCTGGGTGGCCACCCCGCAAGCCGGGCAGGCTAGCACCTTGGCCTTGCAACCGATCTCGAAGTCGATGCGGCGCTTGGCAGTGTCGAGCATGACGCTCTGCACCACCCACGGCGGCTGCAGGCCCAGTGCGCTGGTGAACAAGGCTTCTGCCGCGACGCTCATCGGCTCACTCCCCTGGCGAAAACCGCCCGGTGGATATGTGGACTGGCCGCCAAACGCCTTGCCCTCGGATCCTTCGGGGACCACCACGAGGAGTCATGTTGACCGTTGGGTTTCAGGCTAGACAACTGGACGCCTATCTTGCTGACTGACCATGCATAGAAGAAAGTATCTTGCCTAAGATTTCGCGGGCTCCCGAACGAAGAACCTCCAATCAGCCTAAGGCCTTATCCGACACGGCACCAGAACTTCATGTTCCCGTACATGATCTCGGATCGCACTACCTCCAAGCCGCTTTTTTCGATGACGCTCATGAGGTTATACCTATCGAATTCGGAAATATGGTCGTCGTCAGAGTAGAGTAACTCCATGCGCAGGCTCTTGCGAAAATGATTTAGCACCGATCGATCGAAATCAGGAACTTCGATATACACGAATTTGAAAAAGGAACGGAATTGACGCAGAAATCCTAGCGGATCGTCCAGATGCTCCAGGACATGCGAAAGGACGAGCACATCGAACTTGTGCGGGCTCCTAGTAAGATAATTGACACCTTCGATTGCAAGAAAATCGAGGTTCGGACGCCGGTACTGTTCTTTTGCGTATGCGATCGCGTCCGTGTCATAGTCTATACCTACGACTCTACTGCATTTGGTGGCCATCAGATACGCATCGTGACCTTGCTTGCAGCCCAGATCGAGTACCGAGTGCTCGGGAAGAAGGCAATCACTAATGAACCTGCGGTTGAGCACTTTCATGGGGTGCTCTTCGGTAGGGAAAACCGACCATGATATCTCCAAAGCCATGCGCTCGAACATCCATTCCAGATTCAGGAACATCTTCAATTTAATCTTCGCCGGCAAAGGCAGCATTTTCAACCGGTAAAGCAGTGACTTGTACCACAGCCGCCGCTTTTTGCGCTCGAGTATCAACGTCATCACAAATCCTATTCTGTAATCTTATCTCTGGAATGCTCTCAGTTTTCGTCGATCGACTTACGGCTGATCAGTCTGTAAAGCTAAAGCGGTTCCCCGGATCTAATGCCATGGGTGAAGAAAGCTCTTCACAACCGCGTTTCCGGACCTTTGTAAGGCTGATTGATAAGGTCGATTTCAAAATGCGAAAATAGCTGCGTTCATACGGTAGATCCCTGCGTGCTTCGGAAGCGTTTTTTGATCCTAGTCGCGGCATTGTCCGCGAAGAAAACGAAAGAAGCCCATGGATGGCATCTGTGGCTATCCCCGCGTCCTTCATGGCTCCGCTTTACGCTGGCGCGCAGACCTCCGTCAGGTTCTCCAAGCCGTTGCGTCGCTACTGCTCGTGGCAGCACTGGAAGAGCGCTGTGGTGCCCAACGTCTGCGCAATGGCCTTGCGCATGGTCTGGCCCCCATCGATGACCCGCAGCGCGACGCGTACATTAGAGCTTTCGCGCAATCAAGTCGATGATGCGGGCTACGGTGGTTTCCGGAAGGTCCGGATAAATCGGCAAACACAGTATCTGTTGCGCTACGCGTTCTGCGACGGGTAAGTTTACGTGCCTAGAGGAGGGCAGCCCGCGGTACATGGGGAAGGCGCTGATTAGCGGGTAAAAGTATCGGCGGCAGTGAACGCCACGCGACTTCATGAAGTCATACAACTCGTCACGCGTAAGGGCGTAGCCCGGCTCGACTAAAATGGGGAAGTAAGAGAAGTTGCCTTGCCCCCAAGCAGGCTCAGGCAAGCAACGAATTCCTGTCAAGCCCCACAATCCCTGCCGATACGCGCCGTCGACCCTCTGTCGCCTCGCGATGCTTTGGCCCATATCTCGCAACTGGAGTAACCCGAATGCAGCCTGGACCTCGTTCATTTTCCCATTGATGCCGGGAGACGTCACAGTCACTTCGTCGACAAAGCCGAAGTTCTTGAGCTGGTCGATGTGGCGCTTCATCTCCGGTGTTGCAGAGACGATGGCCCCACCTTCAAAGGTATTAAACACCTTGGTGGCGTGAAAGCTCAGCACGGAAAGGTCGCCGTGCTGCAGCACACTGCCGCAATGGCAGGTCACGCCGAACGCGTGTGCTGCATCGTAGATGACGCGCAGGTTGTATCTCGAGGCGATTTCACGGATCCGATCAACGTCGCAAGGGGTGCCGTAGCAGTGCACAGCGAGAATTGCCGTAGTGCGCGGCGTGATCGCCGCCTCTATCCGGTCGGGGTCGATGTTCAAAGTCTCGGGGTCGATATCCACGAAGACTGGCGTTATGCCATTCCACAGCAGGGAGTGGGCGGTGGCCACGAACGAGTAGGGAGTGGTGATCACCTCCCCATTAATGCGCAGAGCTTGTAGCGCAGTGATCAACCCGATCGTGCAGTTGTTGAATAGCGATAAGTGCCGTACGCCGAGGAACTCACAAAGCGCCTGCTCCAGGCGCTGGTGCATGGGACCTCCATTAGTGAGCACGCCGCTCTCCCAGATCTCCTGAAGAAGAGGTACGAAGTCCTCAAGCGGCGGAAGGTGGGGCTTTGTAACGTAAGTAGTGATTTGATTGGGCATTATACGGGCATTAACTGATTTGTGTAATTGAGAATGCGTTCAAAATAAACGACTTGGCTGGTAAGTTCTACTCCCGCTCAATAGCCAAGTTGGATGGAAATGTAGCGCGTGCCGTGGATTACGCCGCCGCCTAAGCCTGTTATGTAATTTTGCACAACTTCAACATTGTGTGTCTACTCAAATTTTCTACATGAGTCTTTGTGTTTATTGGATTATACTTCACGTATGTGTGCGTTGCGCGACGGTGACGGTGTGTGCGCATTGTGCGACGAAAGGGAAAATGCTTTTCGGATCTTTCAAGCACAAGTAAGATAGACTACGCACGCTATAATTGGAAGGAATGGCAATGCCGAAAGTTCAAGACAGCAACCCCTGGGTCAGTGGCGCAAATAGGTTACGCCCGCTCGTGATATTTGTGGCCGGCGGACACGCGGTAAGCGTTGCTAACGTTGCTTTATCTGCCGGCTATCAGGTTAGATATTTTATTGATAAGGAAAAAAGTGGGTCTGAATTATTGGGCTATAGAATTATCGGCGATTTAAATCAGTTGGCCGGCATTGAAGCCTTCAGCTTCGCTATAGCCGTTGGCGATAATGCCATGAGAGAGAGAATGCACAAGGAGATTATAGCCAAAAGAGAAAATCTACACTTCCCTGCATTGGTTCACTCGACCGCTGTGGTCTCATGTTTTTCCGAGATTATGGACGGAGTGGTTGTAATGCCTAAAGCTGTTATTGGCCCCAACTCAAAAGTCGGCAAGTTCTGTGTAATCAACACACAAGCGTCAATAGACCACGATTGTGTAATGTTCGATTATTCATCCTTGGCGCCAGGTGCTTTAACTGGCGGTAACGTTCAAATCGGGCTTCGATCGGCTATTTCTATTGGGGCCATAATAAAGAATGGACTAAAGGTGGGCGACGATAGTATTCTTGGGGCAAATAGCTACTTAAACAAAGATTTACCTAATAACCAAGTTGCTTATGGCACGCCGGCAAAAATAATTAGGTTGCGAAATATTGGAGATCCATATTTAAAGTAATAAAAATGGCTTGGCCGCGGTTTTCTGATTGCTGAGCGTAATCCTATCCATTAAATAGGCGCAAGTTCGTTCTTTAATTGACCACATGACTTAGTGGCTTATGCCTCAAGCTTAAGGTTTATTTGTTGATTCTTCCAATAAAATATTCCTAGCAGTCGGTAAATGGGATAAGCAAGTATTGCGACGAGTTTTATAAATTTCGATCGCACAAGCCTTACTCCAATCCATGGGCTTTTATGAACCAAATCAGAGAATCTCATCAAGATTATTAAGATTTTAAAATATCTCCACGGGTTGGCGGCTTTATAGAAGCCAAAGTGATCGAAGAGTTTTGCATAAGTCCAAACCGTCTTGGCACTCACCCTAACCAAGTTGGACTGACTCTGGACATTATCTCTATAATATACCCTGAGGACGATACTGCCCTCATAAAAGAATGGCGCGGAACGAGCCACATCCTCCCACACCACGCCCCACATGGTCATATTATTGGCATAATCCAGTGTATAAACGGATCTTAAGATTTGAGATTCCACAACAGTAAGAAATTCGGCTTGTTTTCGTATAAAATCTTGGAAGTAGGCATAATTGTATACCCCAGACCTAAATTCTGGGCCATTAGTTTTTCCTGTCTTTGGATCCGATGTTCTGTAAAATATGCCAGATACTGCTGTCTCCTTGCTTAATCTCGCCCAATCCCTTAGTATGGTCTCGGTCGAGGACCTCTCTAGTTCGTCATCGTGATCGATAATGCAAACTATTTCGCCAGAGGCTTCCTGAATACCTCTCCAGTACGCTACGCCGCCTCCGGAATTCTCTTCTAGAGAATAAATTCGCATGGGCGCTGGAAAACTGATACTAATATCCCGAAGCTTCTCTAAGGTGCCGTCAGATGAATTGTCATCTACACATATCCATTCGAAATCCAGCGATGATTGATTTCTAATACTCGAAGCAAGCCTTTCTATGAACTTCGCAGAGTTATAGCACGCGGTCACGTAACTAAGTTTAGCCATTTCTAGGGGTGGTTTAAGTTCTGAAGTTCAACATGTTGCCCATCCGGTAAGGTATGCGGAAGAAAAGCAGATGCCAGCAGACGCAAGCTGATCCGGGTGACCTCCTCTGGGTTTTTCAGACCAATTGAATCGTGAGACGATGGCTTCCGAGCAGGAGCGAGGAAGCGATGAAGAAGAGCAGGTTCACCGACGAGCAGATCGTCAAGATCCTGAGAGAAGCGGACAAGGATCCGGTGGCAGACGTGGCCAAACGGCATGCCGTGAGCGAGCAGACGATCTACGTCTGGCGCCGTCGGTTCAGCGAGATAGCCAGCAGCGACGTCAAACGGCTTAAGGACCTCGAACAGGAGAACGCCAGGCTGCGCAAGCCGGTGGTGCAGCGCGATCTGGAGATCGACGTGATGAAGGAGATCGCTGCAATAAAATGGTGAGCGTGCAGGTTCGCAAGCAGCAGGTCCGTTATGCCGTCGAGCGTGGCGTTTCACAGCGAAGGGCTTGCACGCTAATGCAAATATCCA
>JAIXQK010000075.1 GCA_027485795.1 Oxalobacteraceae bacterium
GGTCTCACGTTTCAGGTTTCTTCCTTCCGTCCTCAGGTCTCAGGTCTCACGTTTCAGGTTTCCGCCTTCCCACTTCAGGTTTCAGCCTTCAGGTCTCAGGTTTCCGCCCCGTCCCCCCCCGCTCCTCCCTCCCAGCCCCTAGCTCCGCGCTCCTAGCCCCCAGCTCCTAGCTCCTCGCCCCCAGCTCCCCGCTCCTAGCTCCATATGTTCGCCTATCGTCAGCGTGGTCTCGTTACCCTGCATTCCGCCGTGGTCTGCGGCATCGTTACGGTCATGCTGCCGCTCTACGCGCTGCTGGTGCCTTACCTGCCGCTGCCAAATTTGAGCGAAGAGATCAGCCTGCTACCTTACTGTTTCGCCATCTTTTTGGCCATGACTGCCAGCTCGGGTCTTATTCGAAAAGTAAGCGGCACTATCCACGTGCTGGGCTCGGCCGGGGCCCTGGCTCTGGCGGCGCAGCAGATCGCCTACGTGGCGGCGGCGATCTTCACCGTGGTCTTCGCGCTCAAGGACCAAGGCATCAGCCGTCTCTTTTTGGGCACCTATCTGTTGCTGGCGTTTATTTTCTTAAGTTATCTACATGCGCACCTGCCGGCCAGCCTTGCCCGGCTGCTCTTCCCCGAGCGCAGCAAATTGCCCACCGTCTTCGTGGGACGGGGCGCGAGCCTGGAGGATCTCGATACCTGGATCTCTTCGCGTGGGCACATCGGCATCCAGCCCGTGGGTCTGCTCTCCGACGACGAACCGACCCGGGGAGAGAAAGCGGTGGCGCCCTATCTCGGGCGTATGCGCGACTTGGATCGGGTGCTAAAGGAACGCATGGTGGCCCAGGTCATCCTGCTGGACTGGCATCTGCCCAACGAGGAGATCGAGAAGATCGTGGAGGTCTGCGAGCAGGAGGGCGTGCGTTTCCTCATCCACAACAACTACACCGCCCGTTTTGCACGCGAGATGACGCCGGTGGAGGAGGGCGGGCGCCACTTTCTGGTGATGCAGACCGAGCCGCTGGAGGATCCGGTGAATCGTGCGGCCAAGCGCATCCTTGATCTGATTATCTCGCTGCCGGTGTGTCTCTTCATCCTGCCCCCGCTCTGCCTGCTGGTGTGGATCCTGCAACGCCTCCAAGCCCCGGGGCCGCTCTTCTTCAACAAACCGCGCGGCGGCATGAACCGGCGGCCGTTTAACATGTTCAAGTTTCGCTCCATGTATGCGGTGGAGCACGATATCAACAAACAGGCCACCCAGGGCGACTCGCGCATTTTCTCCTTCGGCAAGATCATGCGAAAGACCAGCATCGACGAGTTTCCGCAGTTCTTCAACGTGCTGCTGGGCGACATGAGCATCGTGGGGCCGCGGCCTCACCTGCCCAAACACGACGACGAATTCAGTCGGATAACCCGCACCTACCATGGGCGGGCCTTCGTGAAACCCGGCATCACCGGCCTGGCCCAGATCCGCGGCTACCGAGGCGAAATCACCGAACCGCACAAGCTCCACCGGCGCGTGTATTGGGATCTCTACTACGTCTCCCGCTGGTCGCTGTGGCTGGATGTGCGCATCATCCTGACGACCGCCTGGCAGGTGATCCGCCCGCCGGACTCGGCGTATTGACCGGACGCCGGAGCGACGGAGGTCGGAAAGACGGAAGGACGGCGAGTCGGTATAGCGGAACGTCGTAAGCCGGAACAATTGAGGGGCGGCAGGGCGGGGCGAGGTAGCGCGGACCACGTTCGCCCAGCGGCATTCTTATGCTCCGACGTTCTGTCTGCCGCCGCGTCCGACGCTCCGCATCCCTCAGGCCTCAAGTTTCAGCTCTCAGCCCTTCGGTCCGGCCTCCGTCGTTCCGTCCTTACCTAGCTCTTCGCCTCCAACTCCATCCAGCGGAGAAGCAGAATCCAAGCTGCGCAGAGGGTGGTGAAAATGGCGCAATTATAGAGCGGGAAATCGAGCCAAGCGTGCGCCATGGGTAGGGCGAGGCCTAGCATGAGAACAAGATACGGAGGCTGAGACGAAACGCCTAGCTGGGCGGCTTTGCCTACGGACCACAAAACCATCAAGGTAAGTAGCCCAAAGCCGATCAAGCCGATCTCGGCCAAGGCTTGGGCATAATCATTATGCGCGTTACTCCAAAGCATCACGGTCTGCTTATCCCACGGGGTGCGGTAAATGCCGTCGTAGTTCTTTTGGGTGATAGGAAAAGTGTGGCGAAAGCTGCCTGCGCCCCAGCCAGTGATTTTCTTCTCCTCAAACAGATCCAAGGTTGCCTCACGGGCTATAATTCGAGGTTCAAGATGATTTCTTTGCCCCTCCTCGCTGGTAACATAGCGCAGTTGCTCAATGCTCTTATCGAGGTTTAGCGCCCAAACCGAACCGACGAGCACGGCCAATGATCCCGCGATCATAAGACCGGACAAGGCGGGATGAATGGCGGCACCGTTGCGATTCTTGATTCGCCAAAACAGAACCGTGCTTCCGGCCACTAGCAAGTAGCCTAGCAGTAGCACCAAGGCTGTGCGCGAATTACTCAGAAACACCATCGAAACCAAGACGACCCCCGCAAAGGCGTAAACCGGAGCGGGGCTGCTACGCTCCAAGCGTCGCAAAGAGCGAATATAATACCAAGTCATCAGGCTCAGGCAGAGCACCAAGATAAGGTTAAAGTAGGCTCCCCCGTGATTTTTGTAGAAAAAGGTGGAGACGAAATAATCGGCGGGGGGCTTGATAAACCAAAGCACCTCTTTGGCATTGGTCACTTTCTGTAGAATGCCGATTAGAGCCAGCACTGCGCCATTGATGACCAGGGCCGTGAGGATCGTGTGCAAGGCCGTTCGCCGCGTGAGGCCAATCCACAATGCACAGGCGAGACTCCATGCACCGCCTAGAATGCAGAGCATGCGCCATGCATTCATTTTCTCGAAGGGGGCATCAACTCCGACTGGTAGCCACGTAATGTGCTCGATGGGCACCAGCCACCAGTAAGGGAAGGCCTCAACTCGTCGGTAGGCTGGGTTCAGGGCTTGGCAGGCAACATAGCCAAGGAGCAGCAGGCCGAGCCAAAAGACGGGAAACTTGAGCAGACGCGACCACGGGTGCAGGACAAAGGCACCCTGCGGGGCGAGTTCGCCGCGGTAATGGCGTGGCCAGCAAGCCACTACGAGCGCCAAGGTGCCGAGCACGGCGGAGGTGATCTGCGCCCAAGCGTCGCGAGCGCCCAAGGCCCAAGGGAGAAAGCAAAGGTGAAGGCAGGCGATGACCACAAGGGCCCGCTCCCAGGGGTGCAAGGCGACCGAAGCCTTGGCCTCACCCCGAAACGACTCGACGACTTTGGCGTTTTTCAGGGGACGATCGGAGCGAGACTTGTGCGGCATGGGCGGGAGAGCTGGGCGCGGGGAGCGGGGAGCGACGGAGAGCAGGGGGCTAGGAGCGAGGAGCAGGGAGCAAGGAGCTGGGAGCGACGGATAGCGGTGAGCGGAGCGACGGGGTCGGAACGACGGGGCGACGGAGAGCGGTGAGCGGAGCGACGGGAGTCGGAACGACGGAGCAGAGCAGCAGCGATGCGCGGAATGAAGGCGGAACTTGAGACCTGAAACCCGAAA
The DNA here is from genome assembly GCA_027485795.1 of Oxalobacteraceae bacterium. GTDB lineage: Bacteria > Pseudomonadota > Gammaproteobacteria > Burkholderiales > Burkholderiaceae_D > Pernthalerella. The sequence continues at coordinate 3,597 of JAIXQK010000075.1, forward strand.
GGTGAAGGATGAAGA
>JAIXQK010000044.1 GCA_027485795.1 Oxalobacteraceae bacterium
AAAAGAAAAGCCCGCTTGCGCGGGCTTTTCACTAACTGGCGGGCTAGTAAATTTCGCATCACTAACAACTCAAGTTATGATACATCGTTTTTTGGAGCTAGCGGGGATTCGAACATCAGAGGAAAATCACGGCAGCCGAGAACCATTACAAGCATCTGTCGTGGTCGCCGAATTGATTGAATACCGGTCCGCATATCGTTGGCATTCAATCAACTTTTCCCGAAAAATTGCACGACGTTTGCTCCAACTTGTTTTGCAAAATCTACCAGCCAGATGCTGCAATCAGGAAATACGTTGGGCCATTGCGCGTTTATTGCCACAGCCGATACAGCAAACCATACTACCCAAACAGCGTATCCGACCTTTTTCAAAGTCGTGTGTTGAAGAGCAATGCGATTCTGCAAATCACTGAACATTGGAAGCACACGGTTAGATATATCCGGCGGTTGCGCTGTCACTTTGTCGATCCGTAACTGCACCTCCTGCTTGATGACGGCGACAGAATTCTGCTGATTGGCTACGAGCTTCTGCATTACCCAAGAAAAAACAGTAACGCCGAACCAAATGGTGAGATTCGCAGCCATTGAGTCCGCTTTGACGCCAGCGCCAGCGATCAGCATTGCGGCTGGAAGAGCCAGCAATTGATTCTGAATATCCGCTAGGGTTTTGTTTAGCCGCAGCATATCCTCAACATTCTTGCTGTCCACCTCTGAACGAAGCTTCTCGAATGAAAAGTCGACGGTGTACAGAGCATAAGAGGACTTGACCCTGTCAACTAAGTCAGAAAATTTTGGCAGTAAATCAGCTAAGCGTATTACCGAAATTCCCTTGCATAGCTCCAGGACAGCCGAGCGGACAATATTGCGTTTTGCTTCGCGGTGATGGTCTGACTCAAAATAAGTCACACCGAACTCGGTCAGACCATTAAGAGGTAAAAGGTCGTCGGCACCATACTCAGGTCGGACCTCAATCTTAGATTCATAGCTCTTGATGAATACGATGCTTTGGTTAACCTCGTAGTCTGCGAAGGATTTAAGCAGCTCCCAAAGCTTGACCGTATCAAGGTAGTAACGGACTGACTCCGGCACAAAGTCTGTCTTACCATGGGTGTAACCGATATCTCGCACACTAAACTCAATCGGCACGCCACGCTGTCGCTGACCGGCTACCAAGGCCGCCATGTCGGGATAAACATCCCCCATCTCCGGATGAAACTCAATCAGGCGATACCGATCATCGGTCAAACCAAGCAACGACTTAGGAATTGCAGCCACAATGGCATCGAAGTTCAAATCCGAAGGCAATCGTCCTTGCCAGTTCGCCCCCGCAAACTCGACCTCTTCGAGATGCTCGAAGAGCCAAAGCGCCCAGTCATGAGCGCTGGTCGGTTGTTGAAGCATGATCTAGAATCGATTTCTTAAGTTGGTCGGGTGGAGATTGCAAAATGATTGAGTCCGTCCTCTCATCGTAACGAACGCGCTCAGCCCTGACATCTGCCACATCAAAAGATAGAGAGACTGTGCCTATCTTTCCATGCAATCGCTTGAGGGCGACGTAGGTCGGTCGATTGGGTTTAAAGCGCTCATCAAGGTTATAGCTATCACCCTCTGGCCGATTTCTGATGTGCTCAAGGAACGCATCGGGCTCTGCTGGGTTAACCGCCGCCGCGATTGTTGCCAGCGGCACTTCCTCTCGATTACTTTCAAGGCAATCGAATAATCGACTTCTCATTGCGGCTTTTTCTTCGCGCCGATCCTCCACAGACAAGTCGATCCTTCTATCGACAAAATCATTGGCTGCGCGCAGAACTGCCTCGGTATGGTGCTTCGAATCAGTAAAACTTGTACATGCCAAGGCTTGCCGGAAATATTCGCTCACCTCTGCTTGCCGCGTGCCCCCTTTGATGAACGTGAGGTAGGGCTGCTGATTATCTCTCCAGCGGGTAAGGTTAATCCGCGCTGCTTCGTTCAGGTGAGTCAAGTCAATATTCAACGTCTCGGTTAAGCTCAACGTACCAGCATCAATACCGGCACCTGGTTTAAGCTTAAGCATCGCGACAAGCATTAGGTCATGCAATTCGGTGCTATATCTTAAAAACAGCGCATAGCCGCCACTGGAGAGGAATGAGTCTTCCATCTGTCTGGATATTTGCTTGACGGCTTCGTGAGTGAAGATCATGAAGGGGGTCCGTCCATCAACGTACTCGCGCAAGTGCACTGGAAATCTATGTGCCGAAGGATCAACGCCGAGCGTTCCATTGCTGTTTGCTGACTTGGCGTACATGAGGATTAAACTTTCGCATAACCTCTGAAGCACAGCGTCTAACGGGAGTAACGTGGAACGCGGATTTACCGTAACACTCCCTGCACCACGCGTCTGGGCTGCTTTCTCCAAATGATGTATGGTTGCTTCGATTATCTGTACAGCCATAGTTTTTCCGTAGCGTTTCAGCTCAATAACTAGACTGTATTGTGGATCAAAACTCAATCATCTGAATATATATAATTTTGTTATGTTGACTAAAAACGGTCTGGACGAAAGCCACGGCTTCTCAATTCAGGTTGTTGGGTTGAATGACCATATCTAGAATGTTTCCATATAGGTAATTTCAGTTAGCCGCGCCTCGGCTTCCCGCCTTGTCACGAGCCCCGGCAGCACCTTTCCTCCGCCGTAAACCCATCGCCGTAATTCTTGTCGAGCCGCAGTCCAATTCCGCTGGTTTATTCGCCGCCGAAGCGTCGAGGTCTGCAAGCGTCCCGCGCCAAGGTTGAAGGTGAAGTCCAAAATGGCCGAGAGTCGCCCTCCGGGCTCGGCGGCGAGCACGGGGCAGTAACGAAGCGTAGCCGCCAGTGCTGTTTCCAGATCGCGCGCCAGATAAATCTCGGCTTCTGCCTCCGTGATCTCCGGATGCGTAGGGTCGCAGAGATGGCCGTAACCGATGGTCCAGTACCCAGCGGGACAGATGTAAGGATGCGCCCGATCGGGATCGTTTTTCGGTACACGGCAAAATCCCTCAAACCGCTTAGCCAATTCAATGGCTGCCGCTGGAACGGCGATCATAACCGCACCCGGTCAAACACACGACCCAGGAACCAGAAATTCAGCACCCCAGCCCATAACGCCTGATCTGCCTCCGTCCAAGCATGCAAGATGGCTGTTCCCCAAGTAGCCCCAGCGGTGACTGCCGCAGCGAACGCTGCCGTCTTGGCAGCGCAATACAGCGCCATAAACCAGTAAGTGATAACTGGCCGAACGCTGGTCGACAGCGCGTCAGCCCACTTCACTCCGGAAGGCCGCCCTTGTGCCGCCAATGCCTCCTTCAGCGCCTCAATGGCCCCAGTATTCCAGGCCGAATTTGCGGAGGCGCCGATCTCAGCCATACGTTGGGCTCCTCGCAGCTTTTCGAATTCCAGGGCCTTGTCCTGCATGGCCAGTTCATGGCCGCGCTCCCCTTTTCGATCAAGCCACTTCAAGATCTCAGGCGCCAAACGGAAAGCGCCACCCAACAGACCGCCGAGAAGTGTCTCGATCATTGGACACCCCCGTAGAGCTTCAGCTTAATGCTTGCCCCAACGATCAGCGCAACCAGAATGCCGGTGGTGAGCAGCTTAATGAATGTCTGCCAGGCAGTTTGTCTTGCTTGCCGCCACGCTTCGATCAGTCCTCGCAGATCCCGAATATCCTTAGCTGCGTGACCGTTCTCGAGCCCAAGTGCGGCTAACGCGCGCTCAGCCCCCTTCTCTGCCGCCCGTATCAATAACTCATCTAGGTCTTCGGGACGAAGGTTCAGAACCTCGGGAAAGTCGTTGTTAGTTGCCATTCTTGTCTCCAAAAAATAATGCCTGCCCAGAGATCTCCGGGCAGGCATTAAAGGGGGATTGCGGTGAGATTGATTGTTGTTCGATAAATTTACGATTTTCCAAAAGATCGCCAGGTGCGCGGGTCTAATACGCCGGTGGCGTAGTTCGGAACTGGCTCATTAAAAACGAGGAGCACATCACCTGCTAAAGCAATACGTTGCTCAGATCCCATATCACCCACCTTCACCGTTCCGTGATGAAGATGGCTGGGAAATACCAATAGCTGCCCTTCCTCGACAAGGACAATCGACTGGTTGGCATTGAGTGCATTCCGTTCCATAACCATCGAGCGCTGCCTGTTGGTTGATTCAGAAAATG
>JAIXQK010000154.1 GCA_027485795.1 Oxalobacteraceae bacterium
CGCGACTGGTCGAGCACATAAGACCGAATCTGATGGCCCCAACCAATATCCGTTTTGGAGTCTTCGAGTTTCTGCTGCTCGCTCATGCGTTTACGCAGTTCGAGTTCATACAGCCGTGATTTCAGCATCGCCCAAGCCTCAGCGCGGTTGCGGTGTTGCGAGCGATCATTCTGGCATTGCACGACAATGCCACTCGGCGTATGGGTTAGACGCACGGCGGAGTCGGTTTTGTTGATGTGCTGACCGCCAGCACCAGAAGCGCGGTAGGTATCCACACGTACATCAGCAGGATTGACATCAATTTCAATCGACTCATCAATCTCAGGGTACACAAACAAGCTGGAGAATGAGGTGTGTCTGCCACCGGCAGAGTCGAATGGTGACTTACGCACTAAACGATGCACGCCAGTCTCGGTTCGCAAAAAGCCATACGCGTAGTCGCCTTCCACCTTGATACTGGCGGTCTTGATGCCCGCCACATCGCCCTCGGACTCTTCCAGAATCTCGGTCTTGAAGCCTTTACGCTCGCAGTAGCGCAGGTACTGGCGCAGCAGCATCGCCGCCCAATCTTGCGCTTCGGTACCGCCCGCACCGGCTTGAATATCAATGAAGCAATTGTTTTTGTCGAGCGGGTTGGAGAACATGCGCCGGAACTCCAGCGTCTCGACCTGTGATCTCAGCTGCTCGGCATCCGATTCGACCGCGACTAAGGTATCGATGTCGCTTTCTTCGCGCGCCATCTCGAGCAGTTCGGTGGTATCGCGCAGCCCGGCATGGATAGCGGTGAGCGATTCAACGATGGCTTCCAGTGATTTTTTTTCTTTACCGAGATCTTGTGCGCGCTTGGGGTCTTCCCAGACTTTCGGGTCTTCTAGCTCGGCGTTGACTTGTTCGAGTTTCTCTGACTTCAGATCGAAGTCAAAGATACCCCCGAAGATCTTGCTCGCGCGCGGTTAGATCGGTGAGCAGGGCGGTGAGGGCGTTGAGGCGTTCGGCTTCCATGAGCGTGTGTTTTTCTGATGGTACAAAGCCCATGATTATACCGGACAGGGACTGCTGCCTCAGGGCCTACGATGGATATCCCAAGATCTGTTTGAAAACAATTTTCAAATCGCTACTCAGGACTTGGTTCGTTTTGAGAGCCCCATGAATTCCCTGAAGCGCTCGCGGTTCAGTTGCTCGCGCGCCCGACCTGTCAAGCCATCCGTTAACGCAAACAGGTTGTTCAGCAGTCGCCGGGCGTAGCTGAGCTTAGATCCTGCGTAGCCTGTCGCGTACCGTTGTAGCTCGCTGCGGGTCTTGTCGACAAAAGTCAGCGCGCCGTACTGGATCTGCTCAATAGGCGTGAGCTTCTGGTCTGGCTTGGGCACGGTGCCGTCGTTGGCCGCAATTCGTAGCGCCAGCGCCTTCGCCTCAACGCTCAGTTGCCCGGTTCTGTCTTTACCGCTCTTGCAATTGAACAGGGTGCCACCGCTCAGGTAGTGGGTCAGTAGTGCGATACGCGCTGGCATTTTGTAAGGCTCATTGCCACCGGTACGATAGCTTCCATCGGACCAGATCTGACGAATCTGTTCCTGCAGCTGAGTAACAACGTTGATGGCGTCCTTCAGCCGCTTGATCTCGGCCTGGATTTTATCGCTTGTTGGCTGTGCCTCTAATTGCGTGAGCCGATTGTTGGCATCGGCGACGAAGCGATCGGTCTCGTTTTCTGTGTTGAATGCTCCGCTGTCGTCAGGCAGCCCAACCAAGTCATTGAGAGATTGCTCATTACAGAGATCGTTGCTAACGGCATGACCGTTGATCAAGCTGCCGATCACCGGGTCGTTACCGGGTTTGAGTAGGGATGTTTCGCTGACCCCCCAGTTGAACGCCAAGATTTTGGCTTGGACCTTCTGTCCGTTGATCATCAGACCATCATCTTGTATTTCCTGCTGTAGATCTTTGTAGGCTTGAACTTGAATTTCCAGCATAGATTTTTCATCGAAAGAGGCGTTGCCATCACTGATCGAGGCCACAAAATGACGCAGATGATCCGGCGTTAGCAGCGAGATAGAACTAAACAAAAGTGTCTGGTTGTTAGCGATTTTGTCCCCTAAATCAGGGTTACGCGCGATTTCCATGATGATGACCTCGCGCGCCCGATTCAGCGCACCTTGTCGCACCAGTAGCTTCATCAATTCGGGATCTTTCTGAACGCGTGCTGCTAGTTCTGCGGCGTGCTCGGACTTCCCAAGCAAGTCATCCACAGAAGCTTGGGTCGTGTCCGATGTAGACGTAAGTAGTCCTGCGTGGACGAGACTTTGCTGCAGCACTTGTTCATGATCTAGATGTTGCCGCAGTTGTGCTCTAAAGGCCCGATGGATAGTGTTGTCGAGCAGGGTAGTGTTCGTTGGCGCTATTGATGTGGGGCTGTTCGATGTGTTTGGGTAGCGGATGGACTCCACTGTGGGTGGCCGCTGAGTTGGACCAATTAACGCCACGATCAGTGCACCCGCCTCGTGCTGATCCATCGCTTTTAATTCCGCTGGCAAGCCGAAGGGTGCATTCACCCCATGGCGTGTTGCCCCGAATATCACCTGGCCATCAATCCGAAGCTCGTCGTGACAGGCCATGAGCGCGTGATTCGATTCGGCCAGATCGTGCGAGATAAAACCACCACGGACTTCTTTTCCGTCAGTACCCTTATGCAGATACTCAGCGGCGCGGCTTGGGTTGAGCACTGCGTTGCTGCTCGCGTGCGCGACGCGCTCGGGATTGGCAAGCACGTGACTGGCGGGTGTGGCGATCGACTCAACCTGCTTGAGTTGCGGATTGGCCTGCGTTCCAAACGGCACCACGATGTCGCTACGGATGATCTGCCAAGACTGACTATCCAACACGGCCCGGTGGGCGCGTCGGTGCAGATCAGTCGCATCACTGATCCCTGCTTTTTTCAGGAGTGCCCGCATCAGCATGGGTTCATCAAACCCATCCAGCTCCAGCATCGAGGTGACATTCAGCACCGCGTCGCTCGATAACGCTGCCCAGATCTTGTTGACTGCTTTTTCAAGATTCAGCGACTGGCGCGCGGCATCGATCGGGTGCTTGATCTGACCGATGCCATGGATAGCCTTCTTGCCGAGTAACTTCGCAACATCGACATTACCCGGCGCGAGCTTCAAATCCTCAAGGGCTTGCCAGCGGTGTTCAAGATAACCGATCAGCTCCGAGTGGCCGCCAGAGGGATCATTTTGTAGCACCCGTATCGCAGCATGGATATCGACTTGTTTGGCGTGGCAGATCTGCTCGACACTATCGGGCGAAGCGTAATCGGTATGCAGGTCGATGCTTAGCTGTAGCTTGCGCTCTAGCTCACTGAACCCGTCAATCATTTGATTAACCAACTGTCGTTGCGCTTCGGTCATCGAGCCAAAAGCAGCCTGCTTGCCAGATGGGTCGGTTAACGCAGAAAGGTGCTGTTGTAGATCTGCGTGGCGACGCTGGATCATTGCCGCATTGCCGTGGCCGAGTCCCGGCACCAGCATATCTTTTTCGATGTCCGAAAAGATGCTTTGAGCAAGATGTCGACATGCAAGCAGTGTGCTGACGTACGATTTGGCTGGATTTCCCGCATTCGGGTGGTGAATTCCGTCATGTAGCGCCTGTAGTCCTTCCGCATTGAATACTGGCGGTGCCTGTATTTGTTCACTGTGTTCCGCGCGCGCTGCTTCACGCAAAATCGCACGTAACTCGGCACCGATCTGCCGTGACATCTGTTGTAAGGTATTTTGAATGCCCCGAAATGTAGGGCTATGCTGCTGTGCTGAGGCTTTTTTGGAAGCGATGTCCGTTATCGGAACCTGTTGCCGCAACGCGTTGGCAGCATCGCGAAGGCGCTGTCTATCTCGCGTGGTCAGATTTGCCGGATCAAACTGTTCGCGATCAATGATGCACGTACTCGCGTCCACTAGTGTGGCAAACTGAGCCTTCAGTTGTTTGGCTTCATCTGCGGGCAGTGACTGCATCTGCCGATCAATATCTTTTAGCACGCGATCCGCTTCTTGCGACAGCTTGCCGGTTGACGCAGTTTTTTGTAGTGCCGGGGTGGGGCTGAGATCGATGGGTACGAGGCTGCTTGACCCGTCGGCGTTACCCACTTCGCCGCTAGCCGGCAGTGATCGCGGGCTGTGAGTTAGCGTACTTGTTGGTGGCGTCTGCAACGGGCGCATGTCGATGATTTCTGTAGCATGAGAAATACCGATGACTGTAGAGACCGCGCGGCAGTGACGGTACAGCCAGTTTGCGTTTTCGCTGCACTAGTGACAGGTATTGAGGCCTGTTGCGCGTGTTGGGCGATACAAGGACAAACTGTTGGGGCTAGTAGGTCTCGGCTCGTGTTGGTGCCGCAAAGGCTTGATAAGTCAGGCGGCTTGCTCGGCGAATTCAACCATCAGCTGCACCGTTGTTCTGCCGTTGTACTCGTTGGCGTCGAGGCGATACGCGGCGACCACACGGTCGGGCAGGGCTTCGGCATGGTTGAACCAGATCGCGTCAAACTTACGATTGTCGCGTTGCAGTTGTAGCTTCAGATGCTTGTCCTTCAACACGCGCTGGCTGAGTACCTGAAACTCGTCACAGAACAGCGGCGGTGGAAAACCCTGACCCCAGACCTGGGTGTCGAGTTGGTCGATAAAATCCAGCGTGTAGTAAGCCAGTGGCAATGAGCCGTCGTGCTCCAGTACATGCTCCAGATCTGCCGCGGATAACCACTCGCGCGCCACTTGTTCAAATGCCTCGGCGAAGGAGGGAAAGTGATTCTCCCGGAGCGATAAGCCAGCGGCCATGGCATGTCCACCGAATTTATCGATCAGCTGCGGGTGTCGTTTATAGACTAGGTCGAGTGCATCACGTAAATGAAATCCTGGAATCGATCGTCCCGAGCCACGGATCATGCCGCTTCCTGCGGGCGCAAAGGTAATCGTCGGGCGGAAGAATTTTTCTTTCAGGCGCGATGCCACGATACCAATCACGCCTTGGTGCCAGCTTGGGTCGAACAGGGTCAGCGCAGCCTTGTCAGTGGGCTCGATGTGTTCAAGTGATGCCAAGGCGGCTTCCTGAATACCGGCCTCGATGTCGCGACGTTCACGATTAATGTCATCCAGTTGGCGAGCAATTTCCCATGCGCGGTGGTTGTCATCACTGAGCAGACATTCGATTCCCAGTGACATATCGGCTAATCGTCCTGCGGCGTTCAGGCGTGGGCCGGCGGCGAAGCCGAGATCGAACGGATTGGCCTTTCGAACCTCACGCCCCGCCACGGAGAACAGCGCAGCGATACCGGGATGGGCGCGACCGCTGCGGATGCGTTTCAAGCCTTGCGCCACCAGAATACGGTTATTGCTGTCGAGCTTGACGACATCTGCGACCGTACCTAATGCGACGAGATCTAGCAGATGATCGAGCCGGGGCTGTGAGGCACTGTCGAATCGGTCACGGCGGCGCAGCTCGGCGCGCAGCGCCAGCAAGGTGTAGAACATCACACCCACCCCCGCCAGATTTTTGCTCGGGAAGCCGCAAGCAGGCTGGTTCGGGTTGACGATGACTTCGGCCGCGGGCAGCGTTGCGCCGGGTAAGTGATGATCGGTCACGACCACCGGGATGCCACGCCGATTGGCTTCATCAACACCCTCGATACTGGCAATGCCGTTATCGACGGTAATAATGATGTCGGGCGATTTTTCTTTGACGGCCAGTGCCACGATCTCGGGAGTGAGACCGTAGCCGTACTCGAAGCGATTCGGGACGATGTAATCGACGTGCGCACCCAATGCGCGTAAGCCACGAACGCCGACTGCACAGGCGGTTGCACCATCGCAGTCATAGTCTGCAACGATCACCATGCGTCGACCTGCATCGATAGCGTCGGCCAGAAACACGGCAGCACGATCAACGTGGGTTAGGGCGTCTGGCTTGATGAGTGCATCCAGTTCCGTCGACAAATCGCGCGGATCATGCAGGCCACGCGCGGCCATCAAACGCGCGAGTACGGGGTGTAAGCCCTGCTGCGCCAGGTATTCAGCATCGCGAATCGGGTAGGAGCGAGCGGACAGGCGGGTCATGGTGTGTGCAGCAGGTTGGCGAGCGATGGCGTACGCCAGAATTTTTTAAGACCAAGGCGCGTCGCGCGCCAGCGCCGCACGCGGGTTGCGTCGCTCAATTGCAGCGTCAGGCTATCGATCTCATTCGACTGTAACTTGTGCAGGTGTGGCGCGATGATGGCTTGGTCGAGGTCTTGCATGGTAGTCAGCCAGCGGCCCCAATCATCAGCAAGCGCGGAGGTAATCAGCGCTTCGTCGGTGATGATCTCTTGGTGCGTTACTATGTTTTGCTCGGGCCTGCCGCCGCCCCACAGCCACAGAGCGTTGATTCTCGGTTGACCGTGCAGTTCGCGTGTTTCATTCAGCGGGTGGCTATGCCACAGCATTTGTACCTCGTTGTGCAGCTTGCGCCAAGCACGAGCGTGTTCACCAGCGGGCAGCCAGACATCGACATTGTGCCCCGCTGCGGCATCGGGCGTTGTGGTGCGTAAGCCGTGCCAGGGATCCGCACGCACAAACCAATGGCGCGTGTCGCCAAAGCGTACGTCGTAGCCAAGCTCCTGGAATAGCGGTGCTGCGGAGTCGAACAGCGTACGCGATTCATCTTCGTCGATCACCATTTGACGCTGATCGGTCAGCACCAGATGGTCGCGCGCGATATGCAAATGCACCGGTTGCAGCATGAACCAGTAGCCTTCCTGGGGTGGCATGCCGAGGCGCTGCATGGTGGGGTGCGCCAGCGGTGGACTGTTGTCAACACCGGAACCGTACAGCAGCATCTCGTGAGGTAGCGCGGGGGCGAAGCCGTCAAAGCACAATTCGGGTAGTTCTGCGGCGCGCGCCAACAGGATCGCCAGCGACGGCGCATGCAGCGCGGCAATCAGGTCTTTCGCGTGTTGTGCGGGAGGCAGGGCGAATGGGAGCAGCAGTGTGGGGTCGCGCATGGGGGTGCATTATGGCAAACTCCGGCCTTGAAAAAAAATCGCCGGAGTCCCCGTTGGCCTTGTTCAGTAATCCCCCGTTCGAGTGGACCATCGGCCTGCGCTACACGCGCGCCGGGCGCCGCAGTGCCCGCAACAGCTTTATTTCTTTCATCTCCCTGATCTCGATGGCCGGTATTGCGCTGGGCGTCGCCGCGCTGATCGTGGTGTTGTCGGTGATGAATGGTTTCCAGAAAGAAGTCCGAGATCGCATGCTCTCCGTGCTGTCGCATGTCGAGATTTTTGATGGCTCGGGTAACCTGCCAGATTGGGCCGCGCTGGCCGGCGAGGCCATTAAACACCCCGAAGTGCGCGGAGCCGCACCCTTTGTCGATGGTCAGGCGATGGTGATACGCGATGATGTCGTGCGTGGCGTAATGGTTCGTGGTGTTTTACCTGATCAGGAACCCAAGGTGTCCGCGGTGGCATCTCAGATGCTGCGCGGTAGTTTGAGCGCGCTGCAACCCGGCGAGTTCAATATCGTGATCGGGAGTGCGCTGGCGCGCGGATTTGGTCTGCGTGTGGGCGATAAGCTGACACTGATCGCGCCTCAGGGTCAACTCACACCCGCCGGTGTGCTACCGCGACTAAAACAGTTCAATGTAGTGGGTGTATTCGAGGCAGGGCATTACGAGTTTGATTCCGCGCTGGTCTTCATTCAATTGGAAGATGCGCAACGACTGTTTCGCTTGTCCGGCCCCAGCGGCCTGCGGCTAAAAATCGCGGACATGCAGCGTGCACCTGAGGTGGCCGCTGAACTGGGGGCGACGCTGAAGGGTGACTTGGTGGTGCGCGATTGGTCGCAGCAGAACCGTAGCTGGTTCGCCGCGGTACAAACCGAGAAGCGAATGATGTTCATTATTCTGACGCTAATCATCGCAGTGGCAGCCTTCAACTTGGTATCGACGCTGGTAATGACCGTCACTGAGAAGCAGGCAGACATTGCGATCTTGCGCACTCTTGGCGCATCACCACCATCGATCATGAAAATCTTCATCATCCAAGGTGCACTGGTGGGATTGATCGGCACCGCGATCGGTGTCTCGCTGGGTGTGCTGGTGGCGTTGAATATTGACGTGATCGTACCCTTTATCGAAAGTGTGCTTGGCTTTCAGTTTTTGCCGCGCGATATCTATTTGATCAGCGCACTTCCATCTGATTTGCGTTGGCCTGATGTGGGACGGATCGCGGGCATTGCGCTGTTGCTGGCATTTCTAGCAACGCTGTATCCGAGTTGGCGCGCAGCGCGCGTGCGGCCGGCGGAGGCATTGCGCTATGAGTGAGCCGAACGATGTCGTGCTGACCTGTACTGGACTGAGCCGCAGCTTTGCGCAGGGGCGTGAAGCATTGACGGTACTGAGCGACATTAGTCTGACAGTACATCGTGGCGAACGCGTTGCGATCGTCGGTGTCTCTGGTTCTGGTAAGTCAACCTTGCTGCACCTGCTTGGTGGGCTTGATTTGCCGGATAGAGGGCAAGTACAACTGCTTGGCAAGGATATGGCCAAGCTGAATGAAACTGAACGTGGCGAGCTACGTAATCGATCGCTTGGTTTTGTGTACCAGTTTCATCATTTGCTGCCAGAGTTCACAGCGCTGGATAACGTTGCGATGCCCTTGCTGATCCGGCGGCTGCCGCGTGAGCAGGCGCGCGAAGCAGCCGGGCAGATATTGGCGCGCGTTGGTTTGTCAGCGCGCGTATCTCATCTTCCAGGGGAGTTGTCTGGGGGTGAGCGTCAACGAGTGGCACTGGCGCGGGCGCTGGTCACGCAGCCAACTTGCGTATTGGCAGATGAGCCGACCGGCAACCTCGACCGGGGCACCGCGCAGCAGGTATTTGCGTTGATGCTCGAGTTGTCGCAAACACTCGGTACCGCCTTTGTGATCGTGACACATGATGCCGATCTGGCGCAGCGCTGTGACCGTGTGCTGCATTTGACAGCGCAAGGACTTGCCTGAGCGACTTCGATGCTGGTCGATAGCCACTGTCACCTCGACGCCGCAGAGTTCGGCGACGCTGCATCTCAACTAGCAGAACAAGCAGCTGATCAGGACGTACGCTGGATTGTGGTGCCCGCAGTCGAGGCTGCTAACTTCGACCGGGTTGCGCAGCTTGCTTCGACGCTGCCAAATTGCGTGTATGCGCTTGGTATTCATCCGCTCTATGTGCCGCAGGCAGAGGAATCGCACCTCCAACAGCTACACGAGGCGGTCGCGCTTGCGCTGACTGACGAGCGGTTTATCGGTATTGGTGAAATTGGCCTGGATTTTTTTGTGCCTGAACTCACCACTGACGCGATGCGCGAGAAGCAAATTCACTTCTATGTCGAGCAGTTGAAGATTGCGCGTGAATTTTCTTTGCCAGTGATTCTGCATGTGCGCCGATCACAGGACATGCTGCTCAAACATCTGCGCCGCATCTCGGTGGTGGGCGGTATTGCTCATGCATTCAATGGCAGTGTGCAACAGGCTGAGGCGTTTATCTCACTTGGGTTCGTCCTTGGTTTTGGTGGCGCGATGACCTTCACTCGGGCATTGCAGATTCGGCGTCTGGCGGCCATGCTGCCACTAGACGCGATCGTGCTCGAAACCGATGCCCCCGATATTTCTCCCGCATGGCTGCATCCCGGCGTCAACACGCCAGCGCAGCTACCCCGTATCGCTGCGGTGCTGGCCGAGTTGCGCGGTCAGCCTTTGGCAGAGATCGCTGCGCAGACATCGAACAATGTCGCGCGCGTATTGCCCCGCCTTGGCAACCTCATGATGGCTTAGTGCGCGCGCTTGCGCTCGGCTGGCTGGCCGGCACGCTATGGCTACAGACGCGCGCTGATCTGCTGCCCGCATTCCTGTCGTTATCACTGCTCGCACTGGGTGCGCTCGCCTTGGTTCGTGTGTCCTGGATGACATCGCGCTGGCGAGTGTTGCTATTGGTGGTCGCGGGTATCAGTCTGGGTGCCGGGTGGTCATCACAACGGGCACAACATCGATTGGCCGAATCTTTGCCGGCAGAGCTTGAGGGCAGAGATCTTCAACTCACCGGTATTGTCGCCAGCCTGCCGAATCGTTTTGAGGATGGGCAGCGCTTTATATTCGAGGTGGAGAGCGCGTCGGATGGCAGCCGCTCGGTCACGATACCGAGCCGCGTTGCCTTGGGATGGTACGCGGCTGAGCAGTCAGCGCCTGAGCTGATACCCGGCCAGCGCTGGCAGTTGACCGCGCGGCTGAAGCAGCCTCATGGTCAACTGAATCCAGATGGTTTTGATGCAGAGGCCTGGTGGCTGACCGAGGGCATCCGCGCTAATGGGTATGTGCGGCAGAACCCGGCGCTACTGCTGGACGCGTTTGTGGTCAGTGCACGCGATCTGGTGGGTAGGGCCCGCCATACGCTACGCGAACGCATTCAACAGGCGCTGCCCGAGGCGCGGTTTAGCGGGGTGATTATTGCGTTGGTGATGGGTGACCAGCGCAGTATTGAGGTGGCTGATTGGGATATCTTTAACCGCACTGGTATCGGGCACCTGATCTCGATCTCTGGTTTGCACATCACCATGATCGCAGCGCTGTTTTCCGGTCTGGTACATTTTTTGTGGCGCCATTCGTTTTTTATCGGCACGCAGTTGCCACTTTGGCTGCCGGCTCGTAAAGCGGCGGCGATCGCGGGTCTGCTTTCCGCGCTGGGCTACGTCGCATTGGCGGGTTTCGGCATACCGGCGCAGCGCACTTTGCTGATGTTGGCGGTGGCTGCACTGGCCGTGTGGGGCAATGCCTTGCTGAGTGCCTCGCAATTACTGGCGTCTGCCTTGCTGGTGGTACTGCTGTTTGATCCCTGGGCGGTGCTGTGGCCGGGTTTTTGGCTGTCTTTTGGTGCGATTGCCTGTCTGCTCTTCGCGTCCGATGGACGATTGCGCGGCGGTAGCGGTTGGCGCGCTGCGCTGCGCTCGGCGACCCACACCCAGATGGCAGTGACCGCAGGCTTGTTGCCGCTCACCTTGTTGCTGTTTGCACAGGTGTCGTTGATCAGCCCCGTCGCCAATGCGGTGGCCATACCTGTGATCAGCGCACTGGTGACACCGCTGGCGTTGATCGGCGTCGTGTTGCCGGCGCCGCTCTGTGATTGGGCCTTGCAATTAGCGCACGGTACGCTGGCGTTGCTGGCACAGGGGCTGGAGTGGCTCGCCGCGCTGCCGCTGGCGATATGGCAGGTACCGAAGCCAGATTTGCTGGAAACACTTCTGGCCGTCGTTGGCACGGCGTGGTTGTTGGCACCGCGCGGTTGGCCCATCCGCTGGGCGGGTCTATTGGCTTGGTTGCCTTTGATGATGGCGGCACCAAGGGCACCTTCACAGGGGCTTTGGCTGACGGCATTCGACATCGGGCAAGGCAACGCCTTATTGATCGAGACCCCAAGCTTTCGGCTGCTGTACGACACCGGCCCGAAGTATTCCGCCGCAGCGGATGGCGGTAGCCGAGTGATCTTGCCTTATCTGCGCTCCCGTGGCATCGACCGGCTCGACGCGATCGTGATTTCACATAGCGATAGCGACCATGCCGGTGGCGCGCGCAGCCTGTTAAATGCTTTGGATGTCGGTTGGATTGCGTCATCCTTGCCATCGGCCCATCCACTGATCGATGCGCGTCATGTGGCGTGCGTTGCCGGACAGCGTTGGCAGCGCGACGGTGTGCAATTCGAGTTTTTGCATCCCCTGGTGAGCGATGGCGAGGTGAGTAAACCGAATGCGCGCAGCTGCACCCTGAAAATCAGCGTCGGTGCTCGCGCGGTGCTGCTGACAGGGGATATTGAAGCGCCTCAGGAGCGCGCATTACTGGCGCGAGCTGCCGACCAACTCCGCGCTGATGTCTTGCTGGCGCCGCACCACGGCAGTGGCACCTCGTCAACGCCACAGTTTTTAGACGCGGTGGCGCCCAAAATAGCGCTGTTTCAGGTGGGTTATCGCAATCGCTATCGTCACCCGAAGGCGGCAGTGGTGGCGCGATACCACGAGCGGGGTATTGCCTTGCTGCGCAGCGACCGCAGCGGCGCGGTGAGCCTCACCATCGACCCTGCGGGCATTACGCTGAAGCAGGCCTGCGAAACGCCGCGCTACTGGTCTAGCCAACGCTGTCATCCCTCCATGCCAGACACCGCAGAGGGGCAAGAGTAGCGCGGTTGCGATGATTCTTTGCGGTATAATTCGCATTTCCCGCAAGTGCCATTCGGCACATCGTGCAATGACCAAGTTTGTATTCGTCACTGGCGGTGTTGTGTCCTCGCTAGGCAAGGGGATTGCAGCAGCGTCTCTTGCTGCCATCCTCGAATCACGTGGCCTGAAGGTCACTCTTCTCAAGCTCGACCCCTACATCAATGTTGACCCTGGAACGATGAGCCCGTTCCAGCACGGTGAAGTATTCGTTACCGACGATGGTGCCGAAACCGATCTCGATCTCGGTCACTACGAGCGCTTCATCAGCGCCAAGATGAAGAAGGTGAATAACTTCACCACGGGGCAGATTTATGAATCAGTAATTCGTAAGGAGCGGCGTGGCGAATATTTGGGCAAGACCGTGCAGGTCATCCCTCATATCACCAACGAGATTCAGGAATTCATCCATCGCGGTGCCGAGGGCTATGACGTTGCAATCGTAGAAATCGGCGGTACCGTGGGTGACATCGAGTCGCTACCATTCCTCGAGGCTGCGCGTCAGTTATCGTTGCGCTCTGGCCGGAACATCGCTGCCTTTGTGCACCTGACGCTGGTGCCGTACTTGCCCTATGCAGGCGAACTAAAGACCAAACCGACGCAGCACAGTGTGCAAAAACTGCGTGAGATTGGTATCTCGCCCGACGCATTGCTGTGCCGTGCTGATCGCCGCATACCGGATGATGAGCGGGCGAAGATTTCACTTTTCTCTAACGTGCAGCAAGATGCGGTGATATCGGTATGGGATGCCGATACCATCTACAAGATCCCTCAGATGCTGCACGATCAGGGGCTGGATCGCATCATTTGCGAAAAGCTGGATCTCAAACCTAAAGATGCAGATCTGTCGATGTGGTCGCGACTGATCGCGGCGCTGGAAAACCCCAAGCACGAGGTCAGCATTGCCATGGTCGGCAAGTATGTCGATCTGACTGAGTCGTACAAATCGCTCACGGAAGCATTGCGCCATGCGGGCATTCATACCGACTCGCGCGTCACCATCGAGTACGTTGATTCAGAAGAGATTGAAGCGAACGGCGTTACCGGTCTTGCGAAGTTTGACGCTATCTTGGTTCCCGGTGGTTTCGGTAAGCGCGGTGTGGAAGGCAAAGTCTCGACGGTGCGTTATGCGCGTGAGCACAAAGTGCCTTTCCTCGGTATCTGTCTCGGCATGCAGGTGGCGCTGATCGAATATGCACGTGATATCGCTGGTTTGAAAGGTGCTAACTCCACCGAGTTCGATGCGTCGACGGCGCATCCGGTCGTTGCTTTGATCAACGAATGGCAAAATCACGATGGTCAGATTGAGCGGCGTGACGAAAATTCCGATCTCGGTGGCACCATGCGACTCGGCGCGCAAACTTGTGCGGTGAAGCCGGGCACGCTTGCTGCCGAGATTTATGGTCCGTTGGTGACCGAGCGACATCGTCACCGCTACGAAGCCAACAACCACTACCTTGATCGTATTGAGCAGTCGGGCCTGGTGGTATCGGCGCGAACGCCGAATGAGTCGTTGTGCGAGATTATGGAGCTTCCTCGCGTTGGCGAACACGCGCACCCTTGGTTCATGGGCGTGCAGTTTCACCCAGAGTTCAAGTCCACGCCGCGTGATGGTCATCCTCTGTTCATCTCATTCATCAAGGCAGCGCTCGCGCACAAGGCCGAGTCAGTTCAAAGGAAAGCAGCATGAAGCTGTGTGGTTTCGAGGTAGGTAACGATCAACCTTTTTTCCTGATTGCAGGTACCTGCGTCATCGAGTCCGAGCAGATGGCGCTTGATACGGCGGGTCGACTGAAAGAAATCACCGCTGCGCTTGGTATACCGTTTATCTACAAATCATCTTTTGACAAGGCCAATCGTTCGTCGGGTGCATCATTCCGCGGCCTTGGCATGGACAAAGGTCTTGCTATTCTGGCGAAGGTGCGCGAGCAGATCGGCGTGCCGGTACTCACCGATGTGCACGATGCTGATGAGATCGCCCCAGTGGCTGCGGTGGTCGATGTATTGCAAACACCTGCTTTCTTGTGCCGACAAACCGATTTCATTCGCGCCTGCGCGCAATCTGGTAAGCCAGTTAATTTGAAGAAGGGGCAATTTCTCGCGCCGCACGATATGCGCAATGTAGTGATGAAGGCGCGCGAAGCAGCTGCGGAGGCGGGTCTACCCACAGATGCATTCATGGTGTGCGAGCGTGGCGCTTCATTTGGCTATAACAATTTGGTGTCTGACATGCGCTCGCTGGCGATCATGCGCGAAACCAGTTGCCCGGTGGTGTTCGACGCAACGCACTCGGTTCAGTTGCCGGGTGGGCAAGGCACTTCATCGGGTGGACAGCGAGAGTTCGTGCCCGTGCTGGCGCGCGCAGCCGTTGGTGTTGGTGTCGCCGGGCTGTTCATGGAAACCCACCCGGAGCCTGCCAAAGCCATGTCGGATGGCCCGAACGCAGTGCCGCTGGCCCGCATGGGCGAGCTGCTCGAGAGCTTGGTAGCGATTGACCGTGTGGTCAAAGGCAAGCCTTTCCTCGAAAACGATTTTGATTGATCGCTGAAAATACTTACTTTCACTGAAGCATTTCAATACCCATCCAACCGCTTGGAGATCTGAATGAGTGCAATCGTAGATATCGTCGGCCGCGAGATCCTCGACTCGCGCGGTAACCCAACCGTCGAGTGCGACGTCTTGCTCGAGTCTGGAGTGATGGGGCGTGCGGCAGTGCCGTCGGGCGCTTCTACCGGGTCACGCGAGGCGATTGAGCTGCGCGATGGTGACAAGAGCCGCTATCTCGGTAAAGGTGTGCTGCGCGCCTGCGAGAACATCAACACCGAAATCTCCGAGGCGGTGATGGGTCTGGATGCCTCTGAGCAGGCTTTCCTTGATCGCACCATGATCGATCTTGATGGTACTGACAACAAGTCTCGCATGGGTGCCAACGCGATGTTGGCAGTATCGATGGCAGTGGCCAAAGCAGCGGCTGAAGAGGCTGGCCTGCCGCTGTATCGCTACTTTGGTGGCTCGGGCGCGATGCAGATGCCGGTGCCGATGATGAACGTCATCAATGGCGGTGCACACGCGGATAACAACCTGGATATTCAGGAGTTCATGATCATTCCCGTAGGCGCGCCAAGTTTTCGTGAGGCGATTCGTTATGGTGCCGAGGTCTTCCACACATTGAAAAAAATCCTGCATGACAAGGGCCTGACCACGGCCGTCGGCGATGAAGGTGGTTTTGCGCCCTCCGTCAAGAGCCATGAAGAAGCCATTCAGCTGATTCTGCAGGCGATTGAGAAAGCGGGCTACGAGCCCGGTACGCAAATCGCGCTTGGCCTGGACTGCGCTGCATCTGAGTTTTATAAAGATGGTCTGTACCAACTTGATGGTGAGGGCTTGAAGCTATCGGCTGACGATTTCACGAATCTGCTGGCGACCTGGAGCGACAAGTACCCGATCATTTCCATCGAAGATGGTATGCACGAAGGCGATTGGAAAGGTTGGGCCACGCTGACTAAAGCTTTGGGCAAGAAGGTTCAGTTGGTCGGTGATGATCTGTTCGTCACCAACACAAAAATCCTGCGCCAAGGTATCGACGAGGGTATCGCCAATTCGATTCTGATCAAGATTAATCAGATCGGTACGCTGACCGAAACCTTTGCTGCGATTGAAATGGCCAAGCGTGCAGGCTATACCGCAGTGATCTCGCATCGCTCGGGTGAGACCGAGGATTCGACGATCGCGGATATCGCGGTTGGTACTAACGCGCTGCAGATTAAGACCGGCTCGATGTCGCGTTCCGACCGTATGGTGAAGTACAACCAGCTACTGCGGATCGAAGAAGACCTCGGCGATATCGCGTCCTATCCGGGTCGCGATGCTTTTTACAATCTGTAAGTTTCGCGGTAGCGGCTACCACTGCCCACGAATGACTTGAGGCCATGCGACTGATCCTGATCGTCCTGACCGCGCTACTGGTACTGATTCAGTATCCGCTGTGGCTCGGTAAGGGCGGTTGGTTACGCGTATGGGATTTGTCTCGACAACTCGATACCGCGCTCGAAAAAGAGCAAGAGCTACGTCTGCGTAATGAAAAACTCGCGGGCGAGGTGCAAGACCTCAAAGAAGGCACGGGTGCGGTCGAGGAGCGCGCTCGCTACGAGCTTGGTATGGTCAAGGAAGGCGAGATTTTTGTGCAGGTACTGGACGGCGGCACTAAATCTAGCGCACAAGATTCAGCCAAGCAGTAGGTACTTGGCTCGTGACGATTTATAACCTGTCCCGTTAAAGACGCACGGCAAGGGTTGCGAACGCCGCTAGCGGCCTGACGAGACGGGTTCTTAGTGCTGTACCTGCCGAGGTGCCTGCACCGCATCGGCTAAGGTTTCAGCCGCAAACAACTGCACGCAATCCACCTGATCGAACGCGTAGTACTGTCCACAGAAATCGCAATTGATCTCTAGCTTGCCAAGATCTGCCAGCGCCTCATCCACTTCAGCTTGTCCCAGCATTTTCAGCATATTGCCGACCTTTTCACGCGTGCAGGTGCAGCGGAAATGCGGGTGACGTGGCTCGAACACGCGAACCTGCTCCTCCCAGTACAGCCGGCGCAGCAGTGTCATGATGTCGGTGCTGAGCAATTCCTCATCGCCCACCGTTGAGGCGAGTGTGACCGTGCGGTTCCAGGTATCACTGTCTTCTTCGCTGCGGGCTTTGCCACCTTCCTCGGGCAGCTTCTGCAACAGCAGGCCGCGCGCGACAGACGCATCAGCGGCCAACCAGAGCTTGGTATCGAGCTGCTCCGACCGCATCATGTAGTTTTCGATCACGGTTGAAACAGAGTCACCATCGAGCGCCACAATGCCCTGATAGGGCTGCTGCCCGGGTAGCTTGTCGGTGGGATCGAGGGTGATCGCGAAGCGCCCCTGACCATTCAGGTTCACGAGCTGCTGTAGGCCTGCGTCATCGGCGATGTTGCTGTTTTCGCCTAGCTTGGCTGTCGCGCGAAGCTGTAGTGCAGCATCGCATTCCACCACCAGCAGTTTGACCGGACCATCGCCATGAATTTGCAGGATGATCGTGCCGTTGAATTTCAGATTGGCCGAGAGTAGGGCGGCGGCGGCCATCATCTCGCCCAACATTTCAGTGACGGGTGCCGGGTAGCTGCGTCGGTCCAGCACATGTCGCCACGCTTCAGACAGTTCGACTAATTCGCCACGCACGGGCGAATTCTCGAACATGAATTTTTGCAGCGTGTCAGTCATCCAGAAACACGATTAATCGATACGCTTTAGGTGCTGGCGGTATTGCTGCGCGCGCGCCAGATACATCTCGGCGCTTTGCTTGAGTCCGTCCAGCTCTGCCTCGGTCAGTGTGCGAATGGCGCGCGCTGGAGAGCCGATGATGAGTGAATTGTCGGGGAATTCCTTACCCTCGGTAACCAAGGCACCGGCACCAATAAGGCAGTTGCGGCCAATTTTTGCGCCGTTCAAAACGACTGCCTGAATGCCGACCAGACTGCCATCGCCGATGGTGCAGCCGTGCAGCATGGCTTGGTGACCGACGGTGACGTTGTCACCGATGGTCAGCGGACAGCCATGATCGGTATGGAGCACGGTGCCTTCCTGAACGTTGCTGTTTTGGCCGACCACAATGGGTTCGGTGTCGCCGCGGATCACAACCCCGTACCAGATATTGGCGTTCGCCTTGATGGTGACCTCGCCAATGACGGTGACGGAATCGGTCAGGAATGCAGTCTCGTGGATGTTCGGGCGGATGTCGCCTAGCTGATAAATCGGCATCGGACTTAAAATACAGTCAAACAGAAAGCCGACATTTTACCCTTGACCGCATGAACTCACCACTGAATACCAGCGTTGTCGAACTGCGATCAAGGGCACTGGTATTGCTGTGTTACTCAGATGTCGCGAGTAAAGTCGAGCAGACTCGAGAACTGTACGCGCAGTGGCTCGCTCAAGGTATTCAACTTGATCCATCAACGGTGTTGCAGCCGCATGCTGCGCTGCCCGGCCGTCCGGCTCGCCCGCCGCTGGTGCCGCCGCGTGAAGTCGGCAAGCGCGCCATGCACACCGTCGAAGGGCGGGCCGCCCTGATTCATGCGCTGGCCCATATCGAATTTAATGCGATCAATCTTGCGCTGGATGCGGTCTGGCGTTTCAGCGACATGCCGCGCGAATTTTATGGCGACTGGCTGCAAGTGGCAGCTGAGGAAGCCCTGCATTTCTCACTACTCGATGCCCACCTACGCACACTAGGTTATGCCTACGGCGATTTCAATGCGCACAATAGCTTGTGGGAGATGGCGCAGAAGACCGCCAATGACATGACAGCGCGGATGGCATTGGTGCCGCGCACCTTGGAGGCGAGGGGGCTGGATGCGACGCCGGCAGTACGCGCAAAACTGGCGCAAGTTGGTGACCATGAGGCCGCAGCCATCCTCGACATCATTCTCCGTGATGAGGTCGGCCATGTGGCGATCGGCAATCGCTGGTATCACTGGCTGTGCGCGCGCGACGGCAAGGATCCGGTTGCGCTGTATGCAGACCTTTCGATTCGTTTCAAGGCGCCACAGCTGCGTGGGCCGTTCAATCTGGCCGCGCGCCGCGCAGCGGGGTTTAGCGATGAAGAGATTGCAGTGCTGGAGGCGTCAGGTACTTAGGGCAGTGTGTGGACGTGCAACTGACCCGCACTATCCGCAGCGATCCATCCTCCTCGCGTCACGTCACCATCGCAATCCCAGTCAGAGAGTACATACCGCAGCCTTTGCGCTTCGCGATGGATTGCCGGTCGGTGCGTATGACCGTGGATCATGATGTCGAGTTGGTGAGCGTCGAATAGTCTGGCGATCTCATTAGTGTTCACATCCATGATGGCCATGGATTTCTCGCGCTGAGCGTCACGGCTGCCTTCGCGCATGCCTTGGATAATCATCTTTCGCTCGGCGAGCGGCTTGGCGAGGAAGGCGCTCTGCCATGCAGGATTGCGTACTTGCGAACGAAATTCCAAGTAATCCTTGTCGTCCGTACATTGCGCATCGCCGTGCACTAGCAGCATGCGCTGACCACCGATGTCGGCAACATAGGGGTCGGGTAGCAAGCGCATACCAGTCGCTTGCGCGAACGCGTCACCGACAAGGAAGTCACGGTTGCCTGCCATCCAGTACAGCGCAACTCCCTTGTTAGTCAGCGCGCGCAACGCATCAACCACCTTGCGATTGAACGGCTCATCAATATCGTCATCACCCGCCCAGTATTCGAAGATATCGCCGAGCAGATAAAGCTGGTGTGTGGTTAATGCGTCTTCATTAAGAAAACGAAAGAACGTCGCTGCCGTCTTCGGCATCTGCGCGGACAGGTGCAGGTCTGAAACAAAAAGCGCAACCGTTTTCGGCTGCGCCTTTTGATCGAGTAGCGTGGGTGCGCTCATCGGTGTGTCGTCAACTTAGCGGGTCAGACGATCTCGGCTTTCTCGATGATCACGTCTTCAACCGGTACATCACCATGAAAGCCCTTGGTTCCGGTGCGGACCTTGCGAATCTCGTCCACCACCTCGGTGCCCTCGGTGACTCGGCCGAACACGCAGTAGCCCCATTGATCTGGGCCGGCATAGTCGAGAAAGCTATTGTCTTTCACGTTGATGAAAAACTGTGCCGTGGCAGAGTGCGGGTCGTTGGTGCGCGCCATTGCAACGGTGTATTTCTCATTGGCGAGGCCGTTCGCGGCTTCGTTATCAATCGGTTCGCCAGATTCTTTCTGCTTCATGCCCGGTTCGAAACCACCGCCTTGAATCATGAAGCCATCGATCACGCGATGAAAAATCGTGCCGTCATAGTGGCCGGATTTCACGTACGACAGAAAATTGTCGACGGTCTTGGGGGCTTTCTCGGCATCGAGTTCAATGGTGATGTCGCCGTGATTAGTACTGAGTACAACTGCCATGGTGGTCCTTTAAAAAATTAATCGATCAGCGTGGCTGATTCAATGATGACGGGCTTGACTGGCTTGTCGCGACGATCGGTTTCCACCGCCTCAATCTGGTCGACGACTTCGCTACCCTTGATGACTTTGCCAAATACGGTGTAGCCGAAGCCATCCTGCCCCGGGTAGTCCAGAAAACGGTTGTCTTTGGCATTGATAAAAAACTGTGCGGTCGCAGAGTTAGGGTCTGCAGTACGCGCCATTGCAATGGTGTAGCGCCGATTCTTCAGACCGTTTGATGATTCGATTTCAATCGGTCCGCGGGTCGCTTTTTCCGCGCCCTGAGGGGTATAACCACCGCCCTGGATCATGAAGCCGCGGATCACGCGGTGAAATACGGTGCCATTGTAGAAACCCGTTTTGACGTACTGTAGAAAATTATCCACCGTCTTCGGTGCCTTGGTCGCGTCGAGTTCGACCACGATTTCACCGGCACTGGTTTTAATCGACACAGTCGGCGCAGCGCGGCCAGCTGCGGGCTTTGCTTGGCCGCCGGTTGATGCCGGTTCTGCAACGGCTAGCTGTGTGAACAGGGCCAGCGAGGCAGCAACTGCAGCAACAAAGAGACGCATACGCAACATAAAAATCCTTTTTCAGAGCAGCTTTAACTCGTCATGCCCTCCGGCATGCGCGAGCTTCGATGCTATACTTTAATCAAACCCTCATTTTATCAAAGACAGTCCGCAAACCCTGCTTACGCAGCGAATCGCGGTGCCGTCGGTGGCACGAGTTCTGGTTGCGTTCGTTGCCGAGTCTGTATTGCTCATGAGTGCTCTCAAAATTTACAACACGCTTGCGCGTGACAAAGTCCCTTTTGTTCCCATCAATCCGGGCAAGGTGCGGATGTACGTCTGCGGTATGACGGTGTATGACTACTGCCATCTGGGTCATGCGCGCGTGATGGTGGTGTTCGATATGGTGCAGCGTTGGCTGCGCGGCAGTGGCTTTGATGTCACGTATGTTCGGAATATCACCGATATCGACGACAAAATCATCAAGCGTGCCGTTGAGAATGGCGAGCCGATCTCTGCGCTCACCAATCGCTTCATAGCCGCCATGAATGAAGACGCGGCTGCGCTAGGCGTTCAGCCGCCTGATCATGAGCCGCGCGCGACAGCCTTCGTACCGCAGATGCTGCAACTGATCGGGCGTCTTGAATCCAACGGCTTGGCCTACAAAGCCAGCGATAGTGACGTGAATTTTTCGGTGCGTGATTTTGCCGGTTACGGCAAGTTGTCTGGCAAATCATTAGATGATCTGCGCGCGGGTGAGCGTGTTGACGTTGTGAGCGCCAAGCGTGACCCGCTTGACTTTGTGCTCTGGAAGTCTGCGCGTGAGTCCGAACCTGATGAAGTGAAGTGGCCGTCACCGTGGGGTAGTGGCCGACCGGGTTGGCATATCGAGTGCTCGGCCATGTCATGCCAGCTATTGGGTGAGCACTTTGATATTCATGGTGGTGGACAAGATTTGCAATTCCCACACCATGAGAACGAAATCGCGCAGTCAGAGGGTGCCAGCGGTAAGCCATTCGTTAATTACTGGATGCACAATGGCTTTGTGCGTGTCGATGACGAAAAAATGTCCAAGTCCTTGGGCAATTTTTTCACGATTCGCGAGGTGCTGAAACAATACGACGCCGAAGTGGTGCGCTTCTTCATCCTGCGCGCGCATTACCGTAGCCCGCTGAATTATTCCGATGCGCATCTGGATGATGCGAGGGTCGCGCTGATGCGACTGTATACCGCGCTGAAAGACCATCCCGGTGATCAGCAAGCGCTGGATTGGAACGAGCCGCATGCGCAACGTTTTGCTGATGCGATGAATGATGACTTCAATACGCCAATCGCTATTGCCGTGCTGTTTGACTTGGCCAGCGAAGTGAACCGCAGCGGATCGTCGGTGGCGGCGCGTCAGCTCAAGGGTCTGGCAGGCGTGCTGGGTTTGCTGGGTCGCGAGCCCCAGCTGTTCCTGCAGGGTGGTGCGCCACTGGGCATGACAGATGATGAGGTAGCGGACCATATCGCCGCGCGTTTGTCAGCAAAACAAAACAAGAACTTTGCTGAGTCCGATCGTATTCGTACCGAGTTGCTCGAGAAGGGCATTGTGCTGGAAGACAAACCCGGTGGTCTCACCGAGTGGCGAAGAGCGTAGGATCAGGCACGATGGCGAAGCCCGCTGAAATCATTATTCCCGACTACTGGGAGGAGGCCAAGACCGAGTTGATGCGGCGCGACCGTATCTTGCGCAAGCTGATCCCCAAGTTCGGCGATTTGCAACTTGTTGGCCGAGGTGATCCGTTCACTACCTTGGCGCGCGCCATCGTTGGTCAGCAAATCTCGGTGAAAGCAGCGCAATCCGTTTGGGAGCGTTTGGTCGCTACCGTCCCCAAGCTATCGCCCGCCACCGTAAAAAAAGCCGGTCTGGAAAAGCTCGCCAGCTGTGGGCTATCGAAACGCAAGGCTGAGTACCTGACCGATCTCGCGCTCCACTTTTTAGATGGCAGCGTGCATGCGAAAGACTGGTCATCCATGCATGACGAAGATGTCATCGCCGAGCTCATACAAATTCGGGGCATTGGCCGCTGGACGGCAGAGATGTTCTTGATTTTCAATTTGCTACGCCCGAATGTGCTGCCCCTAGACGACCTGGGTCTGTTGAAAGGCATCAGCGTGAATTACTTCTCCGGCGAGCCTGTTTCGCGCAGCGATGCGCGCGAGGTGGCGGCCAACTGGGAGCCTTGGCGCACGGTGGCCACCTGGTATCTTTGGCGGTCACTCGACCCCTTGCCTGTAGAATATTGATATTGGCAACACAAGATTGCTATGATCCCGCATGCGGGGCGGTCACAAGCCGAGCGCCATTGCCAGGATGACAAGGAGCTAGCGTGAGCAAAACCACCTTTCTCAGCTTTGAGCAGTCGATCGCTGAACTGGAAACCAAAATCGAAGAGTTGCGCTTCGTGCAGGAAGACTCTGCTGTCGATATCAGTGAAGAGATCGATAAGCTGCATCAAAAGAGTCAGCAACTCACCAAGGACATTTACAGCAAGCTCACACCTTGGCAGGTGTCGCAGATTGCTCGTCATCCGCAACGGCCTTACACCCTCGATTATGTGGCCGAGATTTTCACCGACTTTCATGAGCTGCATGGCGACCGCTCGTATGCGGATGATCTATCCATCGTTGGTGGGCTAGCGCGATTCAACGGTCAGCCTTGCATGGTGCTCGGGCATCAAAAAGGGCGCGACACCAAAGAGCGCGCACTGCGTAACTTCGGTATGTCCAAACCCGAGGGCTATCGCAAAGCGCTGCGTCTGATGAAGCTGTCCGAGAAATTCAATCTGCCAGTGTTCACTTTTGTGGATACGCCCGGTGCCTTCCCCGGTATCGATGCAGAAGAGCGTGGTCAGTCCGAGGCGATTGGGCATAACCTCTACGCTATGGCTGAGTTGAAGGTGCCTATCATCTCGACCATTATTGGCGAGGGTGGCTCGGGTGGTGCGCTAGCGATTGCGGTAGCGGACTCGGTGCTCATGCTGCAGTATTCAACGTATTCAGTGATCTCGCCGGAGGGTTGTGCCTCGATTCTCTGGAAGACTGCAGAGCGCGCTTCTGATGCTGCTGAAGCACTCGGCCTGACTGCACTCCGCCTGAAGGCGCTGAATCTGGTCGACAAAATCGTCAATGAACCGCTGGGTGGTGCACACCGTGACCCCAAGCAAATGGCGGTGCTGCTCAAGCGTGCGCTGGCCGATTCGCTGCGGCAGTTCCAAGGTATGAAGACCAAAGAGCTGCTCGCTGCTCGGCACGAGAAGCTGATGAGCTATGGAAAGTTCAAGGAAATCAGCCCAACTGACTAAGGCTATCGACAGCGTCACTGCGAGCTTCGAACGCGCGCTGGAAGTAATTCTGGCGCGCGTTGTTGTTTCTGACCCGCCGATTGCCATGGCCATCGCCTATAGCGGTGGCTTGGATTCCTCTGTGCTGTTGCACCTCGCAACGCAGTACTGCCAGCGTCGATCGATTTCACTTCACGCAATTCCACTTTATGCATTTCATGTGCATCATGGCCTGAGCCCCAATGCAGACGCATGGCTGCAGCACTGCGAGCAGCAGGCTACTGCCTTGGGTGTGCCGTTCAAAGCCGTCCGTGTTCATCTTTCAGACCTTGCAGAGGATGGCGTCGAACAAGCCGCACGTGTGGCGCGTTATGCCGCGCTGGGTGAGCTTTGTCGCACACATGGTGTTCGGCTCTTGCTGACAGCACACCACCAAGATGATCAGGCCGAAACCGTGCTGCTACAGCTATTTCGTGGTGCGGGTCTGCGTGGTTTGGGTGGCATGCTCGATTTGCATGACGCGCATGGCTTAACGGGCGGCGATGTGTTGGTCGGGCGGCCACTGCTTGAATGCTCGCGCAAAGCGCTAGAGCAGCTTGCTTCTGCGCTTGACATTGCGCATGTTCAGGATGAATCCAACGCCGATACCCGCTACCGGCGTAATGCAATTCGACAGCAGATCATGCCGGTGATTGAACATACCTATCCGGGCATGGCAGCGACCATCGCGCGCAGCAGCCAGCATTGGCAGAGCGCGCAGCTGCTGCTAGATGAATTGGCGCTTATTGATCTTGATACTTGTGCGGAAGGCGATGCACTTCGGATTGATGCCATGGCAACGCTATCCACGCATCGCATCGATAACTTGCTGCGGTTTTGGTTGCAGCAGCAGGGTGCGCCGTATGCACCAAGCAGCGCGCAGTTAACCCAGCTGCGCACGCAGATGCTGGCGGCGCGTAGCGATGCCCAGCCAGCGCTCATCTTGTGTGGCCTGCAGCTGCAACGGCAGGCAGGCGCGCTGGTGGCGCTGACCCTGCGTCACGCATCGCCGCCCAATGAGCCGCTGGTAATCCAGTGGCAAGGCGAGCAGTCGATCGCCATTCCCGAGTGGCAGGGCACGCTGCTGTTCGCTCAGGCACAGGCCCGGGGCATTTGCCCACAGCGCCTGCAGTCGAGCGCGCTGACGCTCCAGCCGCGCAGTGGTGGCGAGCGCCTCAAGCCAGATCCGGCCAGGCCCTCGCGCACTCTGAAGAACCTGTTCCAGGAATCGGCGCTGCCGGCGCAGCAGCGGCCTTGGCTGCCGCTGGCCTACCTGGATGGCCAACTAGCCTTTGCTGCCGGTTTGGGCATGGATGCACGGGTCGCCGATGCGCCGGGTGGGGTGACTATGCACTGGCGGGGCGAGGGCAGCGGCTAGAGCGTTGGCTTTCCAAGTTGCACCATGTAAAATCGCAGGTTTGTTCAGACGCAAGCTTGCCTCTCATGTCTTTGATTGTTCACAAGTACGGCGGCACATCGATGGGCTCGACCGAGCGCATCAAGAATGTCGCACGCCGTGTCGCCAAATGGCACGATGCGGGGCATCAGATCGTGGTGGTGCCATCGGCAATGTCCGGCGAGACCAACCGGCTGCTCGGCCTCGCCAAAGAAATCACTTCCTCACCCGACCCGCGCGAGCTCGATATGCTGGCCTCGACCGGCGAGCAAGCCTCGGTCGCCCTGCTCGCGATCGCACTGCAAGCGATTGGTAAACAAGCGGTGTCATACACCGGCTGGCAAGTGCCGGTCTTAACTGACAATGCCTACACCAAGGCGCGTATTCAATCGATTGATGACGTCAAGGTTCGCAAGGATTTGAATGCAGGTCGCATCGTCATCATCACCGGGTTTCAGGGGATTGATGGTGACGGCAATATCACCACGCTGGGACGCGGTGGTTCGGACACCTCGGCCGTGGCCGTGGCCGCTGCACTGAAAGCCGCCGAGTGCCTGATCTATACCGATGTGGATGGCGTCTACACCACCGACCCGCGCGTGGTGTCTGAGGCGCGTCGACTAAAAACCGTGACCTTCGAAGAGATGCTTGAGATGGCATCGCTTGGCTCGAAGGTATTGCAAATTCGCTCGGTGGAGTTTGCGGGCAACTACCAGGTGCCGACGCGCGTACTGTCCTCTCTGACCGACCCGCTCATGCCGCTGGACGAAGAAGCCAACTCCGGCACCCTGATCTCGTTTGAGGAAGAATCTCACATGGAACAAGCTACCATCACCGGCATCGCATTCAGCCGCGACGAAGCCAAGATCACTGTGATGGGCGTACCTGACCGTCCCGGTATCGCTTACCAAATTCTCGGCCCAGTGGCCGATGCCAACATCGAAGTCGACATGATCATTCAGAACCAGTCGGTCGATGGCCGTGCTGACTTCACCTTTACCGTGCCACGCGGCGACTACGGCAAAGCCATGAAGCTAGTCGACGGTGAAATCAAAGCCAAGCTCGGCGCCGGCGGCATCGAGGGTGATGCCAAGGTATCGAAAGTATCTGTGGTCGGCGTCGGTATGCGCAGCCATGTTGGCATTGCGTCGCAGATGTTCCGCACGCTGTCGGAAGAGGGCATCAACATCCTGATGATCTCGACGTCGGAGATCAAGATCTCGGTGCTCATCGACGAGAAATACACCGAACTCGCTGTGCGCGCGTTGCACAAGGGTTTTGGGCTAGAGAAGGGCTGATAGCTCAAGCAAAGTAGCTGATGTATTGCCTCTCAGCCTTGCAAACTGTGCAAGGTTGTTGGTTTGGAGACCTGGCCGAGTGGTCGAAGGCACTTCCCTGCTAAGGAAGCATATGGGCTTAAACCTGTATCGAGGGTTCGAATCCCTCGGTCTCCGCCAGTTATA
>JAIXQK010000024.1 GCA_027485795.1 Oxalobacteraceae bacterium
CCGTGGCGGAGCGCAAGGGCGGCAACCTCATCAGCATCGCGGGTGATGTGAGATCCCCCTCACAAGTGCCGGTCTCACTGGTGGGCACTCGGTTGATCGATTCCATCGCCGCCGCAGGTGGCAGCACCTCAGCACCCTACGATACCATGGTCTGCGTCACACGCGGTAACACCACCCGCTCCGACACCTTGCAGGACATCTACAACCGTCCTTCAAAAAACATCTCACTGAAGCCGGGTGACACGGTGGTGCTGCGCAAAAGGGAACTCACCTTTCTAACCTTTGGATCCACCGGAAGGGTTGGCTCCAATCCCATCACCATCGAGGATCTAAGCCTCTCCGAGGCCGTTGCCACATCGGGTGGCCCATCTGACATGCAGGCCAACCCCGCTACCATTTTCGTCTACCGCCAAGAACCCGTGGCCGTCCTCCGCGCCCTCGGCAAAACCAACCTTGCGGGCGACGGATCGACCACACCCGTCATCTACCAACTCGACCTGCAAGATCCCAAAGGATTTTTCTACGCCAACAACTTCGCCGTGCGCGATCGCGACCTGATTTATTACGCCCCTGCAGGCAGCAACAAGGTCATGAAGTTCATGGGCCTTGTGAACACCTTCCTAGCCCCAGCCATATCTGGCGCAAGCGCCGTCAGCTCCGTCAAGATTCTAAGCGAGTGATTCAGTTTTCACTTTCAACCATCTGACATCGTGACAGGCGCGCCCCCGCCCGTTCTTTTCCTGCCTATCACCGCCCTATTTGGACAACTCTCTTCAATTCATGTCTTCCTCTCCCACTTCTGAGCCTAATGCGGAAATTGCACGTGCGGAAATTACTTGCGCCGCTCCCACTCCCGGACCGACTCCAACCCAAGAGACAGCTATTGTCGCACCCATTCAATCCCACACCCCGAGCCTGCGGAAGAAAGCGCTCAACTTCGCCCGACGGCACGCGCTCTTCACCGCATGCGTAGCCATTCCCACCCTCCTTGCCACCCTCTACTTCGGCATCTTGGCCAGCGACATCTATGTCTCGGAGTCGAGCTATGTCGTCCGCAGCCCGAATAAAAAAACCTCCAGCAGCGGCATCGGCGCCATGCTCGGCAGCGCCGGACTCAGCGGCTTTTCCAGCGCTCATGATGATGTCCACACCATCAGCGAATATGTCCTCTCCCGCGACGCCCTCGCACAACTCGAGCAGCAACTCAAGCTCGCCGACTCATGGTCCAATTGGGAAATCGACTGGCTCCGCCGCTTCAACCCACTCGGCACCGATGACAGCCATGAGGCTCTCTACGATTACTACCTCAACCGCGTCAGCGTGAAGGCCGACCCCACCTCGAGCATCACCACACTCACCACCTCCGTCTTCGATCCAAATCAAGCCATACAGATCAACCAACTCCTCCTCAAGGAAGCCGAACGTATGGTCAATGTCCTCAACGAACGCGGACGCAACGACCTGATCCGCTTTGCGGAAAAGGAAGCGAAAGCCTCTGAGGAAAAAGCCAAGGCCGCCGCCCTTGCCGTCTCGAAGTTCCGCAACTCCCAATCGGTCGTCGACCCCGAGCGCCAGACCCAGATCCACTTCGAACAAATCTCCCGTCTCCACGAGGAACTCATCAAAACCAAGAGCCAGCTCACCCAGCTCAATACCTTTGCCCCCGACAGCCCCCACCCGCCCGCTCTCAAGCTCCGCATCGAGACCCTCGAGAAGGAAATCGCCCTCGAAACCCAAAAAATCACCGGCGGCGAAAACTCCCTCGCCTCCAAGGCCGCCGAATACGAACGCCTCGCCCTCGAACGCGAATTTGCCGACCGGCAGCTCGCCTCCGCCCTCGCGTCCCTCGAAGAAGCCCGCAACGAAGCCCAACGCCAGCAACTCTACCTCGAAACCATCGTCAAACCCAACCTCCCCGATAATGCCATCTACCCCAAACGCTTCCGTGGCATCATCACCACCGCCATCCTCGGCCTCGTCGCCTGGGGCATCCTGAGCATGCTCATCGCCGGCGTCAAAGAACATCAGCACTAAAGCCAGGAGACGGGAGACAGTGAAACTCCGACCTCCGTCCTCTGTCTTCTGATATCTTCTGTTCTTTTAAACTTTCTTACTCTCCCTCTACCCCATGATCCACCTCAATCACGTCACCAAACGCTACCCCATGCACGGCGGGGATCGCGTCATCTTGGACGATGTGAACCTTCGCGTGCGGCGCGGCGAAAAAATTGGAATTCTCGGCCGCAACGGCAGTGGCAAGTCCACCCTCATCCGGCTGATTTCAGGCGCCGAGCGTCCCTCCTCCGGCACCATCACCCGCTCCATGCGCGTGTCATGGCCGCTTGCCTTCAGCGGCGGATTCCAAGGCTCCCTCACCGGACTCGACAATCTCCGCTTCATCTGTCGTATCTACAATACCACCACCGAAGACAAAATCCCCTTCGTTCAAGAGTTCTCCGAGCTCGGCCCCTACTTCCGCGAACCCGTCAAAAGCTACTCATCGGGAATGCGCGCCCGTCTTGCTTTCGCTCTCTCGATGGTCATCGAGTTCGACTGCTACCTCATCGACGAAATTGTTGCCGTCGGCGACGACCGATTCCGCCAACGCTGCCAGATCGAACTCTTCGAAAAGCGCCGCGACCGCTCGATGATCATCGTCTCCCACAACCCAGACTTCATCAAAGCCCACTGCGACGACGCCGGGGTCATGGTCAAAGGAAAACTCCACTTCTTTCCCACCGTCGAAGAAGGCTTCGCCTACTACCACGCACACAGCGCGGAGCAGTGAATTGAAGAGTTATTGGGGATTAGGGACAAAAAAAAAGTAGCTACCCCTCAAAGGGGAGCGCCGGGGTCCAGCGGGCGCCTCTACCTGAAGGAGCGTGGGAGTCCCGTCGGCCGTGCCACGGATCCTGCGGAGCACCTCTTCCGTAGATGGGACATCATGTCCCAGTCCGTCCTTGGGGCATCCTGCCCCAAGTTCTGAATTACCAAAGCACATGCCCCTTCTTCGAATTCTTCACCCTTCAATGTTCAATTTTAGATTTTCAATGTTCGACCGCCTCTTGCTCATTCAAAATCCAATTTAAAAATCCAAAAATATCTCTCCCTGTCAGCGTCCCTTGGCAACCTTCGCGCCTTGGCGGTGAACAACTCTTACTTTTCCTATGTCTTCGTTCTGGGATTCCCTCATGATCCAAAAGCGTGTGATCAGCGCTCTCCTCATGCGCGAGATCCTCACCCGCTACGGCCGCCACAACATCGGCTTCTTGTGGCTCTTTGCCGAGCCGATGATCTTCACGGTAGGTGTCACCGTCTTGTGGAACATCACCGACCACAAATCGGCTGACGGCATATCCATCACCGCGTTTGTGTTGACAGGATATTCAATGATCCTCCTCTGGCGTAATATGCCTGGCCGTTGTGTCGGCGCGGTCGGTACGAACGCCTCACTGCTCTTCCACCGCCAGGTGAAACCCATCGATGTCTATTACAGCCGTCTCCTGCTAGAGGCCTTGGGAGCCACCATCTCTTTTGTCATCCTGTCCTTTGTCTTCATTTCCCTCGGCCTCGTAAACCCACCCCATGACATCCTCGTTGTCCTGGAGGGCTGGATGCTCCTTGTATGGTATGCAGCCTCGATCTCGCTTTTCGTCGGTGCTTTGAGCGAAAAAACCGAAATTGTAGAACGAGTCTGGCATGTCGTTCAATACCTGATGATCCCGCTCTCCGGCTCGTTCTTCATGGCGGATAGCCTGCCTGAACAAGCAAGAGAAATTCTTCTATACATCCCTACCGTCAACTGCGCGGAGATGATCCGAGAGGGCTATTTCGGCCCCGGATACCGGTGGCATTATGATTACAACTACCTACTTGCCGTAAACTCCGCGCTTCTGCTTCTCGGTCTTGCTCAAGTCCGTGAAATGAGCCGTAATTTCACACACGATGCGTAATATTTTCTTTCTCTAAAAATGACCAATACCACCCCGAAAAAACGCCGCGGTATCGTCCTCGCGGGAGGCTCCGGGTCGCGACTTCACCCGCTCACTTTAGCGGTCAGCAAGCAGCTCATGCCGGTTTACGACAAGCCGATGGTCTATTACCCCATCTCGGTGCTGATGTTAGCAGGTATCCGGGAGATTTTGATCATTTCGACTCCCCATGATTTACCGAATTTCAAAAATCTACTAGGCGATGGCTCGCAATTCGGCGTCGCGTTCAGCTACGCCGAGCAACCAAGCCCCGATGGTCTGGCCCAGGCCTTTCTGATCGGTGATGACTTTCTCAACGGCTCTCCCGCCGCCCTTGTCCTTGGAGACAATCTTTTCTACGGCCATGATTTCACCGAGACCCTCGCCCATGCCTCAGCGGATGTCGATCATGCCACGATATTCGGCTATGAGGTCGCTGATCCCCAGGCTTACGGTGTCGTGGAATTTGATAACAACGGACGTGCCATATCCCTCGAGGAAAAACCCGCAGAACCGAAAAGCAACTTCGCCGTTCCCGGGCTCTACTTTTATAGCGCCGATGTAGTCGAACAAGCCAGAGCCCTCAAGCCATCCGCACGAGGAGAACTGGAAATCACCTGCCTCAACCGCCGCTACCTCGATGCCGACCGTCTCCGAGTGAGAAAACTCGGACGCGGCACCGCATGGCTCGATACCGGCACCCACGATTCACTGCTTGAGGCCGCCGAGTTCGTGCGCGTCATCCAACACCGCCAAGGCCTGCGGATCGCCTGCCTCGAGGAAATTGGATTTCAAATGGGATACCTCGACGAGTCCACATTTGAACATTCCATTCAACGCCTCGGCAAATCCAGCTACGGCAACTACCTGCGACGCGTCCTGCAACGCAAGCGCTGACCCGCAAACTTCAAAGACATACGGCATGGAAAAAATTCCAACCAAAATCCACGACGCTTTTTTGCTAAAACCCAGAGTTTTTGGCGATGCGCGCGGCTTTTTCATGGAAAGCTGGAACCGCCAGATATTCCGAGAGGCAAACCTCGACTTTGATTTTGTCCAAGACAACCACAGCCGTTCTTCCAGACATGTCCTGCGCGGCCTGCACTACCAATCGGGCGATACGGCGCAAGGCAAACTCGTCTGGGTCACTTCGGGCACGGTCTTCGATGTGCTCGTCGATCTTCGCCAAAGCTCTCCCACCTACGGTGTGTGGGATGCTTATGTGCTCAACACCGAAACCCACGATCGGCTTTGGATCCCACCAGGCTGCGCCCACGGCTTCCTTGTGCTGAGCGATATGGCCGATTTCCATTACAAGGTTACGGCCCCATACCGCCCGGACACGGAGTGCGCTCTCCGCTGGAACGATCCCGACCTTGCCATCGACTGGCCCATCGAGATTGGCATCGAGCCGCTCGTCTCCGCCAAGGATGCCATGGCCGCGACTTTTGCGACTTGTGAGAAGTACGATTGATCCCTTGGCTTCGTGATGAAGTTCACGATTTGCTTCCGCTCACACTCGGGCAAGTCGTGAACTCAAAATCGTAAAACAAATTCTCACGAAGTCTGAGGAGGCGCTTTATGACATTTTCATGATATCCTTTGACCATGAGAAGATCTCCCAAGAAAAAGCGCTCTAGAGCAAACTCGTGAGAATCATCCGCACTCAGTCACCCATCCCAGTCCTTCTACCAAGACAATGCATTCATTGAGCAAAGATCCCGATTTCATTGTTTACAGTTCCCACAAGACAGGGACCCAAACACTTGTCCGCAGCCTGAGCGCAGCGGGGCACCAAGCGATACACTTGCATGGTGTGGGGCATTTAGATGGGACCATCGGCCAATTCAGAGAATACCTGAAATATTACCGCGAGAAGTACGGAAAAAAAGTGAAGATAATCAGCGCATTCAGACTCCCGATCGAAAGGCACATATCATCATTCTTCCAATGGTATGGCGATGGCGCCTGGATTCAGCGCTTTTCTGATTACACAAGCGAAGATACAGTGATTCATCAGATCGATATAAAAGGTCTTAATTCATTACTGGTATCTGATATAGCAAGCCGTAAGCTAGCCGGATACAGGGACTCGCTTCACGAATTATGCAAAATTCTCGAAATCGACTCCATGGCTCTGCGAGAGGAACGCTATCAAGGGCCCTACAGGGTTGATCATGAGCTCGCCGAAATAACTTTGGCCAGATTTAGCGATTTGTTCAAAGACCCTCTGAAGAACATTTTCGCTTTATCAGGCGCGTCTGTTCAAAACATATGTGAGGCGAACATATCAGGAAAAAAGTGGTATTCCACCAAATACGAAAAATTTAAAGCCGGTGTGTTCATACCGGAGAATGTAATTCAACAGACATATCTCGACCGCAAAGACCTGATCGAAGTCTTCTACCCGGGATTGTTCGATGAACTCCTGGAGGCGGATTGCAGCACTTATTGCCATCTCCGCTCCCATTCATAAACTCCAATCCATGAACAACACCATCCTCGTGACCGGCGGGGCCGGATTTATCGGCTCGAACTTTGTCCTCGATTGGATCACTTGGGAAACCGATCCGGTGGTGAACCTCGACAAGCTGACCTACGCCGGCAACCTCCAAAACCTTGCTTCTCTCGAAGGCAACCCAAGACACACATTCGTTCGCGGCGATATTGGAGATTCTTCTCTAATCGATGAACTGCTCGCCAACCACAAACCCCGCGCCATCGTCAACTTTGCCGCCGAGTCCCATGTGGATCGATCAATCCACGGTCCGGGGGAATTCATCCAAACCAACATGGTGGGAACCTTTCATCTGCTGGAGTCGACCCGTTCATACTGGGGCAGCCTATCGAAGGATGACAAAAAAAACTTTCGCTTCCTGCATGTCTCCACCGATGAGGTCTACGGCTCGCTCGCGCCCGAGGACCCAGCCTTCAAGGAAACCAACACCTACGAGCCTAACAGCCCCTACTCCGCCAGCAAGGCCGCTTCGGACCACTTGGTCCGCGCCTATCACCACACTTATGGCCTACCGGTGCTCACCACCAATTGCTCGAACAATTACGGCCCCTATCATTTCCCGGAAAAACTCATCCCTTTGGTCATCCACAATGCCCTCGCCGGCAAACCACTTCCCATCTACGGCGATGGCCAACAAATCCGCGATTGGCTCTATGTGCAAGACCACTGCTCCGCCATTCGTCGCGTCCTTCAAGACGGGAAGATTGGCGAAACCTACAACATCGGCGGCTGGAATGAAAAAACCAACCTTGAGGTAGTCCACACACTTTGTGCGATGCTCGACGATCTCTCGCCGCGAGCCGATGGCACGCCCTATGCCTCTCAAATCACCTATGTCACCGACCGCCCCGGCCATGACCGCCGCTACGCGATCGATGCCACCAAAATCAACCGTGGACTCGGCTGGAAACCCGCCGAAACTTTCGAAACCGGCATTCGCAAAACCGTCGAGTGGTACCTCACCCACCAAGATTGGGTCAGAAATGTCACCAGCGGGGATTACAAGAAGTGGATTGAGACAAATTACGCCCAGTCCTGATTGCTCTCGGTTAGGTAAGTCGATTTTTTCATCATAGGTCTGATTTTGGGGATTTGCCCCTCTCAGACCAACCAAAGTTTCAACAAACCGCTGTCTTCGTTTTGCAGGACCACATCACGCCTCCAATTCCAGCCTTCCGGTCTTTGAAATGCCTCTCCCGGCATGGCCCTGAAAAACAACGTTGTTTTCTTTCCAATCCGATCACCATCTTGATTGAAACCCAACCATGAGAAAACTACTTTTTCATCGTGATTTTCGAGGATTTTCCGGTGGTCACCTGAAAGTCTGGGATTATTTCAAGCACACGAAGGAATCGGCTTTTTTTGAACCGGAAATTTATTTGTCACCATGTTCATTGCGCGACGCACTGAACCCTTGGTTCGCCAGTGGAGAAAAAGATTTGACCGAATGGAAGCCGGTTGAGGCGGATGCCCTTTTCCTTGCCGGATTGGACTGGCTGGCCGTGCCTGAAGATTGCGCCAAGCCTGTCATTAACCTTGTTCAAGGCCTCCGCCATGCGCTCCCCGAAGATCCTCGCTATGCTTTCCTCCGCAGGCGGGCCACACGAATTTGTGTAAGTCAGCAAGTGGCCGATGCGATTGTTTCGACAGGCCAAGTCAACGGGCCTGTAGTTGCAATTCCAAATGGACTGGATTTGGCCAACCTTCCCGTGTCTGCCAGCGAGCGGGATATTCCGGTTTTGATCGCGGGCTACAAGGAACCGCATTCTGCCGAGTCCCTCTCCGATTCATTGCGTACCCGTGGCATTCCAGCATTCTGCCTGACAAAGAAACTCCCGCGTTCCGAATACTTGTCGCTGGTCGCCCGGTCTCAAGTCACAGTTTTTCTGCCGAACCAACTTCTTGGGGAAGGATTTTATCTCCCTGCCCTCGAGGGCATGGCATTGGGCACCCTGGTCGTTTGTCCCGACTGCGTTGGGAACCGCGACTTCTGCATCGATGGATACAATTGCTTCATGCCGGAATATTCCACCCAAGCTCTGAGTGCGGCGTGCCTTGAGGCATTGTATTCAGATGCGGCAAAAATTCATTCACTACAAACGAACAGTCGGCTTATGGCGGAATTACACAAGTTGGAGGCGGAGAGAAAATCCTACCTCGGAATTCTTGAGGCCCTCGCGTGTGCCGAGTTCTAACATCATAATGGCTAGGGATATTATACTGGCTGGAATTCCCCGTGGCGGCACCAGCTTGGCATGCGTTTTACTGAACCAGTTGTCGGATACGGTCGCCCTTAACGAGCCTCTTGAGCTATCGCAACTTGTTTCAAAAAATGAAACTGACAAGATTGCTTGGCTGAAAAATCAGTTCGCAGAAGCAAGGGACAAGCTCTCAAGAACCCAAACAGCCTTGTCGAAAGGCAACGAAGGAAGGTTGGTGAGCAATCTGTTCTCGGAAAATCCCGCTGAGGACGGACTGCGGCAAAACATTTCGACTTTGCAGGCCATTTCTTTCCCACATCTTTCAGAGGATGGAGACTTTACCTTGATTATTAAACACCCGAATGCCTTCACTGTCTTGCTTCCACTCTTGCGCGACCATTTCGGGTGCTTTGCGGTTGTTCGCAACCCGCTCGCTGTTCTCCTTTCCTGGAACTCCACACGCGCCCGGTGGCAGGAAGGATTTGTCCCTGTGGCTGAAAAGTTGAATGAGCCATTGCACGATCAACTGATGAGAGCAACGAGTGCTTTCGACAGGCAATTGATCATTTTATCCCGTTATTTCACAATCATTCGAGAAGCACTGCCGTTAAGCCGGGTGTTGCGCTACGAGGACATCATTGAGACTGGGGGAAGCGCCCTCTCTGCGATCTGTCCGGAAGCCAAAAACCTTGCCGGTCAATTATCCAATCACAACACCAATGCCGCTTACAACAGGGCAAAAGTTGATTTTTTCACGGGTGAACTTCTCAATGAGCCTTGTATTTGGGAGCCTTTTTACAGCAAGGATGAGATCCTTGCCCTGTCGCATTCACTCTGTCTGGCCAGGACTTCCAGATGTTGAAAAACCAAGCCATGTAGAATCCCCAACAACCCCGGCGCCCTCGCTTCGACCCCTAAACAAGTGGAACTGGTGAAACGTGAGTTGAGCACACTCGTCTTCGGGCGTAGCGACACAAAGAACATATTCATTGAAGTTTCGGATTGGTTTGAATCGGAGAATTAATCCAGTGATGAACTTGTTGCTGCCACCAAGGTCATGGAGAAGAAAGTGCGGGTCGGCGTAAAAGGCCAATGGCTCGACTAGCTCGCAAAAACCGAGATACCTGACGAGGTCTCTAAGGAACGTGCTTTCGAACTCGCGACTTGGTGGACAGAAAAAGACTACCTCGCCGTTGGCAAATGGCTCAACAGTTCAGCCGACAGTCCGGAAAAGCCCGCGGTCGCAAGTGCCTATGCCGCCAAGACCTATCCCTACGATCCTGAGAACGCCATGAAATGGATTGAGATCCTGCCGCAAGGCCCAGACGGCAGTAAGGCACAGCAAACGATTGATCAAGGCATGCTGAAAATGAAAACTACGATTACGATAAAGAAGTGATTGAGTCCTTCGCTCGCGAACACGAACTAAAGGAATCATCTTTGGAAAATCATTTTCATGAATCCGCGATCTTGATTTCAGCGAACACATTCCCATACCCCCGTTTTCCCCTTCCCAGGCCGTCCCCTCAGTGTATTGTCCATACTAGATGAAAATGGAAATTCCTAGCATTGTTATTCCTCGCGATATAGATGCCGACGAGGAAGGAACCGGCCGGATGACACGAGCGCTGTGCATGGTTGCGCATCCCGATGATTGCCTCATCTTCGGTTACCACTACATCCTAAGCCACCGCCAGTATCGATGGACCATCGGCTACCTGATCCTCAATGATCATTCGCCGCGCGTTGAGGAGATGCGTGGCTATTGGGCAAGGCACGCGATCGACGTCTTCTCGCTCGACCTGCCGCACGACCCTCCCCCTTCTGATCTGTCGAACGGCCTCTGCTCGATTCCGTTCCGGCAGGCCAAGGACACCATCGAGTCCCTAGTCCGCGACTATGACCATCTCCTCAGCCACGGGAGACCCGGCGAATATGGCCATCCGCACCACGTCTTTCTCCACGAGATCATGCGCGATCTTGGGCGCTCCTTCGTGGCATTCGACGTCGGCCCGGACGCACCGCAATCCTTCGGCATGCCACGCGACGAACACGAGTCGCTGACACTGCACCGCCGGGCGATCCGCAACTTCGTGAAGCGATTCGGCTTGGAAACATCGGCCGGCTACCGGGTTCACGACCCATGATCGCGAGGTCGGCTCAAGGTGGCTCGGTGTCCCCAATCTTTGATTAAGAACCGGAAGCAAGGTATGGAATACGATGACTCGTTCAATACGGCGCATGCGTTCGCGATCGACATCAGTCGATGGGATGAAGAGAACCGGGCGTTCTGGACCGATCGCGTGGGGCGGCGCTACCTGCTCACGGTCGTGCCGACGAAGGCGAGGCGCGGAAGGATCCTGGAGATCGGCGCTGCTTGGTATAACAGGTATCAAAAGGAGGTCGTCGGATTCGAGAACGAACTCACCATCATAGACATCAAGCCGAGTAACAGTCCTGACATCGTCGCCATTCGAGGCCTCGACCGATACATCTGCTTCGACATGACGCAAAGCGCGGAGGCAACCGAAGCCCCCGACAGCGTGACAGGGGACGACTGCTTCGGATACTTCGACGAGATCCGAAGCTGGGGCGTCCTGTCGCACTACGGCTTTTCAGGCGATCAATGCGAGCGCTATCTGGACAACATCGATCGCTTCCTCGGAGCCGGAGGGCAGGCGATCTTCAAGTTGGACATCGACACGTTCAAGGTGAAGAAGCACGCACCTGACGTCGGCTTGGGTTTTCTTGAGGATCTCATCCGGTCGAGGTTCACGGTGGTGCACACCGACGTGCTCGGCGGAAACACGCCGGGGCATGTCCTGTACGTAGAGAAGAGGTCATGATTCCCAGCTTGCCAGCGATCTACGAGTCCCGCGTCTCACCCACCGAGGCGTCATCGGTTGATCTCAGGCAGCGCCATACTAGCACGTCCGCAGCTGCGCCCTCACGACCGGGGCGACGAGATAGATCCACAGGCACCCGAGCTGCAGCGTGACGGGCACCGGCGCGAGCGAGCGGGCGGGATTCATCGAGACTCCGCTCACCGGCCATCTCTCCCTTCCCAGACCGGCTCCCCAGCCTATTCTCCGCGCCAGGTGAAAAGTAAATTTCTAGCATTCATTATGATTTGATTTGTTCACGGTTGAACTTACCAATGAGCCTGGTAATTGGGCAAATTTTTTCTCCCGGAGAGATATTTTTTGCTATCGGACTATTCAATATTAAATTTTTAGAATTTATAAAAATGACCGTTTTAGAATGTAGGATAGCATATAACAAATACGGCGGTTATTGCATTCCTGAATCGTGCCTACACCGACCAGCAGTCCGCAGGGTTCTTTCAGGAAGTATTCACGAACCGGACACGATCGAATACATTGCCGCGCATTGCAGCAGTGGGGATGTTATTCATGCTGGCACTTTTTTTGGTGATTTCTTGCCCGGAGTTTCTGCGGCTCTTC
Source organism: Oxalobacteraceae bacterium (assembly GCA_027485795.1). Taxonomy (GTDB): domain Bacteria; phylum Pseudomonadota; class Gammaproteobacteria; order Burkholderiales; family Burkholderiaceae_D; genus Pernthalerella. The sequence continues at coordinate 12,155 of JAIXQK010000024.1, forward strand.
CCAGTGAATCAAAAATCTGGGCTTTCGAGCCGAATTTCGAAAGCTATCGTTGCGCCCGAATTACGATTGAAATTAACAATCTGCGCAATGTGGTATTGGCGTGTAAGGCTCTAGGAGACCAAAAAGGGCGTGCATTCTTGCAAACAAGAGACTTCGATGACAAGGAGCTCGGTGGTTCAAGCCGAATCGTTTCAACGCTCCCATTTGGATGTGCTCATGGATCTTTTGTTGAAATAGATACGATTGATGACGTGGTTCCGAGAGAGAGAAATGTCGCTCTCATACATCTCGATGTGGAGGGATACGAAGATTACGCCTTACGCGGAGGCATAAAGACAATTAAAAGATGCCTTCCTATTTTGATAATCGAGACTTGGCCCAAAAAAAACATTCTAGATGATCCATGGTTTTCTGATAATATTCTCAATCTGGGTTACAAAAAAGTTGCTGATATACACGGCAACAGCTTATTCACTTGTTCTTCTTAATGATTAATCCATCAAGAAATGTTATAATTATTAAAAACTTACTCGAAGACTGATTTGCTTATTATCACATCTCGGAAAAAACATTTTTTTGCCGCGAGATCATCGAGATATCAGGACCACGATTGAAACATTTCTTGTCTAAAAACTGACGCAATTTCATCGCCATGTTGGATTTTCTCGTGATCGGAGCGCAAAAAGCTGGAACGACCTGGCTCTTCGGAAAATTGCGCTGGCATCATCAAAAAATTTCTTTTCCCGGCGGGAAGGAGGTTCACTTCTGGGATCTTTTCAAGGCACGGGGCACGGATTGGTATGTGAATCTGTTTTCCAAGCCCGATGGCAGGCTGCATGGCGACATGACCCCGGCCTATGCGGCGCTGCCGCTCGAGGTGATCGCGGAGTGCCACGGCCTTTTTCCCAATCTACGCTTGATTTATACGATCCGCGATCCAGCGGAGCGGGCTTGGTCAGCTGCGAAAATGGACGCCATACGCGCCGGCATGAAGGTCGCCGATGTGCCAGACGAGTGGTTTATCTCCCACTTTCGGAGCACTGGGTCGCTGGCGCGTGGGGATTACGAATCATGCATACGGAATTGGCTCCGCTTCTACCGGAAGGAGCAGTTGCTCATCCTGCGCTTTGAGGAAATTCTGAAAGACCCCGTATCCTACCTCGGAAAATGTTTCAACCACCTCGGCCTCGAGACAATCTACGCGCCCATAGATTCAGGCTCCGCAGACTTGGACACCAAAGAAGAGGTGGAATTGCGCAAGAAGGCCCGCGAGGGTTCTCTGGAACCGCTCCGGCCTTCTTTGCGTCCTGCGCTCCGCGAGATATACGATGTCAAAATCCGCTCCCTATCTGAATATTTAGGGCAAGACTTCGGCGATTGGCTTGCCTGAGACGGCAGCAGTCCAACCTCACTTTGTAATGAATAACAAACCTCGAATTTCTATTATTCTGGCCGCCCGCAATATGGAGCGCGAGTTGCCGCGCACGCTTCACACCCTCACTCCCGCCTATCAATCCGGGATCGAGGAATCGGACTACGAAGTGATCGTGGTGGATTGCGGATCAACGGTTCCCATCGACCGCGAAGCTGTGAGGGGATATGGAATGAATTTCCAACTTCTCCGGTTCGAGGATTCACCTTCCCCCGCGCGGGCCATCAATCAGGCCTTCCAGCGATGCTCTGCCGAAATCATAATGGTTTGTATCGATGGCGCTCGCATGCTCAGCCCAGGAATTTTGCGATTCACGCTGGAAGCCTTCAGAGCACGCGGAAATCCGATTGTCGCGACGCTAGCGTGGCATCTTGGTCCCAAGGTGCAGATGGTCTCGTTGCTGGAAGGCTATGATCAGGCAGCAGAGGATCTTTTGCTTGGGACTGTCGACTGGCGGAGGAATGGTTATGAGTTATTCCGCATTTCCGCCTTGGCGGGTTCATCCTCACAGGGATGGTTCATGCCGATCGGTGAGAGCAATTGCATTGCCATGAGGAGAGAATGGTATCACAGGCTTGGCGGGTTGGACGAGCGCTTCCAAACACCGGGTGGTGGATTCGTTAATCTGGATTTCTACAAGCGCGCCTGCGAAGAAAACGGCGACTTGGTGATTCTGCTGGGTGAAGGAACCTTCCACCAATTCCACGGCGGTGCGGCAACCAACAAACCGCTGGTTCACCCGCACAGAGAATTATTCGGTCAAGAATACAGGGATCTAAAAGGATGCGACTTTTTCTGTCCATTGACGCCATCCACTTATATTGGCGCAATGCCGCCTCAGGCTCTGCCGTTCGTCGCTGCTTCCACCTCGATGGCCATGTCCGTTCAAGCATGAATAAGCAAATGCCGCGCAAAGCCCTTATCGTCCTAGGCATGCACCGCAGCGGTACATCCGCGCTCACACGAGCACTCAATTTGCTTGGCACCGCGCTACCAGCGGACTTGATGCCGCCGCACGAGGACAACCGGCCTGGCTACTGGGAGTCGCGCCAGATCGCCCGCTTCAACAACCGCCTGCTCGAATCTGCTGGTCATCGATGGGATAGCGATGCTTCTTTGAATGTTGAATGGTTGTGCGACGAGGCCGCACTGGCTGGGGATTATGAGGAGGCGCGCGCACTCCTCGCAGGGGAATTCGGCGAGGCGCCACTCTTTGTTTTCAAGGATCCGCGCCTTTGCCGCTTGTTTCCTTTTTGGGAAAAGGTTCTCGCAAACGAGGGGATTGATATGCGAGTGGTGCTGTGTTTGCGCGATCCGCGCGAAGTCGCGGCGTCACTGGCTGCTCGGTTCGACAATCCCTCACTCCATCCCGCAGCCATCCCTGCTCACAGTCGCACCAATCTCCTCTGGATACGCCATGTTTTGGAGGCCGAAAGATCGACACGCCATCTTCCTCGGATCGCTGTCGATTACGCTGATTTGGTATCGGACTGGCGAACCGCTCTGCAGGAGCTTCCATCGCTGTGCCCGGGATTGACCTTGCCTTCGCACGCAGACCCGAAGAGCCGAGAAATGGATTTTTTCCTGGATCCCAATCTGCGTCGCCAGTCTTCCGAGCGAGCATCCAAAGAAAGTGCGGATTTTTTTGCCTCGGTCACGGACGCGGTGAAATTTTCAGTTTCGTTTGAGCCGCATCGGAATTGGCTGGATAAACTAACGGCGGACTTCGAGCGCCTCGTTGCCGGCTATGCACCGCTTCGCGCCAAGCTCGACCGGCTTTGCCCTCGCGACATCTGGGCGGAGAGGATCGTGCAAGAATTGAAAACCTTGCATCCATCGCCAATCTCTATCGAATCCCTGCCCGTCGGCACCCAGCGCGCATTATTTGTTTCGAGAACGCCAGAGAGCCGCGCCCACACTTATCGCGTTGTTCATCCCATCGAAGAACTCTCCAAGGCTGGCTGGAATGTTCAGTGGCTTACCGCAACAGATTCGGCGCTCACTGCATCCATTAGACAAGCCGATGTCGTGGTAGTATCGCGCGGGCCATGGGGTGAGAAATTTTGTGAAATCCGAGCCGCCTGCTCCGCTCGCGGCGTGCCACTGGTTTGCGATGTGGATGACCTCACTTTCGAATCCGGGGTGATGGAGGCCGGATACTTTGCCTACCTCGAAGAAGTGGATAGTGATGCCAGGGAAACGTTTTTGCGCGAAGCGGTGGAATTTCGTTCTGCACTGACCTCCAGCGATGCGGTGTTCGCAACCACGGAAACTCTGGCGAATGCCGCATCCCTGCACGCGCCAATAGCACATGTGATCCCAAACTGCTTCAGTCGCGAGATGCTTGCTGCTGCGGAGACTTGGCGCAAGGCACCCAAACCCTCTACGGTGGATGGCTGCATACGTGTCGGCTTTGCCAGTGGGACGCCGACCCACACTCGCGACTTCGCCACGATTGCCGAGGCCATCGCCGATTTTCTGGCTGATAACCCGAACGCGCGGTTTGTACTGGTCGGGTATTTGAATCTAGCCCGCTTTCCCTGCCTACTCCTCCATAAGGATCGCATCGAATGCCGCCCCGCCGTTCCTCTGGCGAACCTCTACGCTGAGCTGGCTCGGTTCGACATCAATCTGGCACCGCTGGAAGTTGGAAATCCATTTTGTGAAGCCAAGAGCGAGATACGCTACACGGCGGCCGCAGCACTTGGAATTCCTACGATCGCATCTGCAACCGCACCCATGCGACACACGATCATCGACCGGGAGACCGGCCTGCTGGCGGCGGAAGCTGGCGAGTGGCGAGGACTTCTCCAACAATTGTCGGATGACCCTGCACTCAGGGCGAAATTGGGCGAAGCGGCTCGCATCGACACGCGGGCACGCTTTGGTCCTGAAAAGACAGGGAGCCTTTCCAATCATTTCCTCTCATTAGTGGTTGGCAACAAGTCCGATGTGTCAACTTTCTAAGGGAATCAAATTCACTTGTCGCATGGCCGAAAATCAAACCATCTATATGGCAAGCAAACTGTTGAGCGGTTGAATTTGGATTTCCCGTCTTCTCTTTAACCATCCAGGCGAGCAAGGAGGGCTTTGGTCTCAGCCAGCTCTGCGCGAGCGATCGCGAGTTCATTTTCCAACCGCAGGCAATGACCCGTGACTGCGGCGGCCTCGTCTTCGATTCGCCGACACAATTCGCTGCGGCGTTTCGCGCATTCCTTGGGGTTTATTTCAATTCCGGCGCCCAAACGCAGGCGCACAGCGAATTCCTGACAGCCTTGCGCAGAAACAATTTCCTCCAAAACAAAATTTGTAAGACCTGTGGCACGAAGGTCGAACATGGCCAACTCGAATGCGGCAGGGGAAAACTGCCAACGGTGGCCGATGAACTTGGGAGCCGGATTCTTCGCCAGCCATGTTTTAAGCTTTTCGTATATGGGCCGAATGTCCTTTGTTTCCAAATACTCCGGCACGTTGATGTCCTGCCGCCAAGAACGGCTCTCGGCCCCATCGGGAAACACAAGTGTGGTTTTAAGTGCGTGCAGGGCGAACATGGCGAACGCCGCTGCTGTGGTCGATTCGCTGTCGTGATGCGCACGCACGAGATCGGCGATATTCGTGGTGCAACGGAAGCGATCAAAGCAGTAGCGCTTGTCGGGAATAATCATGCCGACGAAACCACCGGGCTTGAGAAGATTTTCGCAATCGCTAAGGAAGCGGATGGGGTCGGGGAGATGCTCAAAATTATGGCTGCTCACAATCCAGTCGAATCTATCCATACACCCCTTGCCGCGCACCAGCTCGTACAAACGGGAGGCGTCTCCGACGATATCGACCTCCTCGATGCCCGCGACTTGGGCCTCAGAGTCATTCGACGCTCTCGCCTGTTCCCGCAGGACTTCCGTAGTCAGAATATCAATGACGAGGGTTTGAAAGCCATCTTTTTTTGAAGCCACTGGATTACGCCAAGGACCGATTTCGATGCCCCGGGAGCCCGGGAGCATCGATTTGCGCAAAGTATCTAAGCGGTTCATAATATGGTAATATGGTGGAGTTAACTTCTTGGCGAATCGTGGATGACTATGCGGAATGAAGTCATGCTAGGCGTTACGTTAGAACGCTAAACACAGTCGCCTCCATCTCCACAAAGAGGACCATAAGATCATCTGTCGGATGAGAAAAGCCGAAAAAATTCAGCACAAGATTGCCGCATTGTGCCGAAGAAAATGACACCGAAAGATCAGGCAATAAACAATTTCTGCTTTCAATCCGTTGTTTCTTCTGTCTTTTGTTGAAAATGAAAACTTATACTTTAAGACTCTCTCTTTCAACTTTTTGCCTAACCCTCTCCCATGTCCGATTCTTCCAATCATGGTTTCTGACACATCGAACCGGCCAACTACCCACGCCTGAAAAACCTGCTCGTCGATTGGAACCTGGAGACGCCTCAAAATGGTGACGCTTACGATTCAAGCAGACCTTTTCAAGTGTGTGGCTGGGCATCGGCTGAGGAATCACAGCATGCCCATCTGCATCTGGTGCTGCGCCTGTCCTGCCACACCTTCTCACATCCGACGAATCATAACGCGCCGATGTGATCGAGGCTATTCTTCATGAGGAAGCCTCCGGCCACACACGGCTGATCTGTGGTTTTCACCACCTCCATCAACCGAGCGATATCGGGCAGGGCTTCACCATCGGTTTCGAAACGGACGGCAGCATCATCGAAGCCGTGCGATTCACGATCCAGCCCGAAAAACCGGCCAGCTGATTTCAGCTCCACCCCTCTCCCCACCTTCCTCAGCGCCTCCCCGCCTTTGCGTTTCGCTTCAATTAGATTTTTTGCGAGTTTTTTGCACCTCCTTGCGGCTAAACAAACCTTACAAAGCCAAGCCGACTCAAGTCGATACTCCATCCCCCTCTTCTTTGCATCGCTTGGCGGCCTTTGCGCTTGGCGGTTCAATCTTATTTTGTATTTAAACGATGATACCTAAACGTATACTGATCACAGGCTGCAACGGCCAAGTCGGTTTTGAGTTGCAGCGCACGCTGGCGCCCATGGGCGCGGTCATCGCCCTAGATCGCCAAGGGATGAATCTGGCAAATCCCGATTCGGTTCGCCAGGCAATCCAAACCTACCGCCCCGATGTCATTGTCAATCCTGCCGCCTACACCGCAGTGGACAAAGCGGAAAGCGATCGGGAAACCGCCCACGCGGTGAATGGCAGCGCCCCGGGGATTATCGGCGAAGAGGCAGCCAAGCTCGGCGCCTTGGTCATTCACTACTCCACGGACTATGTCTATGATGGGTCCAAGGTCGGTCCCTACCTTGAGACGGATGCCACCCGCCCGCTTAGCGTTTACGGCCAGACCAAGCTCGCGGGCGAGCTGGCCTTGGCGGAATCTGGAGCCCAGCACCTCATCTTCCGCACCAGTTGGGTGTTCGGGGCACATGGTTCGAATTTCCTCAAAACCGTCCTGCGGCTGGCCAGCGAACGCGATGAGTTGAAGATCGTCGCCGACCAGTTCGGGGCACCGACCTCGGCCGGCTTGATCGCCGAGGTCACGGCACAGGTCCTTGGTTCGTATAGGTCGGAATCTGACCGCGACGCATTCCCCTTGGGAACTTACCACCTAGCCGCCGCCGGCACGACTTCCTGGCATGAATACGCCCGCTATGTGGTGGAACAAGCGAGCGCGGCGGGTCTGAACCTGCGCGCCACCCCAGAAACCATCCATCCGATCCCCGCCGCCGATTATCCCATGCCCGCGCCACGTCCGACGAATTCCCGACTTGATTGCGGTCTTCTCGAGAAAGCCTTCCAACTCAGGCTGCCCAGCTGGCAAACAGGGGTGAAGGAGGTTCTGGATCTGATATCCCGATAAGCCCTATCACAACTCAACAGTAAGACGGTGCGTATGATTGGATCGAAAGTATCGGGTCCGTCGTGCATCTCCTGTCATTGCTGTGTTGAATCTATCATTTTCTTAAATCAAGTATATGCCAGCGAACCTCAAATCCACCAAGAAAAGCGAACTTAAGCCGGTCCCTGCCGCCAATGAACTGGCGATAAAGCCCACCATGCTTCTCGTCCTAGGCATGCACCGCTCTGGCACCAGTGTGACGGCGCGTCTTCTGGAATGCTTGGGCGCGCAGAACTCAGGACGATTGATGCCGGCCACGGAAGGCAATCCGCATGGGTACTTTGAGGATCAGGAAATCTATACGTTCAACGAGGGAAGCCTCTTGCCGCGCTTGGGACGTGCCTGGCACAGTACGGGCTTTGTCGACTGGACATCCCTGAATACTGCGGATCGTGGCAAATATGCACTTCAGGCCCTGGAAGTTCTCAGAAAAAACTACCCGCTTTCAAATTCTCTCTCCGTGCTTAAGGAGCCGAGGATTGGGATTCTTCTCCCATTCTGGCTTTCTGTCTTCCAACACGCCGGTTTCAATGTGAAGGTGGTATGTGCGGTGCGTGACCCGGTGAGCGTTATCCGCTCTTTGTCCAAAGCGCAGGGCTTATCTCTGACTCATGGCGGCATGCTGTTTGTCAATTACTGGCTCTCGATTTTATCCTGCATTCAAGATCTACCCGTTGCCTTTGTGCGGTATGACGAGATTTTTGCGAATCCCGCCAAATCCCTCAGTGGTGTTGCCCAGAAATTAGCACTCCCATTTCCAGAAGATTTCGAGGAGCAAGTGCATCGCTTTTCCTCGTCATTCTTTGATAAGGATCTACGGCATAGCAGCCTTCAAAGCCAAGATTTGGCCTTGGAGGCAGGCCTCCCCCCCCTAGCCATCGAGCTTTACGAGTCGCTCTTGGCGGCCGCAGATACTCAGAATGTCAAAAAAACGGCAAAGATTGTAGAACACAGTCAAAAATGGATGACAGCCCTCCAGCCGGGATTTCTGGAATTTGATCGATTATTCATCCAATTCCATAGCGCCAATCAGCGCGCCAATGAGTTAAATGCCGCATTGGAGGAGGAAAGGTCGGCCGGCCACCGAGAGCGGTTGGCAGAAGTGGCAGCCGAGAAGGAACACCTGTCGCAGGAGCTAGCGAGGCTTGTGGGAGAGGTCGCCCACCACCGTGATCAACTGTCCCATCAATCCCATGAACTAGAATCCTTAACCCACGAAACATCCCAGCAACGCCAGTTGGTGGAAGATGAGCGCGCCCGCCTGACCCAAGAAATCGAAAATCTGCGCGAAGAAGGGACGCTCCAGCAAGCTACAATCCACGAGCTTACACAACAAAAAGACACGCTGTCCGAACTCATCCGTCAACGGGATGAGGAGTGTGCCCATCTTAAGAACAATGTGAAGGAGCGTTTTCGCGAGCTGGCGGAGTTATCGAAAATGTACCTTGCCAGTGAAGAGCGAGGCAGAGTCGCAGTGGCTAACAACATCAAACTGAAGAAAACGATCTCATGGAAAATAACAGCCCTCCTGCGCTTCCCAAACCAGTTACTGAAAAAGCTGAGTAAAAAAGAACGAGTGTTGCGAAACCAACGAGAAATCATACTAAAATCGGGGCTTTTTGATGAAGATTTCTACTTGAGGACCTATCCCGATGTGGCCGCGCGGAAGTTGGATCCTATACGACACTATCTATTATTTGGGGCCGAAGAAGGCCGCAATCCAAGTATATCATTTAATACTACTAGTTACTTGCTACGATATGCTGATATCAGGAGTGACAAAAATAAAATCAATCCCTTAATTCATTATATCTTGTATGGATTGAATGAGAAAAGGCTTCCATACTGAAAGATAATAAATAATATTCTAATGAATAGCATGGTAACGATAAAATAATAAATATATCTAAAGCATTCGATAATGAATGGCATGCTGGAACGTATCCCGATTCTTCAATATCAGGAATGCATCCATTAGAAAACTACGATAAAATTGGAATACAGCTTGGCAGAAAACCATGCGAAAATATTAACGAAACCCAAAAAGAACCGATTCAAAAATGGCACCCTTCCAGTTTATGGTCCGCTCAAAGTGAGAGGATTCGGGTTCATTGATAGTGGCTGCCACCTCCTTGTCAATCTGCTTCCGGAGCGAAGGCCGGAGGCCGCAGCGTAGGAAG
>JAIXQK010000123.1 GCA_027485795.1 Oxalobacteraceae bacterium
TCTGGCGCAAGCGTGGATGGCAACCACCGAGCGAATATCGGCAGGATTTTGAGCAGTCCTGCAAGCCTGTTATCCACGCCGGCTTAGTAAAACTGCACGCTGAAAAAACATTCTGATCGCTCAGCGATCAGAATTTATCCACAGCTTTTGGGGATAACTCTCCGCAAAAAGCGCGTCTGTGTACTGCAAGTTCTTGATTCTGATCAGCTTCGTTGCTCAGCTATCGGTAGAAAAAACAAATAGGCAGCGTGAGCAAAATCAGAACGTTGCGAGAAGAAAATATTGACACAGCGTCATCTACTTTCTCTCAATTGCTTGCAAATCAAAAATAATTGATCGCTTTAGGCGTCAATCAAAATCGCACGAAAATCGTTCACATTTGTCAGTGTCGGCCCGGTGATGACTGAATCACCGAGTGCAGTGAAAAAACTGTGACCGTCATTGTTTTCCAGATATTGCAGCACCGGCATGTTTTTGCCCCACGCGCGCTCTAGCGTATTTGGATACAGCGTGGCACCCGCAATGTCTTCCATGCCATCGACACCATCGGTATCACCCATCAGCGCGTGAATACGTGCATGCCCACCCAGCGTTGCTGCAAGCGATAGCAGACATTCCACATTACGCCCACCGCGTCCTTTGCCACGTACTGTCACTGTCGTCTCACCACCCGACAACAACACGCAGGGTGCTTTAAATGGTTGCGCACGCTGCGCAACTTGCAGGGCCATCGCCGCGAGTACCTTGCCCACATCACGCGCTTCACCTTCAATCGCATCACCCAAGATATGCGCGCGATAACCCGCTTGCTCTGCGACACGCGCTGCGGCTTCGAGTGCCATTTGCGGTGTTGCGATCATTTTGACTTCATTACGCGCTAATCGCGCATCACCCGGCTTGATAGATTCACCGCGGCGGCTCGTCAGTACCTCCCGCACCTCGGGTGGTAAATCAATGCGATACCGATCCACAATCGCCAGCGCATCGGCACAGGTGGTCGGATCCGGCACCGTCGGTCCTGAAGCGATATCCACCATGTGATCGCCCGGCACATCAGACATCAAAAGCGTGATCACACGCGCCGGATGACAAGCGGCTGCCAGTCGGCCGCCTTTGATCGCGGAGAGATGACGACGCACGCAGTTCATCTCGCTGATGTTGGCGCCACAAGCCAGCAAGGCACGATTGACTTCTTGTTTGTGTTCCAGCGTCAGACCCTCGATAGGCAGTGGCATTAGCGCCGAGCCGCCTCCCGAGATCAGACACAGCACGATGTCATCCTCGCGCAAATCACTAACGAACGACATCATGCGGCGCGCCGCGTTCAACCCCGCCTCATCCGGCACCGGATGCGCTGCCTCGACAATCTCAATACGTTCGCAAGGCACGCCGTACCCGTAGCGCGTGATGACAAAGCCAGACAAGGGGCCCTGCCAAGCCTGCTCGACCGCTTGCGCCATAGCTGCCGAGGCTTTGCCAGCGCCGATCACGAACAAACGACCTTTACCGAGTTCTTCCGGTGTCGGCAGGTAGGGTGGCACGCACAGTGCCGGCTGTGCGGACGCTACCGCCGCATCAAACATGCTTCTTAGCAGCGTGGCTGCAGCGCTCATGGTGTCTCCGTCAAATCAAAATTCGCCATATGTTCTAAGGCTTTTACCATCGCTGAGTGATCCCAGGCTTTACCGCCCTGAGCCACGCAAGATGAAAACAACTGCTGTGCGCTGGCGGTGTGTGGCAATGACATACCTAGTTCGCGCGCGGCACTCAGCGCCAAATTCAAATCTTTTTGGTGCAGCTCGATACGGAAGCCAGGATCAAACGTGCGCTTGATCATACGCTCGCCGTGCACTTCCAGAATTCTTGACGCTGCAAAGCCACCCATCAGCGCCTCACGTACTTTGGCAGGGTCCGCGCCATTACGCGCCGCAAACAAAAGCGCCTCGGCCACTGCTTCAATATTCAGCGCAACGATAATCTGATTCGCGACCTTCGCCGTTTGACCATCACCATTGCCACCCACTAGCGTGATGTTCTTGCCCATCAGCTCGAACAAAGGCTTGACCTTCTCGAAGGTCGTTGCGTTACCGCCCACCATAATCGTTAGCGCGGCATTCTTGGCGCCGACTTGGCCGCCAGATACTGGTGCGTCGAGATATTCGCAGTTAAGCGCGTTAATCTTTTGCGCGAATGCCTTGGTCGCGATCGGCGAGATCGAACTCATGTCGACCACGATTTTGCCTTTTGCGAGCGAAGTCGCAACCCCATGCTCGCCGAATAAAACTTTTTCGACATCCGGCGTATCGGGCAACATCATGAAGATGATGTCGGCTTTCTGCGCGACTTCAGCCGCATTTGCGCAGGGCTGTGCGCCATCCTTTAACAACTCATCAGCGGTCTGGCTCCGGGTATGGGTATACAGCGTATTACCTGCTTTGAGCAGGTGATACGCCATGGGCGCGCCCATAATGCCCAAGCCAATGAATCCGAGTTTCATGCAACGTCTCCAGCAGTTATTTTCGTGCTTACTTCAGCTGCGTTATTCACATCATCACCTGCATCCAGCCTAAGCCCGCCTCGGTAGTACGTGCGGGTTTGTACTCCGCACCAATCACACCCTGGTAGCCGATTTGGTCAATCCAAGCGAATAAAAAGGGAAAGTTAATCTCACCCGTCCCGGGCTCGTGCCGCCCCGGATTATCGGCGATTTGGATATGACCGATGCGGGAGAGATTATTTTGCAGGGTGCCAGCGAGTTCACCCTCCATGCGCTGGGCGTGATAGACATCGTACTGTAGCAGCACTCGGTGATCACCCAGCTCTTCAATCACCGACAGCGCCTTGGCGGTACTGTCGAGGAAAAATCCCGGAATATCAAACCGATTAATCGGCTCGATCAGCAGTTGAATATCATCGCGCGCCAATGCGGTCGACGCATGGCGAAGATTATCAATCAGCGTTTGACGCGCCTTCTGCTCGCTAACGCCATTGGGTAACTTCCCTGCGAGGCAATTGATTTTTTTCACGTCCAAGGTCGTGGCATAGCTGATCGCTTGCACCACCCCCGCTCGAAATTCATCGACGCGCGCCGGGTCGCAAGCAATGCCACGATCACCCGCAGCCCAATCACCGGCAGGGAGGTTATGCAGCACCATCGTCAAGCCCTGCTCGCCGAGCAGTGACTTGATCTGCTCTGCAGGTAGCTCATACGGAAACTGGCACTCGACCCATGTAAACCCCGCCTGCGCCGCGCGCTGGAAACGCTCTGCAAATGGGACTTCGGTGAACAGCATGGACAAATTGGCGGCGAATTTGGGCAATTGCGTATTCCTGATGACGATGGACTGTGCGGCTCGGGCTGCGATCAGCCTTGCAAGCGCGAAGAATTAAAGGGAGATAAGTCAGACAGTACCAAAAAACCTGATGAGCGCCTGTGCGACAGCAGCCGGCGCCTCGCGCTGCGGGAAATGCCCCACCCCGTCCAGGACCACGCGCTGGTAGCGACCAGAGAAGAAAGCCTCTTTACCCTCTGATGTCGCTACCGCATTCACCTCATCTGCCGCACCGTGAATCACCAGCATGGGCGTTGACAGTACGGGCAACGGTTTTAACTTGGCGATGTCAGCCGCATAAAACGGATCACCCTCGGCATGGCCCCAGCGATGACGATAGGAATGCAGCGTGACATCGATCCAATCCGGGTTATCGAAAGCAGCTGCCGTCGCATCGAATTCAGCCTGATCGAACCAACCGGGTGGCGACCAAGTGTCCCACATGATGCGGGCGAAGCCGCGCGGATCGGCGCGCACGGTTTTCTCGCCCAAGGGCGTCGCCATGAACCAGTGATACCAATAGGAGCGCGCTTGCTCGAACGGCAAGACTTGCGTCGGGTCATTGGTGCCATAACCCACCGACAGCATCGCCAGATGCGACGCCAACCCAGGAGCCAAGCCAGCGGCGTTCGCCACCGCGCGCGCACCCCAATCATGGCCAACTAACATCGGGCTTTGCAGATCAAGTGCCTCGACGAAATCAATCAGATCGCGACCCAGCGCGACCAATTCACCACTGCGCGGTGTAGAAGCATCCCTAAAGCGAGTTCCACCATAGCCTCTTAATGAAGGCGCCAGTACCCGATAGCCAGCATTGGCGAGCAACTGCGCCACCGGGCTCCATGTGCGCGCCGCATCGGGCCAACCATGCACCAGCACTACCGTCCGCGCGGCATCCGGGTGCAACTCGAGGTATTCGATGGATAGGCGAGCGCTATCGATGAATTTTATTTCAGGGGTATGCATAGAACTTTTAAGTCGCACCAAAAGCCGCGATTTTGGCAGATAACACGGGCCAAAGCCGCGTGTGTGGCCTTTGGGCATAGGACAGTCCCGCGACAGCGCGAACGACTGGATCGTACAATGAGGGCTTCAATGACATACGCAGCCTGCGCAACCGCATCATGACCGATATCGCCCCCACCGCTTCCGCCAACCTTGCGTGGCCTGATCATTTCGCCGTAGCGCATATGCCCGGCTCTCTACCGATGGGCGGCGTGGTGCCGATGACGCCGATTTTTGCATTTCGTGAACCGGCGCCAAGGCTTGCGCTCCCGCGCGATCATGGCCTGACGCCTCAGCGTACCGATATCGAGCTTGGTGGTCTGATCGCGTTCCTGATCAGTGATGTGATCACCGCAGAGGAAGCGGATGCGATCGTCGAAGCCAGCGAGCGTTTCGGCTACCGTGATGAAGCGCCCGGCATCCAGACCCCACCCGGCATGCGCATGAACAAAGCGGTGCATTGGGTAGCAGACGAGCAGACACTGGCACCTGTGTTTGACCGTATTGCACACCTCTTGCCCCAAACGATGGATGGCGCGCAGCTATTCCCCGCACTGTCGCGACGTATCAATATGTACCGTTACGACGCCGAGGATGTGTTCAACCCACACACGGACGGTGACTGGCCCGGTTATGGGCTGACGCCTGACCGCCGACAGATGCAAGAATGGCCTGCCTTGCGCTCCTGCCTCTCCATGCTGCTTTATCTGAATGGCCCGGAGGATGGCGTGCAGGGTGGCAGTACACGACTATTTCGACCGGATCGCGGTCATGTCGATGTTTTACCCAAAAAAGGCTCAGCACTTTTCTTTCGCCATGGCTTTGGTCCGCGCAGCGTGTTACACGAAGGCAGCCGCGTGTTCGGTGACGTGTCGAAATATGTGGCGCGCATCAATGTGATGTACCAGCACCATTAGAAAAGCCGCTGTATGCGCATCTTCGGCTACCATTACGCCGCTTTTGATATCCGCTGCCTACGGCAGCTACACCATCCCATCAGGACACTTCCATGACAACAACCCGAGACGTCGTCATCGTTGGCGCCGCACGTACTGCCGTCGGCACCTTCGGTGGCGCTCTGAAAGATTTTTCTGCCCATGAATTGGCCACCATCGTGGTCAAGGCAGCGATTGAACGCTCAGGCATTGAAGCCGCCAGCGCGCAGCAGATTGTGCTAGGCAATGTCGTACAGTGCGAACCGCGCGACTTGTATGTCTCACGGGTTGCTGGCATCAACGCCGGCATGCCAAAAGAATCCGCAGCGCTGACCCTAAACCGTCTGTGCGGCTCTGGGCTGCAAGCGATCGTCAGCGCCGCTAATGCCATCCAACTCGGCGATGCCGATATCGCGATTGGTGGTGGTGTTGAAACCATGAGCCGCGCACCCTACAACGCGCCGCTGGCTCGCTTTGGCGCGCGTATGGGTGACGCATCGCTAGTCGATGTACTGCTCGGCGCCCTGCATGACCCATTTGGCGCCGGCCACATGGGTGTCACTGCAGAAAACGTCGCCAAGTTGTACAACATTTCGCGTCATGAGCAAGACGCTTTTGCGGTCGACAGCCAGCGCAAAGCTTTAGCAGCGATTGAAGCGGGCTACTTCAAATCGCAAATCGTGCCGGTTGAGGTTAAGAGTCGTAAGGGCACCGTGATATTTGATACCGACGAGCACCCGAAAGCAGGCACCACACTAGAATCGCTCGCCAACCTCAAACCCGCATTTCAAAAAGAAAACGGCACCGTCACACCAGGTAACGCCTCTGGTCTGAATGATGGCGCAGCTGCTTGCGTTTTGATGGAGGCAGGCGCCGCCAGTCGTGCTGGTCGCACGCCGCTTGCACGCTTAGTGTCATACGCAGTGGCAGGTGTTGAGCCCTCGCTCATGGGCACAGGCCCGATTCCTGCAGTCACGGCAGCGCTGCAGCGTGCCGGACTGAAGCTTGATCAGATGGATGTGATCGAATCCAATGAAGCCTTCGCTGCACAATCGATCGGCGTGTGTCGCGGTCTTGATCTCGATCCGGCTCGCACCAACCCGAATGGTGGCGCGATCGCACTTGGTCATCCACTCGGCGCGACTGGCGCGATCATCACGATAAAGTGTCTGCATGAGTTAATTCGCACGCAGAAGCGCTACGGCTTAGTGACCATGTGTATTGGCGGTGGTCAAGGTATCGCCGCAATTTTTGAACGCGCGTGAATCTTGCGCGCAGCCTTGATGAAAAAATGCTCGGGATTCCCCGGGCATTTTTTATTCGCGAAAATCGCATTGGCAGCCTCCAAACATCGAAAGCAGCCTCATCAAGTTAACTGACCCACATCAGAAACTACGCTATGCGATTGTACGGGAACCGACATTCTCGATTTATCACTGAGATTGACCTCTACACCTCATGAAGAAAAAATGGATGCAAGCCAATCAATACGCTCAAAAACGATTACCGATCATCCCACTCAATTTCCAGATTCATCCCGACCTATATTAAATGGCTTTCGATTACCAACCTGTCTTCAGCACTTACCTTACACAGCAACTGAGTACGCAATCAGGAGGAAAGACATACCGTCACCGGCTGAAAAAATTTATCTTGACTACATGCTCCTCGGGATCTACCCCCGAGGACCGTACCATGAAAATTCAGTACCTAACGAAAACCATAGGCAAATCGACGTTCTCATTTCGGCGCTTATTGGCAAGGATCAGTTCACCGCACTGAATGAATTGCTTCAGGAATGCGATCCACTCGACCGGCTCACTTTCCTGCCTAACCGGTCCTCACCCCGTTTGCTTTCCGAGTTTTTTGTTACAGTTCTTGAGCGTCATGCCAGCCTCTCCTGCTTGAAGTTCTCTATTCCCTTTGTCCCCACTGTGAGGTCCGAGTTTACAGAAAAGGTAAGGCTGATCGCAGACTTCATCACCCGTAGCCCGAGGCTGGAGAAATTCTGCATGCTAGGTGTTGATAACACTTTCTCCCCCTCGATACTGGATGCAATCAGCAGTGTAGGTAATGCAAAGTCATTTATTTTTTATTTTCATGGCCAACTATCAGATGAAGCTTGCCAAAAGTTAGAGCAGATGATCCGTCGTTGCCGCAGTCTGAATTCTGTTGTTTTTCACTGTCTCGACACTTCAGAAAAAAAATCGGCGGACATATTTCGAGCATTGTCCAGCTGCCCCCAGCTGACCGAGCTTTCTTTCACCAGCTGGCAATTCGGTGAAACAGCCAGTTTGCAGGCCCTTCAGTCATTGCTCGAAAATACAAAAACGCTGGAAACATTCAAATGCGCTGACTGGTTTTCTAACCGGGGAGATCTTTCTCAAGCGAAGTATCGTGAACGATTGCATGCATTCAACCTTGGCATTGCGGCGAACACCTCACTGCGGTCGCTTTCACTCGGCGCAATAGCAGCTTGTAAAGAGGCTGACTGTTTTGAGCAGCTAATTCAGGTGTTGAAACAGCATCGTACGATTGAGTCTCTGGAGTTTGACGGAGAAGATTTCGGATTGGTCGGCACCGAACACAAGCTGGAGTTACTTGCCGATCTGGTGGAGCACAACCAGAGAATCGTTGAGATAAAAGGATTAGTCCTAAAACAAAGTCCTTATCCCAATACACCTTGCGCGGGTGCTGCAATGGAGGCCACGCCAAAGGACTATGCGACATTACTGACCGATCGGCTAACCCGTAACAAGGCAATCGCGAGTAGTGAAATAGCAAGAGTCTTTAGCCAGGTCTTTTTCCCTTCGCCTGGCGCGCCGGCAGGCCCTAAGCATATCGGTGATCCTGGGCTCCATCTGACGGAGCACATGCTTCGCCTATCGCCCAATCTATCCAACTTCGAAAAAACCATGGTCGAGGTTGCGCTCAGCCTGGATGAGCCTACCTGATATCGGATTGCCCTGCGCCAGCATCCGCGCAGGGCTAACAGGTCTGAAGTCCGTTTAGAACCCACGGTTTCGCTGTTCCACCGCGAACCCGCTACGCCGCAGCTAGCCCCATCGATTCCCGGCGGCAGGCGCCCCCTAAATGTGATTGTGGGCTTAATTGAGCGCGGTACCGAGCGCGCCGCGAGACATATCCCCTAACCATCCCTCCAAGATTCGAAAAAACGGGGCGCCCGAAATTACGCGGACGCCCCCAGAGGAGTGGCACTGTTTACTGCAATGTGCCCATTGCAGGCACGAACGCAGCATGGCCGATACTTGTATTGGAGTCAACTTAAGTTTACGAAAATAGTGTAATTATTTATTGACACAATATAGTGCGAACACTAGAGTGTTCTTATAATCACCAAGCTTGCCATATCGGCAAGCACACTCGCGCCCTTGATGAGACAACTGCAGAAAATTGTGCGCCAGCTGACCGGGTCCATGGACGCGCGCTGGATGCCGTTCGCCGATGCCGCCTCGCCGGATCTGCCACTGCCGAGGTTGCTTCGTCTATCGCTATTTCAGTTTTCAATCGGTCTGGCGACCGCCCTGCTGGTCGGCACGCTGAACCGGGTAATGATTATTGAGTTGGGTGTACCGGCTTGGTGGGTCGCGCTATCAGTCGCCTTGCCGCTGGTATTTGCGCCGCTACGCGCGATGATCGGGTTTCGGTCAGATACCCATCGCTCGGCACTTGGCTTGAGACGACTGCCCTATCTTTGGATAGGCAGCCTCTTGCTGTTTGGTGGTCTGGCGATCATGCCGTTTGGTCTGCTCGCGCTGTCCGACCCTCAGCCGGGGATGCTGTGGGTCAGCCGCATTGGCGCTGGCCTGGCGTTTCTATTGGTTGGTATGGGCATGCAGGTGACGCAGACCGCGGGTCTTGCATTAGCGACCGATTTGGCAACGCCGGAGACACGCCCGCGCGTGGTGGCGCTGATGTACACCATGCTGCTGCTGGGACTGGTGGGTAGTGGTGCGTTGTTCGGTTGGTTGCTGGCAGATTTCAGTCCGCTGCGCCTGATTCAGACGGTACAAGGCTCGGCGGTGCTGGTGGTGATGCTGAACTTGAACGCGCTGTGGAAGCAAGAAGCACTCAACCGTGATCGTGCCCGACAACCGCGCAACGAAGAAGATTTTTCCAGCCACTGGCGTAGCTATGCGGTACGCCCGGGCGTGAAGCGGTTTTTGTGGACCGTAGGCCTCGGCACCTGCGCGTTCAATATGCAAGACATCATCCTCGAGCCGTACGGTGGCGAGATCTTGCATCTGGGTGTCGGTTCCACCAGCCTATTAACAGCTATTAGCGCAGCGGGTGCGCTGCTGGCGTTTGGCATGGCGGCACGCTTACTGGCAGCGGGTTTGGATGCAGGTCGTATCGCCGCCTTGGGTGCCTTGCTCGGTATGCCAGCGTTTGCGATGGTGATTTTTTCTGCGCCGCTGGATGCGCCGAATCTGTTTCGCTTCGGTGCCTTCTTAATTGGTGCCGGTAGTGGTTTGTTCGCGGTCGGTACGCTGACCATGGCCATGGATTTGCAAATCGGTGACTCGGCCGGCATGGCGCTCGGTGCTTGGGGCGCGGTACAGGCCACTGCCGCAGGCGCCTCGATCGCTGCGGGTGGCTTGGTAAAAGACCTAGTCGGCTCGCTGGCCACCAGCGGTTGGTTGGGTGAGAGCCTGATCTCACCGGTGACCGGTTACAGCTTTGTGTATCACCTTGAAATGTATTTGCTGTTTGCGGTGTTGATCGCGATCGGACCATTGGCCAAGCGCGCACGTCAAGAGCAAGCAGCAACACAGCGCAAGTTTGGACTAGCTGAATTCCCCGGCTAGAGAGTTTCACACCCGTCGTCTTTGCGACGACTCATTGTTGGAGGCGCACCATGGAAACAGGCGCGATTACGCAGTACATCGACTTCGCCCAGATCGTGTTGTACATGTTCTGGATCTTCTTTTTCGGGCTGATCTATTACCTGCTGCAGGAGAACCATCGCGATGGTTATCCACTCGAGCCAATCAATGGCCGAGACACGCAAATGGAAGGTTGGCCACCTATCCCGTCACCTAAGACGTATCTGCTCGAAAGTGGCGAGGAAGTGGTCATGCCCTACCCTCTAAAAGAACCTGAATTCTTGCAAGCGCAACCACGCCATCGCTTTATCGGTGCGCCGATCGAGCCGATTGGCAATCCGCTACTGGCGGGTGTTGGCCCCGGCGCATGGAATCAGCGTGCTGATCATCCAGATATGACGCCGTTCGGTGAACCTAAAATTTCACCCTTGCGTGCCAACCCTGAACATGGTGTTGCTGAGCAAGACCCGGATCCGCGCGGAATGCCGGTGTGGGGCGCAGATGACGAAGTCGCTGGTACCGTCCAAGACCTGTGGCTGGATCGCTCCGAAATGCTGTTCCGCTATATCGAGGTACGCCTCAATGACGGTAACCGCACGGTATTGCTGCCGGTGCCATTCGCGCGTATCACACATGATGGTGTGAAGGTCCACGCGATCCTCGGGCATCAGTTTGCCGATGTGCCGGGTCATAAAGAGGCGGATCAGGTCACGATGCTGGAAGAAGAAAAAATCTCTGCTTACTATGGTGCAGGTACCTTGTACGCGACACCTGAACGTCAAGAACCTCTGTTCTGATCGACTCCTATGCAAATCTATCCCGAACATGAACTGGAGGCAGCACCCGGACTACCGGAGCCACTACCGGCCGGTGAACGGGTGCTGTGGCAAGGCAGCCCCGACTGGAAGCAACTCGCACTGGAAGCTTTCCACGTGCGACAAGTCGCGGTTTACTTTGCTTTGATGCTGGGACTGCAAGCCATCCTGTCATGGGATAGTGCAGATACCCTGAGTGGAAACCTGACACCACTAGCGTGGTCGTCTTCAATGGCGATCATCGCACTTGGACTGCTCAGCTTCACTGCATGGATGTCGGCGCAGACCACGCTGTACACACTGACCAACCGCCGTATCGTGATGCGCATCGGTATCGTGCTGACGATTAGTTTCAATCTGCCCTTGCGTTGGATCGCAGCGGCGCATCTCAAAACTAATGCAGATGGCAGTGGTGATATCGCGCTTGAGCTTAAAGGTTCGGACCGTATCGCCTACCTGCATCTGTGGCCGCACGCACGTCCTTGGGAGCTTTCCAAGGCCCAGCCTTCGCTGCGCTGCCTGCGGAATGTCAGCGCTGCGGGTGATCTGCTGCATGCGGCCTGGATAGCGCGGCAATCCGAGTTGGGTGGTGATGACACACGCCAGCCCATTCCGGTGCGTATGCCAGCAGCGGCGATTGCACGATGAAAATGGAATCGCTGCCACCGCAAGCAGTGCCTGAACGACGGGCTAGTCGTTTCCCGGCGATCGCGGTGGCGCTGCTGCTGATCGGTACCTTCGTCACGATTGGCGTGTCACGCCTGCAAGGTAATACGCAAGAAGTTACTGCTGAGCCCGCCAGAAAAATTCGTCAGCTACGGTTTGTCGATCAACCCGATGGAGCAGTTGCCGCTATCGATGTGACCAGCGGCCAATTAGTCCAACGCTATGAAGGCGAACAAGGCTTCTTGCGTGGTACTTTGCGCGCAATGGCACGCCAGCGAAAATTGAATGGGGTCGGCGCTGCCGAGCCTTTCGAATTAATTCTTCATGCAGATGGTCGCCTGACCCTGCACGACCCCGCCACTGGCACCAAGATCGCACTCGAATCCTTCGGATCGAGGAACATCGGCGTGTTTGCACAATTGTTAGGATAACCCCATGACCGCGCCGACCGCGCTTGTGATCGGCAGCGGCTTCGGCGGGCTCGCTGCTGCAATTCGCCTCTCTTGCAAGGGCTACCAAGTCCAAGTCCTTGAAAAACTCGACGCCCCCGGGGGTCGTGCCTACGTGCATCGGCAAGATGGCTTTACCTTCGACGCCGGCCCCACCATCATCACCGCACCGCAATTGCTCGAAGAGTTATGGGCACTCTGCGGTAAAAAACTGTCAGATGACATCACGCTAAAACCGATCGAGCCGTTTTACCGAATACGTTTTGATGATGGCACGCATTTCGATTACAGCGGCGACGCAGCCACCATGCGGCATGAGATCGCGCGTTTCAACGCCGATGATCTTCCGGGCTACGACCGCTTTGTAGAAGCTGCAGATCAAGCCTGCAAGCTCGGCTTTGAAGAGCTTGGGCATAAGGCGTTCGATAGCTTCTCCGACTTATTGGCAGCCATGCCTAGCATGATCAAGCTAAAAGCTTGGCAAACGCTCTACTCCATGGTGGCGAGTTACTTGCGCGATCCGAAGCTGAGAATGGTGTTCAGCTTCCATCCGCTACTAATCGGTGGCAACCCGTATTCGGTAACCCGTGTCTACAGTCTGATCAATACGCTGGAACGCCGCTGGGGTGTGCACTGGGCTATGGGCGGTACCGGTGCGCTAATTCGTGGCATGGTGAAGCTACTGCAAGAGCGCGGTGTCAGCCTGCGCTACAACGCACCGGTCACCCGCATCAATGTCACGCAAGGCCGTGCCACCGGTGTCACGCTGGCCAATGGCGACCAGCTACGTGCGGATATCGTGGTCTCGAATGGTGACGCCGCCTGGACCTATAAAAATCTGGTAGACCGCGAGCACCGCTCACATTGGACTGACCGACATATCGAGACGCGACGCTATTCGATGAGTTTATTCGTCTGGTATTTCGGTACCAACCGACTTTGGGAAGACGTTCCGCATCACATGATCATGCTTGGGCCGCGCTACAAAGGTCTTCTGGATGATATGTTCCTCAAGCACAAGCTGGCCGATGATTTCAGTTTGTATCTGCACCGCCCCAGCGCCTCTGACCCTTCGGTCGCCCCACCCGGCTGCGATGCGTTTTATGTACTCGCACCGGTACCGCATCTAGACAGCGGCACTGATTGGCAGGCACAAGCCGAGTCGTATCGCATGCGCATACAAAAGTATCTTGAATCCACCGTGATGCCCGGGCTCGGCGAGCATATTGTCACCAGCCGGCTCATGACCCCGCAGGATTTCCATGATCGGCTGTGGTCGCACAAAGGTGCGGCGTTTGGTATGGAGCCTCGGCTGCTGCAAAGTGCATGGTTCCGTCCACACAACCGCAGCGAAGATATCGAAAATCTTTACATGGTGGGCGCCAGTACGCACCCCGGTGCGGGTGTCCCCGGTGTGCTGATGTCGGCACGTGCCATGGCCTCGGTGGTGCCAGATGCCTAACACCGCAAAAACTATCGACCTCGCCGCCTGCGAAGAGTTAATGCGCGGTGGCTCGAAATCTTTTTTTGCGGCCAGCAGCTTATTACCCGAGCGCGTGCGGATTCCGTCGATCGCGCTGTATGCATTCTGCCGCGTTGCCGATGACGCAGTCGATAGCGCACCCGAAGAAGGCGTGGTGGCGCAGTTACGCGCGCGCCTCGACGCCATCTACGCTGGCGAGCCTGGCGACATTATCGAAGACCGAGCCATGGCCATGGTGGTACATCGCTACGGCTTACCGCGTACCTTGCCAGAGGCACTGATCGAAGGATTTTCATGGGATGCCGAAGGGCGCATCTATGAAACGCTAGAGGATCTGCACCACTACTGCGCGCGTGTTGCCGGAAGCGTTGGTGCGATGATGGCCATGGTGATGGGTGTACGTGATCCACAAGCGCTGGCACGTGCGTGCGAGCTCGGTAATGCCATGCAGCTAACCAATATCGCGCGCGATGTCGGCGAGGATGCACGCAACGGACGGCTCTACCTGCCGCGCGCCTGGATGCGCGAAGAAGGCCTGAATCCCGATGCGTGGTTGCGTGCACCAGTTTTTAACGAGTCATTAGCGCGCGTCGTTTCTCGCTTATTGGCCGAGGCTGATCGTTTATATCAGCGCGGTGCGACGGGCATTTCCGCACTACCACGCGACTGTCGTGGTGCCATTCTCGCAGCAGCTACTATCTATGCCGAGATTGGTAGTGAGATCGCCGGTAATGCGATGGATTCGGTGAATCAACGCGCGATGGTGGGCAGCGCCCGCAAGCTCACCTTACTGTGTATTGCAAAAATCCGCGCGCAGATGCCGCCTCGCTGCGATACCGCGCCGCCACTCGATTCGATTGCTTATCTGGCGGAAGCCTGTACACAAACCGCGAGTAGCCCGAGCGGACGCCCGTTTCCGAAACGTAGTTTCGATGAACGCTGTGAGTGGTTGATTGATTTGTTTGAACGACTATCGTTGCCGCAGGGGCGGCATTAGCGAAGAAACCCAACTCGGGACCAGATTTCGACCTGCACTGTGCTGGAAATCCTTTTAGGGGTGGTTCGATTCCACCCCGAGCCGCTCAATATTTCTGAAAAAGCCTCAGCATTCGTGCTGGGGCTTTTCTGTTTCCAGTGGCAAGGATACAATGTATACATCGTATTTACGGAGCTCCGCATGGAATCCTCAGTTCTTACATTGCGCGTCAGCGCCAAGACCAAAAGTCAACTCGAAAAGCTTGCTGCAGCAACCAATCGCTCCAAATCATTCCTGGCTTCAGAGGCCCTCGAACGCTATTTGGAACTGGAGGCATGGCAGATCAAGGAAATCAAACAAGCCTTGAA
>JAIXQK010000114.1 GCA_027485795.1 Oxalobacteraceae bacterium
AAGTGGCGGATTTACCTGCGTTGGCGGTAAAGCCTCGTGCCACCGAACTAGTGGTTCCGGTGTAGGCCAAGGTGCCTCCATCGAATACCAACCCTGCGCTACTAAGATTGCTGCCAAGAGTGCCTGCGCCGAATACGGTCGGAAGGGATGTGCCAGCTGAATTGGCTGCCGTAGAAAGGGTGAGCGTGGTTCCGGAGATATTATTAATCAGGGTTCCGGGTTGCAGATTAGGGGAGTTGATCACCATGCCTACAAAGAGGCTGGTATTGCTGCTTACGGTTGCGGAAGTGCTTGCCGCAGTAGTGGTGAGGTTCGTGAGGGTGCCTCCGCTTAAGTTAGAAACACTAAGCGTTCCGTTGCTCAGCGTCGTTACGCCTGTGTATGCATTAGATCCCCAAAAAGTCTGGGTCCCGGTGCCTATTTTGGTAAGACCCACGTTGCGGCTAGCGCCATCGCGGATGCTGCCGCCGAAGGATGACGTCGCGTTGTTGGCGCCTACAGTCAGCGTAGAATTCGAAGTGATGCTCGTGTTGACGATTCCAGTGCGTAGCGCGTAGGATTCGGATACGAGGCCGTTGACGGTTTCATTGAAGCCGTTAAGATCGACCGATACCCCACGGGCTACGTTGCTTGAAGCCGTAAGCACCAGATTACCTTTGTTTGCGCCGTCGGGTATGACTTCGCTCGCACCAAGGCGAAGAGTGGCAGTTCCACCGTTGGTAATCGTGCTGACACTGGTGTGGCCAGAGTAGTCGTTGGTGGTGTTGCCGAGAATAAAAGCAGCGGCTCCGCTAGTTACATTGAACTGGCTATTACCGTAAGAAAAATCAACTCCACCCGAGCCCGTTAGCCTGCCATTGATGGTAGCTGTATAGTTGGAGCCCGCTGTTGCTGGGCTAGCCAAATTCAAGTTGTAACCAATTCGGGTCTGATCAAGTAGGTTGATCTGGCCATTCAGGGTTAAATCTATGGCTCGGAAATAAAGCGAGCCGAGGCCAACGTATGCACTGGCGGGTGTATTGGTGCTGTGGGAACCCATGCCAGAGAGGAAGAATTCATTGCTGTAGGTTCCTGCGTTGGTTAGTTGAATGTAGCCTCCTGGCTGGGTGCGGACCGTAGAGTTGCCCAATCCGGTGGCGTTAGTGACCCAGACGCCACCGCTGTTTACGAAAAGATCCCCGGTAAAGGTGTTGGCGCCTGCCAAGGTAAGACGACCACTGCCTGCTTTGACTAAGCTAACTTTCCCGGAGCCGTTATCCGCGATCACTGAGTTGACCACGATAGAGTTACCATGGCCGAAACCTCCGATGGTTGTATCGGCTTGAGCATTGGCGACGAAAGTGATCGTGCCTGCGGCGTCGTTTGCACCTCCGGCGGTCAAGGTGCCGGTGTTGGCTGCCGTGCCGATTGTTAGAGGGTTCTGGGTGGTTGCGTCAGTGCGGTAAATGGCGCCTTGGGCTCCGAGACGAAGCATGTTGTTTGCCGCGATATCGAGGGTTCGCGCCACTGTGTCAGTCGTGCGGAAAGTATTTATATCGGTTATGCCACCGCCAGTTACCGCGATGTTGCCGGTGGAAGTGCCTGATGTCACGTTTGTGGTGGCGCTACTCGCGATGGCGGGAGCCGCGCCAGTTAGCGTGGTGTAAGCGTTGTAGGCAACGATGTTGCCGGAGCCATCCACGGTCGCCCAGTCGGTGCCACGAATGGCCCAACCGCCCAAAATGCCGTTCGAGTTCGTGGTGGTGGTGGTAATGTTGCCTGTGCCGCCAAAGGACACGAAGCCGCCGCCGTTACGAGTGATTGATCCGAGGCTGAGAACCATGGTGCCGCCTGTGCCAATGTTGGCATTCACGGCAGAAATCCCCTGATTTAGAACCAATCCGCTGATGGACTGGGTGTTGGTGCCGCTAGTGGCTCCGGTTGCAGTAAGCGTGGGGGTGGCGACGAGATAGTTCGTAGTGCCGCCGTTGGTTGCTGAATTACCACCCAACGTAACAGTAGTGCCGCTAGGAAGAATATTGGAGGCGGGTGCTCCCGCGATCGAGAAGTTGAGGGTGAGAGTGCCGCGGTGCACCGTTGTGCTACCGGTGAAGTCGTTGGCTCGCGTTAGGGTAACGCCGGTGAGCGCGGCGTTGCTGTTTCCGCTGTTTATCAGGAGATCGCGTGCTCCGGTTAGGGTGTTTTGATAGGTAAGCGTGCCATTGCCACCGCCGAGGCGATAGGTCGTGCCGGCGGGGGTAAGCGTGCCGGTATAAGTTATAGCGCCATCTGCACCAAGCGATAGACCACTGTAGTTGGTGAAGTCCAAGTTCTGGTTAAGGCTGTTGGGTTGATTGGCCAGTGCCAGAACTCCCCGAGAAGCATTATCTACTTTCGATTCAAGAAGGGTCTGGAGGCTTCCTTGGGTTGCGCCTGTATCGTAATTGAAGACGACTGCGCTGCGCTCACTGAGGAAGGCCTTCGCTGTGCCAAGAGTGGAGTTGGCATTTTGGAATCGTAGAATGCCCCCTTGGCCTACGATGTAGTTGCCTGCGTAATTGGTGTTATTGCCGCTCAACTGGGCAAAGCCAGTGCCGGCCATCGCGTTTTTTGCCAGTAGGTTTCCGCTGCCGGTTAGATTGGCGGAAATAGTCCAGCCACGAGTGGCGCCTACTTGGTCTGCCGCTGCGTCAATAACTCCTAGGGATCGGATCGTTACATCCCCTGCAAGGTTACCGCCTGCTGAATTGTTGGCGACTGACTGAAGCCCGCCTCCATCCCAAACGAAGTTTGGTGCGCTAAACGTGAAGATACCGCTCGCGGGATTGGCTTGGAGGCTAGCTCCGGCGCCGAAAACTAAAGAGCGTCCGGCAAACGTAACGGTATCATTGAAACGGTAACGCCACGTATTGTTCAGCCAGATATAATCTTTGTTGTTACTCGCTGCGACACCGTCGGACCATGCAGTTGTAGCTGTGTTGATGGCGTTTGCTGTGTTTGTATCTTGGCCGGCCATCAAGCCATAGGTTTGAGCTTGGATCGTAGTGAGAACTGAAGAGGACGCCGCTAGCATGGCGGCCATGAGCATGCGGATATCTTTCGAGCTAGGGGAACTGATAGGGCTGCGCAGGGAGTAACGGGAGCTGGTATTCATATGTAAATTGGAAAGCAGGCAAGAGATTGAATTAACCATAAATCTAGTGGAGCGGATATGCCGGCGGCGGTAGGAGTAGGGGCATTACCCAGTATCGTTTTCAGGCAATTTATCAGTAAATCAATCCCAAAAGCGTGACTAAAGGAACTAGATCGACGGGCACAAGGGTTAGGGAATCACGAGAGTAGTAATCGAGCGCTGTGGCAGGCACAGGCGGGCTCGGCAGAAATCCAAATCAGTGTCGATGACGGCATGGGACGACGCTGGGTTCGCCAGCGCCAGCACGCGGCCGCCGTCGGGGTTTTCGAAGGCGAGGGTGAAGCCGGCGCGCGCCCCGATGAGCGGAAGGACGCGGGCGCCGGGGCGAACGAAGTGCGCGAGGTGTCTTATCACGTGAAATTCCGGGTTGAAGGTCACGGCGCCGGTGGTCTCGTCGATCGTGATCATGGAGTTTTGC
>JAIXQK010000029.1 GCA_027485795.1 Oxalobacteraceae bacterium
GCCGGAGGTGTTGGCCAGTGAACCAGTGGTATCAACGAGCAAAGTGCCGCCGGAAACGGTTGTCGTTCCCGTATAGGTATTGGCGCCAGAAAGTGTCTGCGTGCCTAGGCCAATTTTGGTGAGGGAAACCGTGCCGGCGGTATTACGAATTGAGCCAGAGAAATTCAGTCCAGTAGCGCCTCCAGCACCCAAAGTAAGGGATGAAGTTCCCGCTCCAGCAATATTGTCAACAATGCCTGCTCCCGTAAGACCATTTATGGTATCTGAATAACCGTTGAGGTCGAGCCTGCCCAAGCTCCCGATGGATACATTACCTTTACCGGCACCGTCAGGAATCTGATTCGAAGCCCCCAATTGAATCGCAATCGTGGTAGCCGCATTAGCCGACCCAATAGTGGTCGACCCGGCGTAAGTATTGGAGTTTTCAGCGCCCGATAGAATCAAAGTCAAACTGCGCGAGCCAGCGTCTTGATTCGCCATACGAACCTCGATGCCCTGATCGCCCGTGATAGATCCGGTGACATTGACAGACTTAGTAGCGGAAGAACCGCCAAACGCACCATGGCTATAGAAGAGTGCCTGAGCGAGATTGGCCTGTATGTTGCCGGAAATAATGTTACTATTCGACTCCACCCGGAAACTACCGGCAACGTCAGCTCCCAATTGGCTGTTGACCACCACGTTGTTGGCAAGGATCGAGGAGTTAGTTGAGAACCAAAGCTGGCCCTTGTCCGTCGCCGAGTTGCCCAGGGTTATAGCACCCAGTCCGTAAGGGCCCTTGGTAATCGAATCACCGCTGCCAACCGCACCGTTGATGACAGTCATGCGGGCTCCTCCAATAAGGCGCAGGCCACCGGAGAACGTGCTATTGATATTGGTCAAACCGTTGCCGGTCACGGTTCCAGATATGGTCACCGCGGTCTTTGCCGTAGTGCCATCCGTGATAAGGGCCAAACTTGTAGCGGAAAGGCCCGCAGTGAAGGTGTTCGTCCCGGTGCCGGCGGCAGAGTTCGTAATCATGTTAGTCGCCAGACCCGCATTCATGCTACTGAACTGCGCGTTGTTACCATTCAGGTCCAACGTGCTGGCCCCGCCCATGGTTAACGAATTGCTATTATTAAAGGTAGTGGCTCCACCAACCTTCAACGTGCCGCCGCTGATAGTGGTCACACCGGTGTAACTTGCGTCGCCGGAGAGTGTCAACGCGCCGGTCCCCGATTTTGTTAGGCCGCCGCCGGTGCCGGCTATATTGCCGGAGAGGATAGTGTCGATGTTACTGCTTCCGAGATTGATCGTCTTGGCACCTAGCGCAACGTTACCACTTCCGCTCAAGGTCGTAATCGTAGCGGATGAAGCCGTAATAGCAGCAATATCAAGAGTGCCATTATTTACCACTGCCGAGGAGTTTGAAAGGGTGCCGGCGCCGCTCAAGGCCAAGGTGCCGGCGTCAATCTGAGTGGAGCCGCTATAGGTAGGCGCGGCCGCCAATGTGAGGGTGCCGCTGCCCGCCTTGATCAAGTTGCCTGCACCGCTGATCACGCCATTTTGCGTAAGCGTGGTCGAGGCGTCGGTTTCAATCGTTCCGCTCACGCCGGTATTGAGAACATAATTGCGCGTAGTCGTGATATCGGCGGTGGCTTGCAAGGTGCCGTTGCCACCAAAAATGAGATTGCCGGAACTGGCGCCCAGCGCGGAAGAGCTATTCACCGCGATCTTGCCGCCGTTAATCGTGGTGCCGCCAGTATACGTGTTCGCGCTGGTCAAGGTGACCTTACCTAAACCCGCTTTAAGCAGCGATCCGCTGGAAATCCCGAATCCTCCGGTGCTACCGATCACATAATCTTTGATGGAGTTGTTAAACTGCACCGTGTTCGGCGAGACGTTGGCGGAGTTGATATCAATCGAGGTAACCCCGGTGGCATTGTCATCGAACAGAACGTCGTCCGACGCGAGGAAGGCGGTCTGTGTGCTCGCGGTGACAAGCGCCCAGTTTTGCGCCGTCGTGTTCCAGTTGCCGTCTACGTTGCCGATCCAGCGCGGATTATCACCCGCGATGCTGAGGGTTACGGAATTAGCCGTGCTTCCCCACGTGGCATTTTGCCGCGCGGAGAGATTGCTTACCGTGCCGTTCCCAAAGGAACCGGAGCCAGCCAGGGTGCCGTAGGAAAACAGCGTGTAAGTGCTGCCATTACTCCATCCCACGGGATTCGCAGGATTGATGGTCAGCACAGCGTTGTTATTCAAGGTGCCAGTTACTGCGATGGGCGCCGATGTAGAAGAACCATTGCTGAAGGTATTTAAAGCCGAAGCACTGCTCACGGAAACGGCACCCAGCGTGAGGGCCGCGCCGGCCGCGCCGTCGTTGTTGGAGATGGTTCCACCTGCAAGGTTGACACCGTTGACCGTGCCGGAGCCGGTCAGCGTGCCCTGCGTGACGGTCACGAGCGGAGTCACGGCAGAACTGCCGCTGGCCACAAGCTTTGCCGTGGCGCCGTTGATCGAGATGCCGCTGCTGCTATTGATCGCGCCAGATCCCGACAGAGACAATGTGCCGCCAGTGATCGAGGTGGCACCGGTATAACCGTTCGCAACCGTTAGAGTTTGGGTGCTGGAAGACCCGACTTTGGTTAGACCACCACTACCGGTGATGTTTGCATCAAACGCTGTGGTGCCTGCTTTGTTGCCTATACTAATAGTGTTCGCTCCGATATCGAGGGGATCAGCACCCCTAAGAGCACCAATGTTATAGGTATTGGTTCCGGCAACCAAGAAGATCACGTTGGCGGCCGCATCAGAAACGCCCGTATCCAATGTGGCGTTTTTAAGCGCATTGACATTGTTAAGGCCCAAAGTGCCCTTCGTCGTGGTGGCGGTGCCGCTAAACGAATTGTCGGCGCTTAGCTTGGCCACGGCAGTCCCCGTCGTCACAGTTTCCACGCTATTCGTGTTTAGCGTAATGGAACCAGTTCCCGAGATGACACCCTGGGCATCGATACCGGAGGAGCCATCGCCCACCGTAACGGTCAGAGTGTTTGCACCCAAGTTAATTGTGCCGGGAAGATTAAGCCCGTTCGAAGCGGCGCCACGAAGAGCCATGCCTGCATTTCCGGTGAGAGTTATATTACCCTTGTAGGTGCTGGTGGCCGAAGTTAGAATACTCGCTGCCGTTACACCACCATTGCGAACGCGGATACTGCTTCCCGAAGCCAAGGTGGTGTCCCACGAGTTGAAGGTGACTCCTGTGCTGGCGGCCGTAACATCAAGCCATAAAGAAGAGCCAGCATTTACTTGAACCGTGGTGCCGTCGCTGCCCAACGCGTTAGCGCTCGCGACGTTGATACGGTGCGCAGTCGTGCCATCGCCAATCACTGTTGCGGTCACGCCGGCATTATTTCCATAAAGACCGAACCAGTTCGACGTGCTGGCGGCACTCGTAAAACTCCCGCCTACATTTACACGCCCCGCGAGATTGCCGCTTATCAAAACTTTGGTGTTACTGCCGCTAAACGCGCTCGAAAGCGCGAGAGTATGCACGCCAGTGTTATTCAAGGTTAGCACGGAACCGCCTGAGCCGCCTGAACTGGAAACCGTCCAGTTTGCGCCGCTGATTCCGCCAGCGAAGGTAAGCCGATCCGCACTCGTGCTGGATGCCAAGGATATGGCTCCCGTGCCAATCGCCACGCGGAAATCAGCAGAGGCATTTGCGGACCAAGCTTGGTATGATGAGCCATTCCACCAACGCAGAGAGGTAAGATCCCAGCTTCCATTTCCACCGACATTCGTCGTCGGGGGATTACCCGAAGCGCCAGCGCCATCGCTGTCCCAGTAGAGTGTCTGCCCGGAAACTACGGAAAACAGCACGGGTAAAGCTGCCATCGCGATCAAAAGACGGCGGGAAGCGGCAAGACGATAGGTGGGACGGGGGCAAGCGGATGCGGACATTTATGGTGTAGTGCTAAATCAAAGCGGGAAAAGGTTATCTCCTGGCAATGGAGGTCACGGGACCGGATACGAAACGAGCCGGGCGAAAACTGAATAGGGGTGGGTAAAACGCTGACCAGAAAGCTACACTCAGTGATAAAAGCCCTCCACTTGTTCCCGCGAGGGCAAATAAGCAAATGCACCGCAGATTGACGACGAAGTGTTGCAACAAAACTACTACGCAGAATACCCTGAGACTACCTTGATCGCTACCCTTGCTCGCATTCCAAGCGCAACTGTTCAAGATGTGCGATCAGACGTGCCTCGACTTTACCGACATCGCCAGCTTCCACCGCGGCCATGATATTGGCATGTTCGGGCAGAACCATTTCCACCTGTATCATGTTGCTGCAACTCTCGCGCGCGAAACGCCGGCCCAGATTGAAAAAAGCCATGCAGGATCGCGGCAAAAAGCCTGTGCCGCACCGCCGACACCAAGGCCGCACGAGAGTGCGATATCCGCCTCGCCAAATCGTGCGAGATCGCCGCGTGGCTCGCACACCTTCTCAATCTATATGGTCGCCCACCGAGATTCTTTTCACGCGCCGAACTGGCATCGACGTCACCCACTCTCCTCCTAGCCCACTTGCGAAGCCCTAACCGGACAGCGCCAATTCGACGAAAAATCGCCCGGATCGCAGCAAACACACCAAGACAGGCTTCCTGCCCATAGATCCCAACGTCCTTTCACAGGGAATACATTTCGCGGATCTCCGGCGTCCTACATGCACACGATTATTAGGCGCCTTTTTTAGGACTAGCACGCATCTTTTTGGATTGCCCGCACCCCCGTTTGTTGTCTGACAACTTTACACTTTCGGACCAATGCGACTTAAGCATAAATTAGTTTTCCTCACCGGCGGCTCTACCGGGATTGGGTTTCACTGCGCCGCCGCCTACGCCCGCGAAGGAGCCAAGGTCGTGATCGTCGCGCTCGATGAGGCCGAGTCCTCGGCCGCCGCGCGCAAACTCGGCGACGGCCACATCGGCTTCGCCTGTAACATCGCCAAAGACGCGGA
>JAIXQK010000099.1 GCA_027485795.1 Oxalobacteraceae bacterium
TAACGATGCGCACCTTGCTCTCACCTTCGGTGACCTCGAGTTCCGAGATATCGGATTCGGCCACCAAATCAATCAGGGTCTTGAGTTTTCTGAGATCCATGGGTTTTATTGACTGGGTTAATAGGTCCCGGCTCGCGCTTACCGCGCCAAGCCGAATGCATTAAGTAGTGGTTACAGCCGGTGTAGCGCGTGATCAATGGCGTACCGGTAACCGTCGGCACCGAACCCGCAGATCACACTTGCGGCCAGCTCGGACA
Source organism: Oxalobacteraceae bacterium (assembly GCA_027485795.1). GTDB lineage: Bacteria > Pseudomonadota > Gammaproteobacteria > Burkholderiales > Burkholderiaceae_D > Pernthalerella. Next base: position 258 of record JAIXQK010000099.1, read on the forward strand.
GATAAGAGTGGTGGCGAAAATCTTCACGCCGATGAATATTCGAGATGTGCACTTCAATAAACGGGATGTTGACGCCAGCAAGCGCGTCGCGCAGCGCAATGCTGGTGTGGGTTAGTCCGCCGGGATTGATCACGATCGCATCAACCGATGCGCTACGGGCCGCGTGAATACGATCAATCAGTTCGCCTTCGTGATTGCTTTGGAAATGCAATAGCACTGCGCCGCCAGCCTTGGCCTGCGCCACTGCCTCGCGCTCGATCTCAGCCAGTGTGGTCGAACCATACACCTCAGGCTCGCGACTGCCGAGCAGGTTGAGGTTCGGTCCGTTCAATAGAAGCAGATTTTTTGCCATCGAAAAGCTGCAATTTGGCGAAGAAGACGGCATTTTCCTGCAAAATGCCGTCGGATGGCAAGAAGAAACCTTGCTTCAGACTACATTGATGCCAGATCCGCGCGGACTTTTTCCATATCTAACCGGCCCATGTAGGTTTGACGGACGCTGCCGTCGGGGCCAATCAAGATGGTGAATGGCAGGCCACCGGACTGATTGCCGAACTGCCGCGATAACTCACTGCCCTCTAGTCCGCCCAGCAGCAGGGGGTAGGTGATTTGATGCTTTTCAGCGAATTCGCGGATTTTGGAGGGGGAATCGATGCCGATACCGACAACTTGCAGATTTTTGCTGCCCCAGTCGTTTTGTAATGCGACCAGCTCGGGCATCTCCGAGACGCAGGGTGGGCACCAGGTAGCCCAAAAATTGAGCAGTAGGGTCTTGCCTTGCCATTCCGACATCTTGCGCTGTTTGCCGCCACTATCCTTCATCGACAGTTGCATCAGGGCGCCGACAGCGGTGTCGGCTGGCGTCGTGGGCTGGAAGCGCTTTACGCCAAAATAAATGCCAATCGCCGTAAATAAAACGGCGATAACGACAAAAGCGGTAATTTTCTTCAAGTTTCAGGCTCCTCGGCCAGTAGTGCGCGCAGTCCGGCAAGGTCTGTTCGCTCGACAAACTTACGGCCAGCACCGCGTAAATCGTCGGGATCATACAGTGAGAGATGTACGCCCTCGTGCTTCCATAAAAAGGACAGGGTCTCGACGCTTCGATCGGGATGCCGGAAATGGCTTGACTCCGAAACCTCGTAATCGATGTTCGCGTTCAGCAAAAATACCGCGACATCCTTGCTGTTATCGGCAAAAAGCAGCAGATGGATGTCGGAGTGGTCGCCCGCCGTACCATTCAACACCGCGCCGGTGAGCCAGGGCGAGAAGTCGGACAGATTTTCCATCAATTCAAGCGCAATCAGCCGTAGTTGCCGCAGTCGCAGCGGCTGCGATTCGCCAAAAAACAAGGCTTGGTACTCACGCACTTGCGCTTCGACCTGCGCATTGTCGGGCAGAACATCACCGCGTATTTTCTGCTGACCGATGATCAATTTCGCCGCTTTGCGCTTGGCGCTGGCGTAGTCGGCACCGTCTTCGGCAATCATGCGCGCAGCGGCAGCAGCGATCTCTGCGCGTAAATGCTCTGCATCACTCGGGGTATGGATAGCCATGTCAGCCTGATGTTGAGTTAAGCAGCCGCGAGTCGGTCGCGCCAGCCGCAGAAGATGAAAGTTCTGGTATCGACATGAATTGTGCGAACAGCCGGTCGGGTAAAATCGCACATTCATTACGCGACCGCGCGGCGCTGATTTTATATGCACATTCACATTCTCGGCATCTGTGGCACCTTCATGGGCGGTCTCGCGGTGCTGGCCAAAGAAGCTGGCTACAAGGTGACAGGTTGCGATGCCAATGTCTACCCCCCAATGAGCACGCAGTTGCGTGCTCAGGGTATCGAGCTGATCGAGGGTTTCGGTCCTCATCAGATGAGCTTGCAGCCCGACATGTATGTCATTGGGAATGTGGTTTCGCGTGGCAACCCCTTGATGGAAGCGATCATGAATCGCGGCCTGCCGTATATCTCGGGCCCGCAGTGGATGGGTGAGCATATTCTGCGTGACAAATGGGTGTTGGCAGTCGCGGGTACTCATGGCAAGACCACCACCGCGTCCATGCTGGCGTGGATATTGGAAGATGCGGGCTATCAGCCCGGTTTTCTGATCGGCGGTGTGCCGATGAATTTCGGTATCTCGGCCCGGCTGGGTGGTGCCGGTGGTGACGGCGCGTCCTTTTTCGTGATCGAAGCGGATGAGTACGACACCGCGTTCTTCGATAAGCGCAGCAAGTTTGTGCACTACCGCCCGCGTACCGCTATCTTGAATAATCTCGAATACGACCACGCGGATATTTTTCCTGATTTAGCGGCGATCGAGACGCAATTCCACCACTTAGTACGCACTATTCCTTCCAGCGGACGGCTGGTCGTAAATGGTGGCGAGACCGCTTTGCGTCGCGTGATTGAGCGTGGCTGCTGGAGTGAAGTTGAATGGTTCAATGCCGATCAGGGCTGGCAAATGATCGAGCATGGCGAGGAGCGCTTTGACATTATTCATCAGGGTGAGCGTGTCGGCGCACTGCGCTGGTCCTTGACCGGAACCCACAACCGTTGGAATGCGATTGCAGCGATTGCCGCTGCGCGCCATGTTGGCGTGCCACCGTCGCAGGCCATTGTCTCGCTCGCCTCTTTTGAAAATGTAAAGCGACGCATGGAGACGCGCGGCGTAGTCAATGGCATTTCTGTCATCGATGACTTTGCGCACCATCCGACAGCGATTGCGACCACCGTTGGTGGCTTGCGTCGCAAGCTTGGCAACGCACGGATTCTTGCCGTACTCGAGCCGCGCTCCAACACCATGAAGCTGGGCACGATGAAAGAAGCACTGCCAGGTAGTCTGACCGAGGCAGATCTGGTGTTTGGCTACGGTGCGAAAGGCGAGGGTAAGGATGCGCTCGGCTGGGATTTGAGCGCAGCGCTGGCACCGCTGGGTGAGCGCGCTCAAGTTTTTGATGATTTATCAGCATTGGTGACGGCGGTGGTTTCCGCCGCGCAGCCGGGCGACTCGGTGCTCGTAATGAGTAATGGTGGATTTGGTGGCGTGCACCAGAAGCTAATCGATGCGCTCGGCGCCGTGAAGTAGTTGCGCTCACTGCTCTACCTTCACGGGTTTCGCTCTTCGCCGGCATCGTTCAAGGCGCGTCGCCTGCAGCAGTATTTTGATCAGCGCGGTGCGTCCGAGCGGTTTATTTGTCCGCAGCTACCGCCTTCGCCACGGGAAGCCTTTGCACTGGCGAGTCAACTGGTGAGTGATCAGTCTGCTGATGCTTTTGCCGTGGTCGGTTCTTCCCTCGGCGGTTTTTATGCGACCGCAATCGCCGAGGCCACCGGTTGCCGTGCAGTGTTGCTCAATCCGGCGGTGTGGCCCGCGCGCGACCTTGCGAAGTATATTGGTGAGCAAACCGCGTGGCACTCGGATGACCGTTTCTTCTTTCAGTCAGCGTTCATCGATGAATTGCAGACGCTGACGGTCGATCGCATTACCCAACCCGAGCGCTATCTGCTGCTGGCCGCTACAGGTGATGAGGTACTGGATTGGCACGAGATGACGGCGCGCTATTCAGGCGCAACACAGCGGGTGATCGAAGGCAGCGATCATGGTTTGTCGGACTTTGAGCAGTACATCGATGAGGTAATCAGCTTTTGCGAGCGATGAGAAGCGAATGAATCTGTTCTTCGAAGAATCCGGCGACTTCAAGGTGGGCGCGGTACTCAGCCAGCAGGGTGAGGCTTATCAAGTCGAGACACCAACAGGCAAGCGTACCAAGGTGCGTGCGCGTGATGTGCTGTTGCAATTCGAGACGCCGTCCGCTGCGGACATGATCGCTAGTGCCCATCGTCTGGCAGAAGAGATTGATGTGGCGTTTCTGTGGGAGGTCGCAGGCGAAAATGAGTTCGGCGTCGCTGAACTCGGCCATGAGTATTTTGGTCATGCCCCTAAACCGGACGAGTCGGCAGGTCTGCTGCTGAAGATTGCGGCGTCGCCAATCTACTTTCATAAGAAGGGCAAGGGGCGCTACAAAGCGGCCCCTGCTGCCACGCTGCAAGCTGCGCTGGCCGGTATAGAGAAGAAGAAACAGCAAGCTTTGCAGCAGCAGGCTATGGTCGAGCAACTGAAAGCCAGTCAATTACCAGACGCCATCAGAGCCAGCGCGCGCCAACTACTGACCAAACCCGACAAGAATGGTATCGAGTACAAAGCGCTAGATGCTGCGTGTACTGAGCTACAGACATCACCGGCAAGGTTACTGCTATCCGTGGGTGCGATCGCATCGGCAAAAGATTTACACCTCTCGCGTTTCTTGACCGAGCATTTCCCGCGCGGCACCGAGTTTCCGGGCATGACGCTTCCTAGTACGCCCTCGCTGCCTTTGGCAGCGGTCGCAGCTTTCTCGATCGATGATGTCACCACCACCGAGATTGATGACGCCTTCTCGCTAACTCACCTGAGCGATACCAGTGTACGTATTGGTATTCATATTGCTGCACCGGGTCTCGGTATCACGCAAGGCGATGCAATCGACAGCATGGCGCGTGACCGGATGAGTACGGTGTATATGCCGGGCGACAAGATCACGATGTTGCCGGATGCCTTGGTTGAACAGTTCACGCTGGCGGCGGGTGATGCAAGACCCGCGCTGTCACTGTACGCGACGCTGGATACGCAGACCTGGTCGGTATTGGCGACTGAGACGCTGATCGAGCGGGTGCCGATTGCAGCGAATCTTCGACACAATGATCTCGATGCATACGTCACCGAGCAAGCGCTGGCCGAAGGCAGTAGTGACTATCCGTACAAAGATGAGATTACGCTGCTGTGGGAATGGGCACAGCAGCTAGAGCTAGCGCGAATGGCTAAGCGCGAGGCATTCGGTCTCAGGCCAGAACAGGTGAATCGGGTCGACTTCAATTTCTATGTCGATGATGATGTGGTAACCATTACGCGCCGAAAGCGCGGTGCCCCGCTCGACAAGATCGTCGCGGAGCTGATGATTTTCGCCAATAGCACTTGGGGCAAACTGATGCACGACCACGGTGTGCCAGGGATTTATCGCGCACAAGGCGGCGGTCAGGGTTGGGCTTCGCGTATGCAGGTGCGCATGCAGACCCACGCAGCACCCCATCAGGGCTTGGGTGTGGATCAGTATGCTTGGAGTACCTCACCACTGCGGCGCTACACGGATCTGGTGAATCAGTGGCAGATCGTGGCCTGTGTTCGTGGCGGTGTCACCGCACCGCTAGTGGCGCCGTTCAAACCCAAGGATGCTGATTTATTCGCGATCGTCTCTGCATTCGATAGCGCCTACGGCGCCTATGCAGATTTTCAAGCCACCATGGAGCGTTTCTGGTGTCTGCGATGGCTGGCACAGCAAGACATCAAACAAGTTGATGCGGTGCTGCTGAAAGATGACCTTCTACGACTGCTCGATATACCTTTGGTTATACCCATGACGGGTGTCCGCTATGCACGCGGCACACAGTTGAGGCTGGAATTGATTGACTGGGATGAGGTTGATCTTTCGGTGCAAGCGCGCGTGCTCGAGGTAGTCACAGTCGCTGCGCCACTGGCGGAAGAGATTGCGCTCGAAGCAGCAGATGCGCTGAACGAAGAAGAGCAGGCGGCTGAGCAGGTGGCCGATCTCAGTGGCGACCTAACGGATCAAGCGGTTGCTGAATCAATGATTGATTCGAGTGCCGAGCTCCATGCGGGCGCGGCAGCACAAGGATTGACCCTGCCAGCTGAAGGTTCTGCGGTCGATGCATCGGCGAGTGACAGACCATGATGGCGCACGATAGGGGCTTGCTCACGATAGGTATTTGTGCCTCATTGGCGTTGCATGCGGCATTGTTGGCGCTACGTTTCGATCCACCTGCTTCAGATCGAGCGCGCCCGTTCAACACGGGACTGTCTGTCATTCTGGTTAATGCCAAGCATGACCACGCACCCATACAACCCGATGCGCTGGCACAGGCCAACCTTGACGGTGGTGGTGCTGCTGAAGTGGGGCGTGCGCGTTCGCCTTTACCTGACCTTGGCCGCATGAGCGAGGGCGCTCAGCTGGAAGCGCAGCGTCAACGTGTCGCTGATCTTGAACGGACCCAACGGCGCTTGCTATCGCAATTGAATGAGCGTCAGCCCATGACAACGCCGATCGGTGAGCCTAATGATTCACCGCAGCGAGATGACCGTCCTATTCGCTCGGTAGAGCAGATTCAGGCAATGGCAAGGCGTGAAGCAGAAATTGCGCGTGATGTCGCCGATTACAACAAGCGTCCGGTGAAAAAACAATTGACACCTTCAACGCGGGAAGTGAGTCATGCGCTGTATTACACCGCCTTGCAGAAAAAAATCGAGCTGACAGGTACCTTGAATTTCCCGCAGCGTGACGGAAAGAAAATGTACGGCGAGCTGGTGGTTTATATCCCGGTTTATCAGGACGGAAGTTTGTACCTGAAAGAAGGTGGCCCGCGTATCGAGCGCAGCTCCGGCAACTCAGCACTAGACGCGGCTGCACTCGCGATCGTGCGACAGTCGGCCCCTTTTGGGCACTTTCCGGCAGCCCTGATGAAAGACGGTCGTGAGCGTGTATGGGAGATCATCACGCGCTTCTCTTTCACGCACGCGCAACAACTCGAGACGCAATCCGTCGGTGGATAATCCCATGACAGACCGCTACCTTGTTATTGGTAACCCGATCGCGCATAGCAAGTCGCCGCAGATTCATGCGCAATTTGTGCAGCAGACGGGCGAAGCGATGGTGTATGAGCGACTACTCGTACCACTGGATGGTTTCAACGCTGCGGTGCGCGATTTTATGGCGCAGGGTGGTCGCGGTGCGAATGTGACACTTCCTTTCAAGCTGGAAGCCTTTGCATTGGCGCAGCAGCGTAGCGAGCGCGCACAAGCTGCAGGCGCGGTGAATACCCTTGTGTTTGACCATGGGCGCATCATCGGCGACAACACCGATGGCATCGGACTGGTTCGTGATATCAGCGTGAACGCTGGTGTGATGATCACCGGCAAGCGCGTACTCTTGGTGGGCGCCGGTGGTGCGGCGCAGGGCGTGATCCTGCCGCTGCTCGAGCAATCGCCCCAGTCCATCACTCTCTGTAACCGTACGCAGCGTAAAGCAGAGGATTTGGTAAGGCAATTTTCGCATCCGGTACTTCAAGCATGCGCTATGGATACGCTAAATGATACTTACGATATTGTGATCAATGCGACCTCCGCTGGTTTGTCAGGTGACTTGCCGCCCGTACCTGATTCTGTGTTTAGCACCAGTACCTTCGCCTACGACATGATCTACGCAGCACAAGCGACGACCTTCATGCAGCTGGCACAGTCGCAGGGCGCGCAGGTACGCGATGGCTTGGGTATGCTGGTCGAGCAAGCGGCTGAGTCATTTTATGTGTGGCGTGGTGTGCGACCTGATACTGGGCCGGTCTACCAAAGCTTGCGTGCCCAGGTATGAAATTGCGCCGTGGTTGGCTGTTTTGGTTGATCGGCGTGCCGGCAGCGCTGATTATCCTGCTGCAGCTTTGGTATTTTGTTCAGGTCTGCTGGTGGGTGAACCATAACCCAAGCTCTACCGCATTCATGCGTGAGCAACTCACGCGGCTACGCGAGAAGAATCCCAAGGCAGAGCTACAGCATCAGTGGGTGCCATATGCGCGTATTTCCAACAATTTGAAGCGCGCCATCATCGCTTCGGAGGATGCGAACTTCGCCGAGCATGAAGGCGTGGACTGGGAGGCGCTGCAAAAGGCTTACGAAAAAAACGCCAAGAAGGGCAAGGTGGTCCGCGGCGGATCGACAATCACCCAGCAGCTGGCGAAAAATCTTTTCTTGTCCAGCGAACGCAGCTATGTACGTAAGGTACAAGAAATGCTGATCACCTTCATGATTGAGGCGGTGATGGATAAGCGCCGCATCTTCGAGATTTATCTCAACTCGGTCGAATGGGGTACCGGCGTGTTCGGCTGTGAGGCGGCATCACGCAAGTATTTTGGTGTGCCGGCAGCCAAACTCGGGCCTGCCGAGGCGGCGCGGCTGGCGGTGATGCTGCCCAACCCGCGGTTTTTCGGCCGACATCTTGATTCGAACTACCTGAGCAAGCGCTCGGCGCTGATCCTGACGCGTATGAATAGCGCAGAGTTGCCTTGAGCTTGGCGACTCAAGCCTTGCCTCAGCTCCTGTAAAAAAGTAAACTCGTACCGTTTTTAACAACGGAGACTCCCTTGGGCAGTCCCATCTCGACTCACCGGCCGGTATCGGGCGGATCCCTCGCAAGCTGACGCAGCTTCTCGCGCGCCGCTTGCCTGGTTCGGGTGAGCAGGCGTGCATGGCCAACAAGGGCCACGCTCCCTGATGTGTAGAAAAATCAATCTGCGGCGCTCGCGCTGCGGCCATGCCACATCCTTGTGGCGGGGGAGAGCAGATGATCAACGTATTCGTGCTGCAAAACGGCCGGCTTAGCCAGGTCAATATCGACACGCGCGAAGATCTCGAGCGGGCGACGCCGATCTGGGTCGATCTGACGGATCCGAGCGACGAGGAGCGCGACTGGGTGCGCAGCATTTATGGCGTCACCCTGCCTGATGAGGACGAGGTCAAAGATATTGAGGCCTCAGCACGCTACTACGAAGCGGATAACGGCGACCTGCACCTGCGCTCTGATTTTCTGTTGGAGGAAGACGAGGGCGAGTCACGGGTAGTGACGGTCGCGTTCATTCTGGCAAAAGAGATGCTGTTCTCAATGCATAACGACGATTTGCCGGTATTTCGTCTAGTGCGTATGCGTGCCCGTTCACGTCCTGGCTCCATTGGTGATTTCAAAGATGTTCTGCTGGATCTATACGCCACCGATGTCGAGTATTCGGCCGATGCGCTTGAAGGTGTGTATCAAAATCTTGAAGAGGTAAGCCGTAGCGTGCTGCAGAAAGAATTCAGCGATGCCGATGCTGCCGAGTCTTTGTCTGCAATGGCGCGCGAAGAAGATTTGAACGGGCGCATCCGTCGCAACATGATGGATACCCGACGCGCGGTCAGCTTCATGATGCGTGGACGCTTACTGAACGCCGAACAGTTTGATGAAGCGCGACAGATTTTGCGTGATATTGAATCGCTGGACGGTCACACCGCATTTTTGTTCGAGAAGATTAACTTCCTGATGGATGCAACGGTCGGTTTCATTAACATCAACCAGAACAAGATCATCAAGATCTTCTCGGTGGCGTCGGTTGTGTTCTTGCCACCGACCCTGATCGCAAGCATTTACGGTATGAACTTCCGTATTTTGCCGGAGCTGAACTGGAGTTTCGGTTATCCGTTTGCGATTGTGCTGATGGTGGCTAGCGCGATTACGCCGTTTTGGTATTTCAGGAAGCGTGGCTGGTTGAAATAAAAAAAGGCGTGCACTGCACGCCTTTTTTATTAGTTTGGTGCTGACCTAGGCAGTAAGCTTCGCGAACGACCCACGCGCTGCTGCTAGCGTTTCATCGATCACCGCATCGCTATGCATCGCTGACACAAAGCCAGCCTCAAACGCAGACGGCGCTAGGTATACACCGGCGTCAAGCATGGCGTGGAAGAACTGGTTGAAGCGTTCCTTGTTACCGGCCATGATCTGCGCATAGTTTTCCGGTACGTGTTCGCTAAAGTAGATGCCGAACATGCCGCCCACCGAATCCGCACTAAACGCAACGCCAACTTCACGCGCTGCCATCGCCATACCCTCCATCAGTTTGCGCGTCTGCGTGCCGAGCTTTTCATAGAAGCTAGGCTGCTGAATGATTTTTAGCGTACTCATACCAGCCGCCACGGCGACCGGGTTGCCCGATAGCGTACCCGCTTGATACACCGGACCGAGCGGCGCCAGATGCTTCATCATGTCGGCGCGACCACCAAACGCTGCAACCGGTAAGCCACCACCAATCACTTTGCCCAGCACAGTCATATCAGGTTGTATGCCGTATAGCGACTGCGCGCCACCCAAAGCAACACGGAAGCCCGACATCACTTCATCAAACATTAGTACCGCACCATGCTGCGTACATAGGCGACGCATGGTTTGCAAGAATTCGGACGTTGCGCGCAGCAGGTTCATGTTGCCGGCGACTGGTTCGACGATCACTGCTGCAATACGGTCGCCCATGTTGCTGAACGTCTCTTCGAGTTGGGCGCAATCGTTGTAGTCGAGCACCATGGTGTGCTTGGCAAAATCAGCCGGCACACCCGCCGAGGTAGGATTGCCGAAGGTGAGTAATCCACTTCCGGCTTTTACGAGCATCGAGTCCGCATGACCGTGGTAGCAGCCCTCAAACTTGATCACCATATCGCGTCCGGTAACACCGCGCGCGAGCCGCAACGCACTCATCGCTGCTTCAGTGCCCGACGACACCAAGCGCACCATTTCAATTGACGGAACCAGCTTGCAGATTTCTTCTGCCATCAGGATTTCGCCCTCGGTGGGCGCGCCAAACGAGAGACCATTTGCGGCGGCGGCTTGTACCGCTTTGATGACCTCGGGATGGGCATGGCCCACAATTGCCGGACCCCATGAGCCGATGTAGTCGATATAACGCTTACCATCAGCGTCCCAGAAATAAGGGCCCTCGGCGCGTGTAATAAAGCGTGGTGTACCACCCACCGAGCGGAACGCTCGAACTGGTGAATTGACGCCACCGGGTGTGGAGCGCTGCGCGCGGGCGAATAAGCTATCGTTTTGAGACACGGTCACCTCTCTCTGGATCAATATCGTCGAATTCTGAATTATTTTTCTGCTACGCCCGCCTCGGGCTCGCGCGACCAAAAGTAACGGTCGGGCAAGCGCTTCCCCATACCAAGTCGCAGCGCGTTACCGAGCGCTGCGTGTGTGAACTCTTCTGCTTCCAGTACCGCTTCCGGCACCGCGACACCGTTCGCCAGCATGGCACTGATTGCAGCGGAGATCGTACTGCCCGCGCCAATGAAGGTGCCCGGCAGTCGTTGTTGGCAGTCGCTACGGACTAAACCTTCGCTGCCGAACAGCAGGTTCTGTACTTGCTGCGCCTCTCCGGGTACACCTGTGACGAGTACGAATTCGCAGCCGAATTCGATCAGCTGCATCGCGTCAATCTCCAGCGTGTCGTCGTCACTTGGCTCGCGCCAAGTTTCCGCCATGCGTGCTAGCTCGTCGGCACAAAGCTGCACCAGTGTCGCTTGTGGAACCAGCAGCTGTCGAATCGCCAGCAAGATATCTTCATCGTCACGCTGCTGAGGCAGCAGTGAGGAGAAAGGATCTAGCACCATCGGCGCTTGCGGATAGTCGGAGATGATTTCTGCGACTGCAGCGATGGTCTCGAGACTATCGAGGTGACCGAGCTTGAAAGCAGCGACCGGAATATCCTCGAGCAGTGACCGTGCTTGATCCGCGACCCAGTCGGTATCCATTGGTTGGACATCTTCGACCACCGTCGTATCACCTACCAGCAGTGCGGTGATCACGCAGACGGTATGGCAGCCCAGCGCACCGCAGGTGGCGAGGTCTGCTTGAATACCGATCGCACCGACGGGATCGGCGACGCCGAAGCTCAATACGACCGGTGATGATTGGATTTGCACGAGGAAAGCATTAACATAGTCGGCTGGAGATTTTACTTTAAGGGCCGTGCCGTGAGTGATAACAAAAATACCGAGCAAGAATACAAGACATGGATGTGCCTTATCTGCGGCTGGGTTTACGATGAAGCCGCTGGTTTGCCCGATGAGGGCATCGCGCCTGGCACGCGCTGGGAAGATGTGCCGATGAACTGGACCTGTCCTGAGTGCGGCGCCCGCAAGGAAGACTTTGAAATGGTCGCGATTTAAGGTCGCGATCTAAAAGACTGCTGAAGTCCATGACGGGCGCATCATCGGCCCAAGGTTTTCGTCCATCGCCCAAGGAATTGTTAATCGCGCAGTTCATTGGTCGAACTGTCGCCAAAATGACGACATTGGGCAAAGTTTGATTTTTCCTTGTTTTAAGGTGTTGCTCTTTTTGTTACAGTCCGCGCCGTTGCTTGCAGATCTGGAGCGGTTGCGCGATGGGGGCTTCACTGGATGGACCACAGATTCTGGTCATCGATGACAGCGGCACGATACGTCGTTCTGCTGAAATTTTTCTGACCCAGGCCGGTTACCCGGTCATCCTTTCTGAAGATGGTTTCGAGGCGCTTGGCATCATTGTCGAGCGTCAGCCTGCGCTGATCTTCTGCGACATCCTTATGCCCAGACTGGATGGCTTCCAGACCTGCGCACTGATCCGACACAGCAAGCGCTGTTCTCACATTCCGGTGGTGATGCTGTCATCGCGCGATGGCTTGTTTGATCGCGCGCGCGGCCTGCTTGCCGGCGCGTCCGATTACCTGACCAAACCCTTTACCAAGGACAGCTTGTTGCAGGCGGTGCGCAAGTACGCCCTGCCAACCCAAGCAGCTGCCTGAAGCTTGCCATTCCACCTCAGCCCCCACCACCATGCCGATCAAGCACATTCTTGTCGTTGATGATTCACCGACTGAGCGCCATTTCATCACCGACTTGTTGAGTCGTCATGGTTACAGCGTCAGCACTGCCGATAATGCTGAGGTGGCGATGCTGAAGATTAAGGCACAGCCACCCCAATTGATCCTGATGGACGTGGTGATGCCGGGCTTGAATGGTTTTCATGCCACGCGCGAGATCGCGCGCGACCCAGCGACTCGTGACATACCCATCATTATTTGTAGCAGTAAGCAGCAGGAGACCGACCGTATCTGGGGATTACGTCAAGGGGCGCGCGAGTATCTGTTCAAGCCGCTCGACCCAGAGACGCTGTTGCAAAAGATCGCCGCGCTTTCGCGCACGTCCGCCTAGTGCGTGTGGAAACATCGGCGGGTACTCGGCTCGGGTCGCTGCAAAGCTTTCAGCAGCAGCTCGCCCAGCGCCTTCAGCAGACGCAGAAGTCAGCTCGCAGTGCAAATTCCTATTTGGCTTGCGCTATCGGTGCGCGGCACTTTTTATTCGATCTTGCCCATACTGAAGAAATATTAGCCGGCGAGCTGCCGACGCCCGTCCCCTTCACGCGTCATTGGTATCTCGGCCTAGTCAGTCATCGTGGTCAGCTGCTTGGTGTCATTGACCTCGACAGTTTCGCTGGTGCTGATCCGAGACCATGGCAGCGCAGCGATCGTTTACTCGTTCTCTCAAGTGCGCTGCCAGTACGTTGCGCTATTCGAGTGACACAAATAATCGGCATGATCGACCAAGCGAACCTGACGCCAGTAGCGCCTGCTGCTACATCGCCGATTTGGGCGCCACATCGCTTTAATCATGACGATGGCAGCCACTACCTCGGTGTCGATCTGATGACGCTGATGGCACTGCCATCTTTTCTCGACATTGCACAGCACTAAGCCTGATTCATTGTTTTATCCGGAGCATTGCATGGATCCTGACCAACGGCTCGACCTGAACACATTTCCGACACCCGCCCGACCCACCGCTCGGTTTGCTGAATGGTACCGTCTGCTGTGCTTGCGGCCGCAGACGACACCACTAAAGTGGATAGAGCAAATCAAAAATTTTCCATTGTCGACGTTGCTTCGGTCGGCGAAGTGGGTATTTGGATTGTCCTTCATCGTGTTCGCTGCACTGGCTTGGTTTTACACCAGTGTCACGCTGACTGCAGCCGTCAAAACCCAAATGGCGAGCGAGCTATTGATGCACTCGCAACGTCTTGGCAAGGCAGCACCGAACGCGATTCAGGGAAATCGTGATGCATTTCGGCAGCTGGAGCAGAGCCGCGGTGAAATCAATCAAGCGCTCGAGGTACTAGCACGAGGTGGGCAGTGGCAAGGGCATGTCCTTCCCAAGGCAGATGATGCGTTGGTCGTGCGTATCGAAGCTATCCGATCGGCCTGGCAGCGCTCATCGCTCGCGTCAGCACAGTTGCTTACCCTGGAAAAGCAGCTCACCGGATTTCGTAGCACTTTACAAAAGCTGAATACATTGAATCCGGTGCTACTTGAGCTGAGCGAGCAGGTAGCAACTTTACTTGCACAAAGTGGCGCCTCACCGCGAGAGATTGCCGCCGCAGGTCAGCTCGTGATGTTGACGCAACGTCTCGGAAAAAGTGCAAACGAGTTTTTGACGCCGGATGGCATCAATCAAGATACCGCATTTCTGCTCGGCCGAGACGCGAGTACCTTTAATGACATTGTGCATGCCTTCCTCGATGGCAGCCCCGTACTTCGTCTTCCTGCAGTAACGAATACGGATGCGCGCGGTCGGCTGGCTGAATTGCTCGATCAGTTCACGATTTATCACCGCGAGCTATCCGGCATTCTTGGTAATCTGAAACACTTCATTGCAGCGAAAGAAGCCGAGCGTCATATCTTTATCGATAATGAATCACTGCGTGAGCGTTTGCTTGCACTACAGCAAGACTATCGCGGGAGTGAAGGTGGTGGCGGCCTGCGCTGGGCAGTTGTCATCTCTGCTGTACTGAGTTTGTCGTTGGGATTGTTAGTGGCCGCATTACAGCTGAAGCAGAGTCGCCAACGTACGCTCGAGGCTGAGGAGGCGCGGGCGCAGGCAGAGCAGCAACGTCTCAACGCCTTGGCCGATGAAGAAGAAGCAAGGCGACTCAATCTGCAGAATCAGGCAGCGATACTGCGATTAATGAACGAGCTACAGGAGGTTGCTGAAGGTAATCTGACGATACAGGCGACGGTATCCGAGGACATTACTGGTGCGATCGCGGATTCGGTCAACTTCACGCTGGATGAGTTGCGCCGCTTATTGGGCAAGGTCAGAGCCACGGCGCAGCAAGTCGCCAGTAGCTGCGCGACTGCGCAAGGTATCTCTGGTGATTTGTTGGGACTTGCAGCGCGGCAGTCGCAAGAGATCCAGCAAACCGGTCAAGCCGTACTACGGATGGCGCAACAGATTCACCAAGTGTCGCGTGCAGCAAGTGAATCGGCGGACGTGGCACAGGCGTCGCTGAGTGCAGCGATACAAGGCGAGACTGCGGTGCAAGATGCGATTGGCAGCATGCAGCAACTACGCGAGCAGATGCAAGAGAGTGCCAAGCGCATCAAGCGATTGGGCGATTCCTCGCTGGAGATCGGTGACATTGTTGATTTGATTGCCGGGATCACCGAGCAGACACAAGTATTGGCACTGAATGCCGCGATTCAAGCAGCGTCGGCGGGTGAGGCGGGGCGCGGCTTTGCCGTGGTGGCAGAGGAGGTGCAGCGTCTGGCTGAGCGTTGTGGTGACGCTGCGCGCCAGATTGCGCAGTTGGTGAAGACTGTGCAAGCCGATGCACAAGAGGCGGTTGCGGCCATGGAGCGCTCGACCCAGCGCGTGGTCGAGGGCGCGCAACGCTCCGACAGTGCGGGCGCCGCTCTGGGCGAGATTCACCGTATCTCGCAGCACTTGGCTGATCTGATTCGCGGTATCTCGGCTGCTGCGGGTGAGCAAACTGCCTTGGCGGATCATGTTGCGCACAATATCGACAGCATCTTGACCGTCACCGAGCACACCCGTCAGGGTACGCAAATGACCGCTGCCTCGGTGAGCGAACTGGCCCATCTGGCAGAAGAGCTAAGTGGTGCAATCAACCGCTTCCGCATTGATGCCTGAGCGACTGTGACGAACATAGTGGGTGATCTGGTCGCGAGTGAACAGCCGGTCGCTTGGCTAGCGGTGCTGTCAGCGGAGGTGGAACGAAGCTTGACTGAGCTTATGTTTTCATTGCGCGAAGCGAGCCAAGAAAGTATCGACCCAGTACCGCTGGTAGATGCTGTCCGACGATTGGCACAGGTTCAAGGTGCGCTATCAATGATCGATCAACCTGGGCTAGCGGCGCTTGCGCATTTGGTTCGAGACCAGTTGATCACCTCGGGACAGCCTGGCACGACCGCGCAGTATTCGAGCGAGTTTATCGTGCAGCGATTTCAAACTTTCCTGCGACAGGCGCTCGAACACCTATTACATGGCAATACGCTAACCACTGGCGAGTTACTACGATTCTGGCATCAGCAGGTGGCGATAGGCGGGCCGACTACGCTGCAGCCTTCCTTATTGGTGAAACTGGATGTTGAACCTCACATACTGAATGACCTTCTGCCCGATGGCCTACCGCCGGATGCAATGGATCCGTCACCTACCGATCCTGATCAATCACTACTAAAGCTGTTGCGGGCACAGGATGATCTGACCCTGCGCCAAGCGACGCAGCCGATCGCAGACTTGTTTGCCTGTACTGCTGCTCGAATCCAACCTCACCATGAATACGTTTATTGGCAGGCGGTACAGGCCTGTTTAATTGAGTACACGATTTCGGGTGGCGATGCTGCACGTGTCAAGAAAATCGCAGCGGCGGGTGTTCGTTTACTTCGACTAAGCGACGTTGAAAGTACTTCAACCCTAGAGGCTGCGCTGAGAACTTTGACTCGCGATGCGCTTTTCGAATTGGCACAGCGACCAGTGCAGAGTGCGCTTGCGCGCGTAGTGGTACGTATATTTCGTATTGAGCAGCAGTTTGCTGTACCTGCTCATGGCATCACGATTGATACCACAAGCGAACATGACGTAGCCGCATGGACTAGTGCGCTTGATGCACTGATTTCTGCGATCGAAGCTAAGTCTGAGTGTATTACTGATTCGGCATCTTGGGACGTACTGATTGATGCTGCCGCCGTCTCGGCGCCGTTGTCGGCCGTGGTCGAGCCATTAAAGGACATGGTCGCTCAAATCACTTCGCAGTCCCCCGATCCGATTCGTTGTGAAGGTCTCGCTGCCGGCTTGTGCTATCTGCGTGATGAGGTTGATACCAAAGCACTGGTTATTGCTATCCATATCATGAAGCGGCTTCTGATTAGTCATGAGCCGAAAGAGTGCCTCAATCAATTAGGGCAGCTGGCGCGTACAGAAAGTGCAGATCGTTTGTTCATGGTGTTGGAGGCTGCGATACAAGCTGATATGACGCAGGTGGAGCAATTGCTTGATGCTGAACCGCCGGTCGATATCACCACTGGTTTAACGGCGGCAGTGGCAGTCCTGAAACGTATTGCGGGTGCGTTGCAGTTATTGGGGTTGAGTGAGCAACGTGAGCAGGTCATGCTGCTATGTGATGCACTACGTGGACAAGCGACCGACGCCTGGCTGAATGAGTCATTCGCACAGCAGTGGGTATATCTGCAGACAACATTGGTGCAACTCCCCTGGCAGAAAACACTGAACGCCAAGCAAGTGCATCAGTCTGCTGATGGTCTGGTTCGCATCTTTATCGAAGAAGCGCGCACCTTGTTGAACGGTATGCGCGACCACGCAGCCAACGCCGATTTTGCGCGCTTGGCTCACATTGCTCATACCTTGGGAGGCTGCTCTGCAACTGTTGGCCTCAGCGGTTTGGCGGAGTTGGCATTGGCGCTGGAGTCGACACTCGAGCGGCTGCTGGCACGCGGATCGATGATAGATGCATCTCACCTTGAAACTGTGCTGGTGACTGTGTCCTGTCTGCTGGAGGATTTTGCAGGTGAGGGAATACGCGGTGAAGCGTCCGAATTAGTGCAGTGCCTTCGTGATGACTTGTTGGCGCCGATGCCCAATCATGCAGAACGGGCGCTTAATCTCGCTGCTGATCAATTCGCACTACAAGATATCGAGCCGACCCGTCATCAGGCAATGGACGATGCAATCATGGATGCTGCTCATCATGCATCGCCTATGCTGAACGAGCCAGTCGCGTCGGTACATGCTACCGGTGAGAGTAGTGCGGAAAAGTTACCAGCATCAATATCAGCAGACACGCCGTCACTATCACCATCACCGCCAGTATCAGCGACTAATCCGATCATCTCCGGACCAAATCGCTCGGATGAGCATGATGAGCATGATGAGCATGATGAGCATGATGAGCTATACGAGCTTTTCAAGTTAGAGGCGGCAGACTTGCTGCCGCAACTTGAATACGCTCTGCGACAGTGGGAACAGCATCCCGAGGACGGATCGCAAGCAGCGCAATTGCTTCGGGTGTTGCATACCCTAAAGGGCAGTGCGCGAATGGCTGGCCAGGATGCGCTAGGTACGGAATTTCATCAGGCCGAGGCTGAGGTCAGTGCACTATTACATCAGTCATCGAGTGACATCACACACGCCACCGCAGAATTACTACGCCGGGTAGATTTCTGGATGTATGCGTTGACACAGCCCACGGCTTCGTACCCAGAAAACGCCTCACTCACAGAATTTTCTTCCGCGACTGAAGGCGATGTGAGTAGTGAAGCGTCGTTGGTGACTGACATTACGTCAAGCCCCAAATCAGTCACGCCGCCCGAGCTTGAAGCCCCGCCCGATAAATTGGGTAGCTCAGCACTGCCGCCGAAGATGCGAGCGGAAAAGTATTTGCCGATGCTTCGGGTACGCGCCGACCGACTCGCTCAATTTGCCGATACTAGCGCAGAGCTATGGCGCAGTAATGCGCGACTACGAGAAATCCTGCAGGAGCAGCGGCGTTCATTCGATGATATGTCCGATGATCTCAGCAGGCTGCGCGCGCAGCTGCGTGAGTTGGAAATTGAAGCAGAGTCACGTGTATTGGCGCGTTCGAGTCAGGGGACGGCAACCGACTTTGATCCGCTTGAGTTTGATCGATACACCCGCCTGCATGAGCTGACCCGAATGATGGCGGAAAGCATTACCGATATCGTCGGTGCGCAGCGTGAATGGTCGGTGCAGTCGGAGCAGCTGACTACGGCGACTGCTGAGCAGCTAAGGGACTTGCGCCGACAACAAGCCGAGCTGCAAGCCCTGCGCGCTCAGCCTTTACATTCTGTTGAGGCGCGACTACGCCATGTGCTGCAGCAGGCTGCACGCGAAGTCGGTTGCGAGGTTTCATTCGTACTTCGTCAGGGTTCGGTCGAGATTGAGCGTGTGCTGCTCGATCGATTACTGGGCCCGCTCGAGCATCTGCTACGGAATGCTGTCGTCCATGGCATTGAGCAAGTGCAGCAGCGGCAATTAGTAGCTAAAGCATCGATTGGACAGGTGGTGATTAGCGCAGCAATGACAGGAAACGAGTTACAACTCATCGTGCAAGATGATGGGCGTGGCTTGGACATGCAGAGGATTCGGCAACGTGCGTTGGAAGCAGGTCTGCTGCAAGCAGGTGACGATATCGATGAGCGCGCGTTGAGCGAGCTGATTTTTGCACCCGGTTTGTCCACGGCGACCGAGGTGACGACCTTGTCCGGCCGCGGTATCGGTATGGATGCAGTCCGTGCCGAGTTGCACGCGATGGGCGGTCAGATCGAGGTCGAGAGCGAAGCAGGTCAGGGGTGTCGTTTCACGCTGCGAATACCCGTGGGCTTGACCAGCGTCATGGTGGTGTTAGTTCGTGCTGGTCAGTGGCGCATTGGCCTGCCTGCGGCACTGGTCAAGCAAGCACTGCAGATAGACACGGCAAAGATTCGCTCAGACGGTCAGCAGCACCAGATCGATTGGCAAGATATATCAGTGCCGCTACGCCATCTTGGCCAAACTTTGGGTGATACAGCTGCATCGGTTAATAAAGGGCGTGTGCCTGTCGCCATCGTGAGCGATGGCGACAAAACTATCGCCTTGCAACTAGATGCTATCGAAGGTCAGCGCGAACTGATCATCAAGCACCCGGGGCCGCAGCTATCGCGGGTGCCGAGCCTGTCTGGCGCGAGTGTGCTGGCCGACGGAGCGATCGCACTCATCCTTCACCCCTTCCGCTTGCCTGAAGCGGTACCGTTGCCACCGCCCTCAGTCCCTGAGCGGCCATTACCGATGGTACTGGTGGTGGATGATTCGCTGACGGTCCGGCGCGCCAGCCAGCGATTACTGGAGCGTCACGGTTATGCGGTTGGGTTGGCGCGAGATGGTGTCGAGGCCTTGGCATATGTGCGAAATACCCAACCGGCGCTAATACTGCTTGATATCGAGATGCCGCGCATGGATGGCTTCGAATTGCTTGCTACCTTGCGCGACGACGAGCGCTGGCGTGACATACCGGTGGTAATGATCACGTCGCGCATGGCCGATCGGCATCGCCAACGCGCCTTGCAGCTTGGTGCTAACGCCTACATGGGCAAGCCCTACCGCGAAGAGACCTTACTTGCGCAGCTGAACCAGCTGCTGGCAGATGAGCAATCGACGCAGATTGAGCACGACATCATGAGCGAGGGCATGACCGAGAGCGTGGAAGACTAGCTGGGTTCAGGATTTTTTGACGACAGCGTAGCGCGCCAGGGTGTTTTTCCTTGCTTCATCATGTACCACGATCGGTGCCGGATAATCCTTGCCAATCGTGACGCCCGCCATGTCCAGCGTCATGCTCGGCGCCAGCCATGGCGCATGAATGTGTTTTGCGTCGAGCTTGTCGAGTTGCGGCAGGTAGCGCTTGATGAATTTACCTTCGGCGTCAAATTTCTGTGATTGTGTGATCGGATTGAAAATGCGGAAATAGGGTTGCGCATCGCAACCGGATGATGCGGCCCATTGCCAACCACCATTATTCGCCGACAAGTCAAAGTCATTCAGCTTCTGTGCGAAATAGGCTTCACCGCGTCGCCAGTCAATACCCAGATCCTTGATCAGGAAACAAGCGGTCACCATGCGCAGACGGTTATGCATATAACCGCTACGATTCAGTTGCAGCATGGCGGCATCGACCAGTGGGTAGCCGGTGCGACCCTCGCACCATGCCGTGAACAACGCATCTGCTTGCGCGCCTTCTTCCCATGCAATCCGGTCGTACTCTGGCTTGAATGCAGCGCCCTGCGCTACCTTGGGGTGGTGATGCAGAATCATGAAATAAAAATCACGCCAGATCAGCTCCGCTAACCAGACTGCGGCGCCATCGGCTCTGGTGCCCGACCGGATTGCATCCATTGCATGTCTGGCCAGTGCGCGTATGGATACCGTACCAAAGCGCAGGTGCACCGATAGATAGGAAGGTCCTTTGATCGATGGAAAGTCACGCGCCTCTCCGTAGCGCGACAGTCGTGGCAGAAAATCATCCATCAGCATTTGCCCGCCTTGCATACCGGTGGGCAGATGTTGTGCGCTGAGGTCGATCTCCTCGAACCCCATCTCGGTCAGCGAGGGCATCACCGGGCTGGGTGAGGGTAGTGCTAGTTGCCCGGGTTTAGGTTGTACGTGCCAGTGCGGTATGAGCGAACTATCCAGCATACCGGGGGTGGGCTGGAATTTTTTCAGCCAGGCATTCTTGTACGGCGTGAATACCGAGAATGGATTACCCACCTGCGACAGTACTTCGTCTTTTTCGAAAATCACCTGATCCTTGAAGCTGAACAACGGGCGCTGCTGCTGAGCGAGCGCATCGGCAACGTCTTGATCGCGCTGCCTAGCGTAGGGCTCATAGTCGTGATTGCAGAAGACGGCGTCGATGTTCAGTTCTTGCGCCAACTTCGGGATCGCCTCGCAC
The DNA here is from genome assembly GCA_027485795.1 of Oxalobacteraceae bacterium. Taxonomy (GTDB): domain Bacteria; phylum Pseudomonadota; class Gammaproteobacteria; order Burkholderiales; family Burkholderiaceae_D; genus Pernthalerella. Next base: position 21,732 of record JAIXQK010000099.1, read on the forward strand.
GCGTGCGCATGCTTCACGATCAGGCCGCCGCCGTGCTGCTGGAGTTCCGCATCCAATTCGCGCAGGCTGGCGTGAATGAAAGCGACCCGCCTGTCCAGGCTGCCATAGGCCAGCAGCGGGTCGAGGATGTCCTTATCAAAAATGAAAACGCAGAATACCTGCTTGGCGCTGGCGAGCGCGTGGTGCAGTGCTGCATGGTCGAAGCTCCGCAGGTCGCGGCGGAACCAGACGAGCGCGCGGTCGTAGGTGGTCATGAGATGGTCGGGTATGAAGTTGAACGCCAAGCCAGCCAGTGTAACGGTGCTGCGGTGATGGCGTGTAATGCTGCTAAAATACGTCTCATGGCCAAGCAAGGCAAGTCGCATTCCGCCAAGACCACCGCGCCAGGCGCGGGCCGCGTCGATTTTTTTCCAAACCTTCCTGATTTGCAGCTCGCCGATCATTTCCTGATCGCGATGCCGTCCATGCTCGACCCGGTATTTGGTGGCACCGTGGTCTACCTGTGCGAGCACAATAGTGATGGCGCGCTCGGCATGATCATCAACCGACCGACCGACATGACCATGGGGGTGTTGTTCGAGCGTCTTGAGTTGTCGCTTGAGATTGCCGCCCATGATGGCATGTCGCCCTCCGGCAAGCCGGTGTTGTTTGGCGGACCCGTGCAAGTCGAGCGGGGTTTTGTCTTGCATGCACCGCGTGAGCGTTACAGTTCATCGCTGGCGGTGTCCGATGATGTGGTGCTGACCACCTCACGCGATGTCCTGGAGCAGGTGGCGGCGGGCAATGGTCCGGAGCGTCTGATCATCACACTTGGTTGCGCAGGCTGGAGCGCGGGTCAACTCGAGGAAGAAATTTTGCGCAATGGCTGGCTGACGGTGAAAGCCGATCCGGCGATTCTGTTTGATGTGCCGATCGAAGAGCGTTTCTCGGCAGCGATGCATTTGCTCGGCTTTGATCCCGCTGATCTGGCTGGTGAAGCCGGCCATGCATGAGTACCATCATCGCATTTGATTTTGGTTTGAAGCGAATTGGCGTGGCAGTGGGGAACACCCTGCTGCGGCAGGCTACACCGCTGCCAGTGATTGAGGCGGCGAGTAATGATGAGAAATTTGCTGCGATCGGTACGCTGGTCGATGCTTGGCAGCCTTCGACCCTGGTGGTTGGATTGCCGCTACACCCGGATGGTGCCGAGCATGCGATGACAGTGCGCTGCCGACGGTTCGCAAATCAGCTGCACGGTCGGTATGCTATCCCGGCGATACTGGTGGACGAGCGGTACAGCTCAGCAGTGCTACCGCAGCGACGTGGTGAGCACATTGATAGCGGATCAGCGGCGCTGATCCTGCAACAATATTTTGATCAACATGAATTCAACTGAACTCGACGCCGAAGCCTTGTACGCGCAATTGGAAGCGCAGGTGCTGTCTGGTTTGCTCGGCGCAGGCGAGGTCGCTGTGGTGGGCATCTACTCCGGTGGCGCCTGGCTGGCGGATCGTATCGCGCGGCGCCTTGGCAGTACCGATATTGGCTATGTCGATGTCTCGTTTTACCGGGATGATGTGGCCGAGCGTGGTTTGTCCGCCGAGGTCAAGCCCAGCCAGATTCCCTTCGAGGTTGAGGGCGCCTCGATCTTGTTAGTGGATGACGTGCTCTACACCGGACGTACGACACGTGCAGCGATCAATACCTTGTTCGACTATGGCCGCCCTGCGAAGGTCATGCTCGCTGCCTTGGTCGATCGCGGTGATCGCGAGCTACCGGTGGCGGCCGACTTTGTGGCGCACACGGTCAAACTGACCAAGCAGCAGCAACTGGTACTTCATAAAGATGATGATGGGCGCTTCAACCTGACGATCGAGCATGTATAACCCGCAACTGAACAAACACGGCGAGCTGCAGCACTTGCTCACGCTGGAGGGGCTGCCAGCAGCCATCATCACGCGTATTCTGGATACTGCCGCCTCTTTTGTGAGCGTCAGTGATCGAGAGGTGAAAAAAGTACCCCTGATGCGCGGCAAAAGCGTGTTCAACCTGTTTTTCGAAAATAGTACACGCACGCGTACAACCTTCGAGATTGCCTCCACGCGCTTATCGGCCGATGTCATCAACCTGAATATCTCGGCGTCGTCGGCCAGCAAAGGCGAGTCCTTGCTCGACACGATCGATAACCTGTCGGCCATGCATGCGGATATGTTTGTCGTACGGCATGCGCAATCGGGTGCACCTTACTTAATCGCCAAACATCTGGTCGAGACCGGTCAAGACCATGTGCATGTGGTGAATGCCGGCGATGGTCGACACGCACACCCGACCCAGGGTCTGCTCGACATGTACACCATACGGCACTACAAAAAAGATTTCCATAATCTGACCGTAGCGATTGTGGGTGACATTCTGCACAGTCGTGTCGCGCGCTCGGATATTCACGGGCTGACTACGCTGGGGGTGCCCGAGGTACGTGCTATCGGACCGCGCACGCTGCTCCCTGCAGCGCTGGAGCAGATGGGTTTGCGCGTTTTCAACGACATGAATGAGGGTTTGAAGGACGTCGACGTCATCATCATGCTGCGGCTGCAGAACGAGCGCATGACGGGTGCCTTGCTTCCCTCGGCACAAGAATATTTCAAGAGTTATGGCCTGACACCCGAACGACTCGCGCTCGCCAAACCCGACGCCATCGTGATGCATCCGGGTCCGATGAATCGCGGTGTGGAAATCGACTCTGCGGTAGCGGATGGTGCGCAGGCAGTAATCCTGCCACAGGTCACTTTCGGCATCGCGGTAAGAATGGCCGTCATGAGCATGCTGGCGTCCGCGTGATGAGCATAACCACCACCATGAACATCGAGATCAAGCACGGCCGCGTTATCGACCCGGCCAACGGTATTGACGCTGTACAGGATGTCTATATTGCTGACGGCCGTATCGCTGCCATCGGCAAAGCGCCGGCAGGGTTTCGTGCTGAGCACGTCATCGACGCCACGGGTTTGATCGTTTCGCCCGGCTTGGTTGATTTGAGTGCGCGTTTGCGTGAGCCGGGGTATGAATACAAAGCCACGCTCGAGTCCGAGTTGGATGCAGCAGTCGCCGGTGGGGTGACCAGTTTGTTATGCCCGCCCGATACGGATCCTGTGCTGGATGAACCGGGCTTGGTCGAGATGCTGGTGCATCGCGCTCGCCTGTTGAATCAGTCGCATGTCTATCCGCTAGGTGCCTTGACCGTGGGCCTGAAAGGCAAGGAGCTCACCGAAATGGCGGAGCTAACCGAGGCTGGTTGTGTCGGTTTTGCGCAGGCGGAGGAGCCGGTGCAGGACACCACAGTGCTGATGCGTGCGATGCAATACGCGAGTACGTTTGGCTACACGGTCTGGTTGCGCCCGCAAGATCCCTATCTTGGTCGAGGCGGTGTGGCACATGCGGGCCCATTAGCCTCGCGGCTCGGCTTGTCCGGTGTGCCCGTCACCAGTGAGACTGTCGCGCTGCATACGATCTTTGAATTGATGCGCAGCACAGGAGCGCGCGTACATATCTGCCGAATCTCGTCAGCAGCGGGCATTGCACTGGTGCGTACTGCGCGTGCCGAGGGTTTGCCAGTGACCTGCGATGTGAGCGCACACCATATTCATCTGACCGACAATGACATCGGGTTTTTTGATCCGAATGCGCGCATTACACCGCCTTTGCGTAGCCAGCGCGACCGTGACGCTATCCGTGCGGCGCTGCTCGATGGGACGATCGATGCGATCTGCTCTGACCACACGCCCCTGGATGAGGAAGAAAAATTGCTGCCATTCGGCGAGGCGTCGCCAGGCGCTACCGGGCTTGAGTTGTTGTTGTCGCTCGCGCTCAAGTGGGTAGAGGAAGGTGAGAGCAGCGGTGCTAGCCTCGGTGGTGCGATCGCACGTATTACCTGTGATGCGGCGCGTATTGCGGGTATCGAGGCCGGTAGCTTATCGGTCGGCAGTGTTGCGGATGTGTGCGTGTTCGATCCAGCCGTGCGCTGGAAAGTGGAGCCTGCTGCCTTGCGCAGTCAGGGCAAGCACACGCCATTTTTGGGCTACGAATTGTCGGGTCAGGTCAAACACACGATCGTCTCGGGCCGTCACGCCTTTAGCCGCTGATTATGTCAGGCATGTCATGAAGTACTGGCGATTGGCGCGCTTGGTCCTGCATTTGCTGGTCGGTCTTGGCAAAGTAGCGCTACTGTTTCCTTTTCTGGGTGCAGTCGGCCGCGAGCGCCGGGTGCAGCGTTGGTCGCGTCAACTCGTCACGATCTGTGGTGTCCGCATGCGTTTCGATGAAACACTGCAAAGTATGCCGGCATCACCCGCCCTGATTATCTGTAACCATATTTCCTGGCTCGATATTTTCGTCATCAATACGCTGCACAGCTGCCGGTTTGTGGCGAAATCGGATATCCGCAGCTGGCCGTTGATTGGCTGGTTATGTGAGCACACCGGTACTATCTTCATCGCCCGAGGTCGTGCGCGTGATGTGAGGCGGATCTACGAGGAGCTGGTAAAAAGTATTCATGATGGCGAGCGCGTTGCGTTCTTCCCCGAAGGTACTACGGCGCCACAAGGTTCGGTACTGCCCTTTCACGCCAACTTGTTTGAAGCCGCCATCGAAGCTGAGGTGCCAGTGCAGCCGTATGCGATTCGCTATGTCGATGCGGGGGGTGGTCTGCACGACGCTGCCGATTTTGTCGGCGAGATGAGTTTCGTGCAAAGCGTGATTGCGATCATGAACAGCGGCGGCATGACAGCTGAATTGATCCGATTACCATCCATACCGACTACGGGTGCGCATCGGCGTGAGTTGGCCAAGACGGCGCATGACGCTATTGGCGGCGTGCTTCTACCTAGCCCGGCACTTGATGACGCGGACAATCCACTTGTACCAAGGCACTATCCGAAAGCTTCAGCGCACTAAGCTTGCCGCCCCATACGCAGCCACTGTCCAGACCAAACAAATTTTCACGCCGCAAGATACCCAGCGTTGACCAGTGGCCGAACAGTACGGGCACATCGGCGGTCAGTCGGCCCGGCACATCGAACCACGGCAAAAAGCCGGCGGGCGGCGCACCCGGCCCCTCCTTGGTGGCGAATTCCATCTCACCCTCTGCGCTGCAAAATCTTAGTCGTGTTAACGCATTGACGATGCAACGCAGGCGTTCATTACCCTGCAGCGAATCCGACCAACGTGCGGGTTGATTGCCATACATCGCACGCAGGAAATCAATCCAGTTGGCCGACTGCAAGCGTGTCTCGACTTCAGCCGCCAGCGCCAAGACTTGTGTCACATGCCAGTTCGGCAGGACGCCTGCATGCACCACCAGCCAGCCATCGGCCATCAGCGCCAAGGGCTGATGGCGCAGCCAGTCCAGGAGTTCGTCGCGATCAGGTGCAGTGAGGATCTCGTCGATCGTATCGCTGGGCGCCGGTGCGCGCACGCCGTGTGCTGCGGCTAGCAAGTGCAGATCATGGTTGCCGAGGACGGTACGCGCGCGTGGTCCCATCGCCTTTACCCAGCGTAGTATTTGCAGCGATGCGGGGCCACGATTCACCAGATCGCCAACGAACACGATCCGAGCACCCGGCGACATGGTGTCTATCCTTGCCAGCAGATGCTGCAATTCATCGGCACAGCCTTGTACATCACCAATTGCAAATGTCTCCATATCCCTCAAAAATCCAGCGAAATCGGGTAAACAAGCATTGTAGTAATTGTATTCAGCTGTAGCTACTCACGTAAAATAGCGGCTGCTCTGATCCTCGCTGCATTAGCGAACTTGCAAGGATACCCATGATTCTCGTGACTGGTGGCGCTGGCTTCATCGGCGCCAACTTTGTGCTGGATTGGCTGGCGACTAGTGATGAGCCCGTCATCAATCTTGACAAGCTGACCTACGCTGGTAACCCGGATAACCTCAGCAGCCTGCAGGGCGATACGCGGCATGTATTCGTGCACGGTGATATTTGTGACCGCGCGCTGGTGTCTTCGCTCTTGGACAAGTACCAGCCACGCGCTATTGTTCATTTTGCCGCCGAGAGTCATGTTGATCGCTCCATCCACGGACCCGGCGATTTCATTCGTACTAATGTCGATGGTACCTTCAGCCTATTGGAGGCGGCTCGCGCTCATTTGAGTACGCTGGACGAGTCGGGCAAGGCGCATTTCCGATTTTTGCATGTGTCGACGGATGAAGTGTTCGGCAGCTTGTCGCCAACCGATCCAGCGTTTTCAGAAACCACACCCTACGCACCCAACAGTCCCTACTCGGCATCGAAAGCGGCCAGCGACCATTTGGTCCGTGCCTGGCACCATACCTACGGATTACCGGTCGTCACCGGTAACTGCTCCAACAATTATGGCCCGCTGCAATTCCCGGAGAAGTTGATACCGCTGATCATTGCTAACGCGCTTGCTGGCAAGCCTCTGCCGATTTATGGCGATGGGCAGCAGGTACGTGACTGGTTATATGTTGGCGATCACTGTGCTGCACTACGCCGCGTGTTGGAAGCCGGTCAACTCGGCGAAACCTATAACATCGGAGGTTGGAATGAGAAGGCAAACCTCGATGTGGTGCATACCTTGTGTAGCTTGCTCGATGAACTGAAGCCGGCTACGCAGTCCTATAAAGAACAAATCCAATTCGTCACTGACCGGCCCGGGCATGATCGCCGTTATGCCATCGATGCGCGCAAAATCGAGCGTGAACTTGACTGGCGGCCACAGGAGACTTTCGAGAGTGGTATGCGAAAAACAGTGCAGTGGTATCTCGATCATCAGGATTGGGTGCGCAAGGTGCAATCGGGCGAGTACCAACAGTGGATGACGAAAAACTACGAACAGCGTCAGGAGACACAGCGATGAGCCGACGCGGCATTATTCTTGCCGGTGGCTCCGGCACACGGCTATATCCGGCCACCATGGCGGTATCAAAACAGCTGCTGCCGGTGTACGACAAGCCAATGATTTATTACCCGCTGACCACGCTGATGCTGGCTGGTATGCGTGATATTTTGCTGATCTCGACACCGCAGGACACGCCGCGCTTCGAGCATCTGCTCGGTGATGGGAGTCAGTGGGGCTTGAATTTGCGCTACGCCGTCCAGCCTTCACCTGATGGATTGGCGCAAGCCTTCATCATCGGGCGCGAATTTGTCGGCCAGCAGCCCTCAGCGCTGATCCTCGGCGATAACCTCTACTACGGCCACGAGCTGGATGCCAAACTAACTGCAGCTAATCGTCGGGACTCGGGTTCTACGGTGTTCGCGTACCACGTGACGGATCCGGAACGTTATGGTGTCGTGGCATTTGACGATCAGCGACGCGCCATCAGTATTGAAGAAAAGCCAGCGCAACCCAAATCCAATTATGCCGTTACCGGCCTGTATTTTTACGACACACAGGTTTGTGATATCGCAGCTTCGATCAAGCCTTCTGGGCGTGGCGAATTGGAGATCACCGATGTCAATCGCATTTACCTCGAGCAAAACCAATTGCAGGTGGAGGTGATGGGGCGCGGTATGGCTTGGCTCGATACTGGTACCCATGAATCACTGCTCGACGCCAGTCAGTTCATCGCCACACTAGAAAAGCGCCAAGGCTTGAAGGTGGCCTGTCCGGAAGAAGTCGCTTTTCGCAAGTGCTATATCGATGCCGCCCAGCTTGAAAAGCTAGCCGAACCGATGAAGAAAAATGCCTATGGCCAGTATCTGCTACGCCTGTTGCACGAAAAAGTGTTCTGATTCATGAAGATCATTCGTACCGATATACCGGATGTCCTGATTATCGAGCCCAAGGTCTTTGGCGATACGCGAGGCTTCTTCTTCGAGAGCTTCAATCAGCGACAGTTTGAGCAGCTCACCGGGTTTGCACCCAATTTCGTACAAGATAATCACTCGCGCTCGGCGCGCGGCGTTTTGCGCGGTTTGCATTATCAGATTCATCAGCCGCAAGGTAAGTTAGTGCGCGTGATTGCTGGCGAGGTGTTCGATGTTTGTATCGACATGCGCCGCTCATCGCCGACATTTGGCAAGTCGGTGTACGCCACACTTTCTGCGGACAATCATCGGCAGTTATGGATTCCGCCGGGTTTTGCACATGGCTTTCTAGTGACGAGTGAATCTGCCGACTTCGTTTATAAGACCACCGACTACTACGCGCCGGAGCACGAGCGCTCGGTCCTGTGGAATGACGCGGCACTTGCGATTCCCTGGCCCCTGCAAGGCGAGCCCTTGCTGTCTGCCAAAGACAAAGCCGGCACGCCATTGGCGCAGGCCGAGACCTTCGAATGAGAATACTGGTGCTTGGCCGCAGCGGTCAGGTGGGTGCCGCGCTCACGCAATCGCTGCAGGGGCTGGGCGAGTTGATTGCCTTGGATCGTGCGCAACTTGATCTGACTAATCCCGATGCGATCCGTACTACTTTGCGTGAATTACAGCCCCAGATCGTGATCAATGCGGCTGCTTACACAGCGGTCGATGCAGCCGAATCAGATCAGGCGATGGCATTTCAGATCAATGCCGTGGCGCCTCGAGTGATGGCAGAGGAGAGTGAGCGGCTTGGTGCTGCACTGATTCATTACTCAACCGATTATGTGTTTGACGGTGGCAAGCAGGGCGCATGGATGGAGGATGATGCGACTGCCCCGCTGTCTGTCTATGGGCATAGCAAACTGGCGGGCGAGCAAGCGATCACCGATGTCGGTGGCACTCACCTGATTCTTCGAACCAGCTGGGTGTACGGTTTACACGGGAAGAATTTCTTGCTGATCATGTTGAAGCTGGCCGAATCTCGCGATTCGCTTGCGATTGTGGATGATCAGATTGGCGCGCCGACCTGGGCGCTTACTATTGCGGATGCGACGTCTGCCATTATTCGTGATGCAGGTGAACCTGCACAATTGGCGGCACTGTCAGGCATTTATCATCTCTGTGCAGGTGGTCATACCAGCTGGTTCGGTTTTGCGCAGGCGATTTTTTCGCATGCCTCCGTGCAGCGCAAGCCACAACTGCGTCCTATAACCACGGCCGAGTATCCGACACCTGCACAGCGTCCCCACAACTCCATATTGAATACCGATAAGTTTCGTCGTAGCTTTGGCGATCTGCCGACCTGGGACGACGCACTGCAGACGTGTCTACAAATGCGCTCTGGCTTGATCAGTTAAACGGAAAAGTTCAAAAGTAAGCACAATATGAGCAAAGCGACACTGACCCCTGGCATTTTTAAAGCCTACGATATTCGTGGTGTGCTCGGCAGCACACTCGATGCAGCCATAGCAGAGCAGATCGGCCGCGCGTTTGGTACTGCGGTTCATGCAACAGGTGAGCGCACCGTCGTGATTGGTCGTGATGGGCGCTTGTCGGGGCCCGAGTTATCGGCGGCGCTGGCAACAGGTTTACAGTCAGCCGGCATTAACGTGATTGATATCGGCATGGTGGCGACGCCGATGCTGTACTACGCCACCCACCAGCTGGCTGCGAAGAGCGGCATCATGGTTACTGGTAGTCATAATCCACCCGATTACAACGGCTTCAAGATGGTGCTGTCGCAAGCTGCGATCTACGGCGACGCGATTCAATCGCTATATCGCTGCATCTTGGCGCAAGATTTCAGCACGGGTCAGGGCGGGTATACCCAGCACAGCATTCGCGATGCCTACCTAGAGCGCATACTGTCAGACGTCAAGCTCGCGCGCCCGATGAAGATTGCGATTGATTGCGGTAATGGCGTGGCTGGCAGTATTGCGGGCGATCTCTATCGCGCACTCGGTTGCGAGGTGACAGAGCTGTACTGCGAAGTGGATGGAAATTTCCCTAACCATCATCCCGACCCGGCGCATCTGGAAAATCTGCAAGATTTGATTCATGTACTAGCCGAAGGTGATGCAGAAATCGGTCTAGCTTTCGATGGTGATGGTGATCGCCTGGGTGTCGTGACCAAAGATGGGCAAGTGATTTTCCCTGATCGGCAGCTCATGTTGTTCGCACAAGACGTACTGACTCGGCACCCGGGTGGCGCTATCTTGTATGACGTGAAATGTACACGGCACATCGCACCCTGGGTTAGTTCAGCGGGGGGTAAGCCGCTGATGTGCCAAACTGGCCACTCACTGGTGAAAGCAAGAATGCGTGAGACTGGCGCACCGTTTGGCGGTGAAATGAGTGGACACTTGTTTTTCAAAGATCGCTGGTTCGGTTTTGATGATGGTTTGTATGCCGGTGCCCGTCTGCTTGAGCTGGCTAGCCGTATGCAAGACATCACGCAAACCTTGAATGCCTTGCCCCAGTCGAAGTCCACGCCTGAACTCAATGTGGCGCTGGCCGAGGGGGAGAACCACGCCTTGGTAGCGCGCATGCAGGCCGAGGCACAGTGGCCGGGCGCATCGCAGGTAATCACCATTGATGGTGTGCGCGTCGAGTACCCGGATGGCTTTGGCTTATGCAGAGCCTCGAATACCACGCCAGTACTTGTGTTGCGCTTCGAGGCGGAGAATGACGCTGCGCTACTACGCATACAGCGCGCGATCGGTGATGCCATAACGCGCATCAAGCCAGAAGCGCAACTACCTTTCTAATCGATCTTGATGACAGGTTCGCTTCGTTTTTATTCACTGTTCTGGTGGTGTTTGCTGCCATTTGCGGCGCTACGTCTGCTTTGGCGCAGCCGGCGTGAGCCGGCGTATCTTCAGCACCTGGCAGAGCGCTTTGCTTTCTATTCGGTTCGGCCGTCAGCGCCGCTGATCTGGGTCCATGCAGTCTCGGTGGGTGAGACACGCGCAGCTGAGCCGTTGCTGCGCGCGCTGCTGTCTAGATACCCTGATCATCAAATACTGCTGACCCATATGACGCCGACGGGGCGCGCTGCTGGCAAGGCATTGTTTGGCAATGAGCCTCGCTTAATACAAGCCTATCTGCCCTATGACACGCTATCGATGATGGCGCGTTTCCTGAAGCACTTTCTTCCGCGCCTATGCGTGCTGATGGAGACCGAAGTCTGGCCAGCATTGATTCAAGCATGCAAGGCGGCTGATGTGCCGGTTACGCTGGTCAACGCCCGCCTCTCCGAGCGATCCTTGCGGCGTGGGCAGCGCTTTGCAGGGTTGCTGGGTCGCGCCGCAGCGCAACTCTCGCTCGTTGCTGCACAAAGTGATGCCGACGCGCAGCGATTGAAAACGATGGGTGTGCGTGATGTTCAAGTCACGGGCAATCTCAAATTCGATGTCACCGTACCCGCGGCGATGATCGCTGTCGGCGAAACACTTCGTCAGCAAATCGGCGATCGTCCGGTATTGCTATGTGCCAGTACACGCGAAGGTGAAGAAGCCTTGTTATTGACTGGCTACATGAAAGCAACGCTGCCATCGGATCTGTTGCTGATGATCGTGCCGCGTCACCCGCAGCGATTCGCAGAAGTCGTCAGACTGTTCGAAGATCAGGGCTTGCGTGTAGTTCGCAAGTCGCAGCTACGAGGTGCAGCGGTGCCAGCCGATACGCAGCTGCTGGTGGGCGACACTATGGGCGAAATGTTCGCGTATTACGCCGCCTGTGATCTGGCGTTTATCGGCGGTAGCCTGTTACCGACAGGTGGGCAGAATCTGATCGAGGCTTGTGCTTGCGGCAAGCCAGTACTGCTCGGACCGCATACCTACAATTTTGCTCAAGCTAGCGAACAAGCCATCACGCAGGGAGCTGCCATACGCGTCTATGACGCTGTACAGATTTTCAGTCTAGGTTTTGAGCTGCTGCTAGATCGAAGTCGCCTGCAGAATATGTCGCAGGCGGCAAAGGGTTTTGCAGACAGTGAGGGTGGAGCGACGCATAAGACGCTCGATTTACTGCGCCCTCACCTCATTCAGGCCGCCCCCTAGCGAGCGATACAGATCGACCGCATTCGTCAGCTTCAGTAGGCGAGTTGATAGCAGTGTCTGCTCGGCGCTATACAGCTCGCGTTCAGCATCAAGCACATCGAGATAGTTCGCCACGCCGTTCTTGTACCGAACTTGCGCCAGCTCCAGCCGGGCAGCTTGTGCATCACGCATCGCTTGCTGAGCAGTGATTTCACTAGCTAGCGTAGCGCGGGCATCGAGCGCATCGGCAACTTCACGAAAGGCGATTTGAATCGTCTTCTCGTAATTAGCTACGGCAATATTGGCGCGCACCGTTGCGAGATCGAGGTTAGCCTGATTGCGTCCGTTATCAAATATCGGGAGCGTGAGCGCAGGGGTAAAGTTCCAGACGCCGGCGCCGCCATCAAACAAATTGCTCAGCGACGAGCTGGCCAGGCCAACACCGGCGGTCAGCGAGATGCGCGGAAAAAACGCCGCTCGCGCCGCAGCGATATTCGCTTGATTCGCGCGCAGTACTTGCTCGGCTGCGCGAATATCCGGACGTTGCTCCAGCAGATCAGAGGTCAAGCCAGCGTTGATATCTGCCGTGATCGCTTGTTCGGAAAGCAAGGCTTGTTGCTCGGGCAGTTTGCCGCCGCTACCTACCAGCAATCCCAGAGCGTTCATACTCTGCGCATGCTGCCGACGCAGCGCAAGCACAGCAGCGGATGCGGATTGCACCAGGGTTTCGCTTTGTCGAACTTCAAGCGCATTGGAAATGCCGGCATCGAAGCGCTGCTTGACCAGATCATAAGAGGTCTGGCGGGCCTTCGAGGTGCGCTCTGCGATTTGCAGTTGTTCTGCAAGCGCGCGCTCATTCAGCCACACTTTCGCTACCTCACCCACTAAGGCGATTTGTGCAGCACGCCTTGCTTGTTCGGTGGCGAAGAACTGCGACAGCGCGGCTTCAGAAAGATTTTTCACCCGACCGAAGAAATCCAGCTCGAATGCGGTCATACCAAGACCAACTTGGTACGAGGTGTACTCGACCCGATTAGCGCCGAGCAGGGCGCGGGTATTGATGCCCCCCGCCGTGGCATTTACCGTAGGTAGCTGGTCAGCACGCTGAATACCGTACAGAGCACGTGCTTCTTCGATGCGGAGCGCGGTGGCTTTCAGATCGCGGTTATTGGCCAGTGCTTGCTCGATGACTTGCTGTAGCTCAGCATTCTGAAAAAACTCACGCCAACCAATATCGACGGCGCTCGGCGCCTCATTGATGGGTGTTGCGAATTTTTCCGGAATCGGTGCCTTGGGAGAGACAAAATTAGGCAAGATCTGGCAACCCGCCAGTGTCAGTAGTGCGCCGGTTAGCGTCGGGTATAGCAGACATTTTTTCATTTACGGCTCCTTGCTTGCATCTTCCAGATGCGCTGCATACAGTTTGCGCTGGCGTTCATTACCTTTGAAGATGCTACGCACGACGATGAAGAATACCGGTACGAAGAACACCGCCAATACGGTTGCGGCGATCATCCCACCCATCACACCGGTGCCGATAGCGCGCTGGCTGGCGGAACCGGCACCGGTTGCGATCACCAGCGGCAGCACGCCAAGAATGAAGGCAAACGAGGTCATGATGATCGGCCTGAAACGCAAGCGCACAGCTTTCAGGGTGGCCTCTACCAGATCCATACCGGTTGCTTGCAAGTCTTTGGCAAACTCGATAATCAGAATCGCGTTTTTCGCAGAGAGACCAATAATGGCGATCAGCCCGACCTTGAAATAAACATCATTTGGCATGCCACGCAGCATGGTGAATGCGACAGCACCTAATACACCGAGCGGCACCACCAGCAATACCGCAATCGGGATAGTGGTGCTTTCATAAAGCGCGGCCAGAACCAGAAACACCGACAGCAGCGCTAGCGCAAATAACAGGGTAGCAGTGGAGCCGGCCGCTTTCTCTTCCAGCGACTGACCGGCCCATTCATACCCTATGCCTTGCGGTAGTTGTGCTACCAGACGCTCGACTTCGACCAGCGCATCGCCTGACGACTTGCCCGGTGCTGCATCGCCTTGAATTTTCATGGCGGGATAGCCGTTAAAGCGTACTAGTTGCACCGGACCATTGACCCATTTGCTGCTACTGAAGGCCGAGAACGGCACCATCGTGCCTTGGCTATTCCGTACGAAGATTTTTTCCAGATCTTCCGGCATCAAGCGCTTTTCAGGGACAGCCTGTACGATCACGCGCTGCTGTCGTCCGAGGTTCGGAAAGTCATTCACATAGATGGAGCCAAAGGTGCCCGACAGCGTGGCGTTGATATCAGTGAGCGATAGTCCCAGCGCATTCGCTTTGTCGCGATCGATATCGAGACGAAGCTGTGGCGAGTCTTCCATACCCTCAGGGCGGGCACTCTTGATCACTTCACTTTTGCTCATCATGCCGAGCAACTGATTACGCGCGGCCAGTAGCGCGTCATGACCGAGACCAGCGCGGTCTTGCAGGCGTAAGGAAAAACCAGTCGCGTTACCTAGCTCCCGAATAGCAGGTGGATTGACGGTGAACACAATCGCATCGCGAATAATCGCCATCAGCATCATTGCTTTTTTCGCGATGGCTTCTGAACTCAGCTCGGGCTTCTCGCGCTCTTTCCAATCTTTGAGTGGTACGAACAGCAAGCCGCCATTCTGGCCGTTACCGGAGAAGGAGTAGCCGAGTACCGACACAATGCCTTGCACGCCGGGCTCTTTCAGGAAGTACTGCTCAGCTTGTTCCATGACGGATAGCGTACGCGCAGTCGATGCACCCGGTGGCAGCTGCACGTTCGCCAGCAGGTAACCCTGATCTTCTGCTGGCAAGAATGAGGTCGGCATACGTACTGCGAGCAGCGCGACCGCAGCAACGATCACGCCGTAGATCACCATATAGCGACCGGTCGTCTTTAGCATGCGCGACACCCAGCTGGTGTATCGGTCGGAGGTGCGGCGGAACAATCGGTTGAACGCACCGAAAAACCCTTGGCGTTCATGATGACCGGGCGGAATTGGTTTCAGCAGCGTGGCACAAAGCGCTGGGGTGAGCGTTAACGCCATGATGGCCGAGAACACCATCGATGCGACCATCGACATCGAGAACTGACGGTAAATCGCACCAACAGATCCGGTGAAGAATGCCATGGGTATGAATACGGCGATCAGCACCAGCGTAATCCCGATAATCGCGCCGGTGATTTGCCCCATCGCCTTGATCGTTGCGTCACGCGGAGACAGATGCTCTTCGCTCATGATCCGCTCGACATTCTCGACCACCACAATCGCATCATCCACCAAAATACCAATCGCCAACACCATGCCGAACATGGTCAGCACATTAATGGAGTAGCCAAACATGGCCATCATTGCAAAGGTGCCCATCAGCGATACCGGCACCACAATCGCCGGGATAATCGTGTAGCGCAAACTCTGCAAGAATAGAAGCATTACCAAGAAAACTAGGATCACCGCCTCGATGAGTGTCTTCACGACTTCTTCAATTGAGATCTTGATGAACAGCGAGGTGTCATAAGGGATCACATATTCGATACCGGGCGGGAAGAATTTCTCCAACTCCGCCATTTTTTCGCGTACTAGTCGCGCGGTCTCGAGCGCATTGGCGGTCGGGGTCAACTGAATACCAATCGCTGCGATCGGCTTGCCATTCAGCCGCGCCGCAAAGCCGTACGATTGTCCAGCGACTTCGATACGACCAATATCGCGAATCCGAACCGTCGCGCCACCAGGTTGTGCGCGAAGCACGACATTACCGAATTCTTCCGGCGTTGAAAGTTGACCCGTGATCACAATCGAGGTCGCGATTCGCTGTGACTCAGGCGCCGGCAGATCACCAAGCACACCGGCGGAAAACTGTGCATTCTGCGCCTTGATCGCGGCCACCACATCACTCGGGGTTAGCTTGAAGCCCACCAGTTTGTCCGGGTCAATCCAAACCCGCATTGCGCGTTCAGTGCCGAATAGCTGGGCAACACCCACACCGGGAATCCGTTTGACCTCGTTCAGAATATTGCGGGCGATATAGTCGCCCAGTGCAACGGGTGTCACCGAATCACTCGTCGCGCGCAGGTTCACGAACATCAGCAAATTGCTTCGTGCGCGCGTAATCGTCACACCTTGCTGCACCACGGCCTGTGGCAGTCGTGCCTCAATACGTTTCAGACGGTTTTGTACATCGACTGCGGCGAGCTCAGGGTTGGTGCCGGTTTTGAAAGTGACTGATACCTGTGAGCCACCATCCGATTGGCTCTGCGATTCGATGTACAGCATGTTTTCTGCGCCGTTCATCTCCTGCTCGATCAAGCTGGTAACGCTCTCGTCGACCGTTTGCGCAGAGGCGCCGGGGTAAATCGCATTCACGATCACGGTCGGTGGCGCGATCACCGGATACTGCGAGATCGGTAATTTAGGGATCGACAGAATGCCGGCAAGCAGAATAAATAGTGCGATCACCCATGCGAAAACCGGGCGGTCGATGAAAAACTTGGCCATAGAACGGCCTCCTTATTCTTTGGTAGGCGTGGCGTTCGGTGCGGCAGCGGCTGCTGGTCCTGCTGCTGGTGGCATCGCGCCGGCGGCAGGTGAGCCAGGTGCGGCGGGAGCGCCAGCGGGCGTCCATGGCAGTGGTTTGACGGGTGCGCCCGGTTTCACTTTCTGCAGGCCCTCAACGATCACGGTGTCCCCTGCTTTCAAGCCGGAGCCGATGATCCAGTTGCTGCCATAAGCACCATCGGTCTTAACAGGTCGCGGCGCGACTTTGCCTTCCGCATCGACCGTCATCACCATCGAACCATCCGCAGTCCTCATGACAGCTTGTTGCGGTACGGTGATGGTGCCGGGACGGACGCCCTGCTCAACACGCACGCGCACATACATACCCGGCAGCAGCGTGCGCTGCGGGTTTGGAAATTGCGCGCGCAGGATCACCGAGCTGGACTGTGGGTCGACCACAGCTTCCGAGAACAGCAATTGTCCCGGTTGTGGATAGGGACGACCATCTTCCATTACGAGGGTCAGTTTGGCTTTCACGCCATTCCGACCAGACTGCGTCATGATCTCGCGTAGTCGTGCCATCTCGACCGATGACTGGCTTAGCGTGATGTAGATGGGATCCAGTTGCTGAATGACGGCGAGTGCGTGGGTATCATTCGCCGTTACCAGTGCGCCCTCGGTGATCAGCGTGCGGCCGATACGTCCCGAAATCGGGGCTGACACGTTCGCCCACGACAAATTCAGTTTCGCAGTATCGAGTGCGGCGCGCGCGGTATCGACAGCCGCCCGCGCAGCGCTGACATCGGCGGCAGCTAGCTTCTGTGCGCTACTGAGATCATCAAATTCCTGTTTACTGACGGCGTTCGACTCCACCAAGTTACGGTAGCGGTTCACCTTGGTCGTTGCTTGGGCGAGATTGGCTTCGGCGCGCGTCACATTGGCCTCCGCTTGTCCAACGCTGGCTTGCGCGCTGGCTACGGTCGCCATGTAGGGCGCTGGATCCAGTTGATACAGTGGCTGACCGGCGCGTACCTCACTGCCCTCATTGAAGTGGCGTCGCTGCACGATACCGCCGACTCGCGCGCGTACCTCGGCGGTACGAACTGCCTCAACCCGTCCGGGTAGTTCACTGATATTCGTGACCTGCTCGGGCGCAACCGTAATCACCGATACCATTGGCGGTGGCGGTGCGGCATTGCCGGGTGCTTTCGGTTCGTCTTTTTTTCCACAGCTGCTGATAGCGAGCAGCAGAGCGGGTATCAGGAGTGTGCGTGCTGTTTTGTTTGTATTCATGATTATTAGCACCATAGAAAAAATAGTCGGCAGAGGGTTGGGCGCCAACCGAACTGCTTGACAAGTCAATACCAGCGACGCCTCAGCGCCGTACGTTTAGCGCGCCTCGAGCAGCGCGTTGATCGCTTCCAGATCAGCCTCTGACAGGGTGCCGGACGCTGCTTTCAGCTTCAAACCGGCGACCAGCGTGTCATAGCGTGCTTTTGCCAGATCACGTCGAGTCGAGTACAGCTGCTGCTGTGAATTTAGGACGTCGATATTGATTCGAACCCCAACCTCATAGCCCAGCTTGTTCGCTTCCAGTGCGAGCAGGCTGGATCGTTCTGCCGCTTCCAGTGCGCTCACTTGAGAGAGACCACTTTGCACGCCAAGATAAGCAGTGCGAGCACCTTGCGCTGCGCTGCGACGCGCGGTATCGAGATCTGCTCGCGCCTTCTCCTCCAGCGCAACGGCCTGCGTTACCTGACTGCTGGTGGCGTAGCCGGAAAAAATCGGGATATTCAATTGCACGCCGATGTTGGTCACGGTGCTGGAGAAGGGGGAGCTTAAGAACGCACTTTTCGAGTCGGTGTAACTTGCTACCGCATCGACCGTCGGCAGGTGACCTGCGCTAGCCCGACGGATATCGAGTTTGGCGATTTCTGCAGCCAGCCCTTGCGCGACCACGCCGACGTTCCCTGATTCGGCACTGCTTACCCATTGCTCGACTGCTGATGGCTCGGGTGCTGACAATTTCACGCCAAGCGCCAGTCCACGCAGAACGTCTGGCGTAGATCCAGTCAGTAGTGCGAGTTGATTACGCTTGACCTCCAGATCATTGAGCGCAGCGATCTCTTGTGCCTGCGCCAGATCGAAGCGAGCTTGTGCCTCATGGGTATCGGTAATCGTGGCGGTACCTACTTCGAAGTTACGCTTGGCGGATGCCAGCTGCTCGGCGATCGCTAATTTCTGCGCCTGAATGAAGGCGATCGCATCTTGTGCGGCCAACATATCAAAGTAAGCTTGTGCAACGCGCAGGGCGAGATCTATTCTGGATTGTTCAAATTGAACTTCACTCGCTGCAACCTGCAGCTTGCTCTGGTCATACGCGATTAGGCTAGCGAGGTTGTAAAGCGGTTGTTTTAGCTGAAGTACATATTTTTGATCGGTGTAGTCAAGTGTTCGCGGTCCCGCTGGCGGGAGTGTACTTTCACCAGTCACTCTCGCGACTTGCGCATTAAAACCCGCTTGGGGTAACAACGCTGAGCGTCCTTGTACCTGACGCTCACGGCCGGCATCACGTTGCAATTTGGCGCTAGAAAACTGACTGTCGTATACCAGCGCATCACGATAGGCCTGCAGCAGATCCGCGGCTGAGGCAGCACTCGACATCAATGCCACCGAGAGGAGTGCGCCAAGTTTTGTCTTACGCATGCGACTTCCTAAGATGAATGACCGTGCCATTGGTCGGAGCTGATGACCGGATGCCTGGGATCTTGCTCGCAAGGTCAGAACTTGAATGATGATGGCCGCTCGGCATTGCGCAGCGGTGTGATGTTGGTTTCGAACAGCTTTTGAGTATCCCAGGCATCTTCAGCGGTACGCGTTACCAGGCACGCCGACATGACGGGCGCTTCACCAACGACGGCAATGATCCGACCACCGATCTTTACTTGGCTCAGTAGCGTGGCTGGTAGGTTCGGTACAGAGCCGGACAAGAGGATCACATCATAAGGCACCGATAGTGCGCCATGCCCCGGCCAGCCGCGCGCGCCGTCACCCAACTCGACGGTCACATTCTCGATGCCGTAAGCGCGCAAATTATTTTGCGCGAGGGTTTTTAACTCCGGCTCAATTTCGACCGTCACGACATGTCGCGCATGACGTGCCAGCAGCGCCGCCATGTAGCCAGAGCCAGCGCCAATCTCCACCACCAACTCGTCATCCTGCAGCGCCGCCTCTTGCAGCAAGCGGGCTTCCAGCTTGGGCGACAGCATCTGCTGACCGCAAGGTAGTGGGATCTCGGTATCAACGAAAGCAAGGCTCTGATATGCCGCAGGCACGAAGGCTTCACGGCGTACATCGACCAGAGTTTGCAGCACGCTTTGGTCCAGCACGTCCCAGGTGCGGATCTGCTGCTCGATCATGTTGTGACGGGCTTGTTCGAGTTTCATGGTGTGGTTAATCAGAGCCAAAAAATTGTCGGATTTTATCAAACGGGTTCATTGTTTCTGGGTGCAGTACCGATTGTTGATGCACTATCGCCGCCAGAGGAATGGGTTCCGGGTGGGCCAAAGCGTTTGCGTGCCCATACTGCGAAATCATCGAGCCAGGTATAGATCACCGGTACCACCACCAAGGTCAGAATCGACGAGGTAATGATTCCACCGATCACCGCCTGACCCATGGGTGCGCGTTGTTCCGAGCCTTCAGCTAGCCCCAGCGCCAGTGGCACCATGCCGAACACCATCGCCAGCGTCGTCATCAAAATCGGTCGTAGTCGTACTCTTGCCGCTTCCAGCAAAGCCGCGCCGCGCTCCATACCCAAGCCACGTGCATGGTTAGCGAAATCAACCAGCAGAATTGCATTTTTCGTGACTAGACCCATGAGCATGACGAAGCCGATGATCGAGAATAGATTCAGCGTCGATCGGAAAAACATCAGCGATAAGAACACACCAATCAGAGTCAGCGGCAGTGCCGACATAATGGCAATCGGTTGCAAGAAACTGCCAAACTGTGAGGCAAGGATCATATAAATAAAAATAATCGCCAGCAGCAGCGCCTGAAGTGCGTAGCCGAATGATTCCGCCATATTCTTGCTGGCACCGCCTACTTGATACCGATAGCCCGGCGAGAATTGCATCTGCTCCAGCGTCGTTTTTATTTCAGCACTCACCTGTCCGGCCGAACGCCCAACCACGTTGGCTGATAGTTCAACTTCACGGTTCAGATCACGGCGATTGATCTGGTTCGCGCCAGTAGCAGGTGTGATATCCGCGACTTGCCGCAGCGGCACCATCTTGGGAGAGCCATCACTATTCATCTGCGTGCTGGCTAACATTAGCCGCGACAGGTCGGCGATATTGGTGCGATCGCTCGGTGGCAAGCGTACATACACGTCGTAATTCTCATCATTCGGCGCGCGCCAGCTGGTGGCGATTTCACCGCCAAGCAAGGGACGCAATGTTCCCCCCATCTGCGCGACACCGACACCCAACTCGGCAGCCAATTCGCGCCTTGGCTCGACCCAGATAGTCGGCTTACTGGGTTTTAGGCTAGTTTCCAGATCCACCACGCCCGGAATTGCACGGATACGCGCAGTCGCTTCTTCCGACAACTTGCCAAGCTGCTTTAGATCGGGACCCAGCAGCGAAAGTCGGATCTGCTTGTTATCTCCGCCAACACCGTCCAGTGCGCCGACATGCGTCACGGTAATGCCCGGTATCCCTGCCAACTTGTCACGCAGCGGTTGGTTCAACTCCTTGGTGCTCCGCTTGCGTTCTGCGCGCGGTACCAGCCGAGCGTATACGGTTGCATAGTTCTTGCCTTGTGCAGTACCGGTATTGATGGTGGTGTACAGATCGCGGACCTCAGGCAGTTCGCGCAGCGCGTTCTCGACTTGGCGAGATTTACTTTCGGTGAACTCTAAGGAAGAACCGACTGGTGTGTAAAAAATGACGCCAGTTTCCGAGTAATCGGCTTGTGGCACAAATTCGGTGCCGATCAGCCCAGCGGCTGGAATCAGGAAGCCACCGAAGAAGGTGGCTACAGCCAGCGCCAGCGTAGCAATGCGATGTCGTAGTGACCACTGTAGCGCGTGTTGATACTGATCGGAGAACCAGTTCACTAGGCGCTCGAATTGATTCAACACGCGACCGATGGTATTGGCATACCAGCCACGCTTGGCATGCTCGCCCCGCGCCTCAGGATCATGCCAGACCGAAGACAGCATCGGATCCAGGGTAAACGAGACAAACATCGAGATCAGCACCGCTGCCGCGACCGTCACACCGAACTGATGGAAGAAGCGGCCGATGATGCCGCCCATGAAACCGACCGGCAGAAATACCGCGACGATCGACAGCGTAGTGGCCAGCACTGCCAGTCCGATTTCTGCGGTGCCTTCCAGCGCAGCTTCGCGCGCACCTTTGTAACGACCATTCACCCGCATGCCAGCGTGACGGACGATATTCTCGCGAACCACAATCGCGTCATCAATCAGCAGACCGACGCACAGTGATAGCGCCATCAGCGTGATCATGTTGATCGTAAAGCCGAACATATCCATGAACAGGAAGGTACCGATCAGCGATACCGGTAGAGTGAGTCCGGTAATGACCGTCGAGCGCCAGGAGTTCAGGAATAGGAACACAATCAGGATGGTCAGCAAGGCACCTTCGATCAGTGTTCGTCGGACATTTTCGACGCCGACCCGGATCTGACGCGAGCCATCTTTCACCATCTCGAGCTTCATGCCGGGATGCAGTTGATCCAGGGTTGCTTGCAGCTCGGCCATGGATTTTTTCAGATTGTCGACCACCTCGATCGTGTTCTGACCCTGCGCTTTGAGAATGTCGAGTGCGAGAATGCGTTGGCCGTTATAGCGTGCCAGGTTTTCCTGTTCATGTTGGCTATCGACGACCGACGCAACTTGTCCCAGCAAGATAGATTGACCACCGCGACGGGCAACGACGATGCGTTCAAAATCTTCCGGCCGCTTAATCCTGCCCTGTACTTGCACCATCTGTTCGTTGGTCGAGGTACGGACTGAACCGGCAGGCAACTCTTGATTCTCGTTACGAACCGCCTGCATGACCTGATCGACGCTGACGCCCAGCGCTTCCATCGCAGCGGGTTTCAGGTAGATCTGAATCTCGCGCTTGACCCCACCCACCAGCGTCACCGAGCCAACGCCGCGCACATTCTCTAGCCGTTTCTTGACCAGTTCGTCGGCGACGCTGGTCAGTTCGCGCATGCTGTAGTTACCCTTGTCCGGCATATTGCTCACTGCAAGCGAAAAGATTGGCCGATCGGCCGGGTCGTAGCGTGTTACGCGCGGCTCTTTCACTTCCTTTCGGAAAGCTGCTTTGATAATGGCGACCTTTTCGCGTACATCCTGTGCACCCTGTGCCGGATCGATGGTCAATTTGAACTCGATGATCACGACCGACAGACCTTCGTAAGAGCGTGAGGTCAGTGCATTAATGCCATTGATCGTGTTGACTGCTTCTTCCACCTTGCGAGTGACATCCGACTCGACAGTCTCTGGTGCAGCACCCGGATATTCGGTCTGCACCACCACTACGGGGAAGGTGATGTCCGGGAACTGGTCGACCCGCAGCCGCTGATAAGAAAACAGACCTAGCACGACGAAGGCGAGCATCATCATCGTCGCTAGGACGGGGTTGCCGATACTTATTCGCGTAAACCACATGATCGTTAGGCTCGGTCGCTTTAGCGCTTAGGTGTTCCGTTGACGCGCACAGGTGTGCCCGGCGTGAGATTGCCCATATCGGCGCGAATCACTTGCGCACCGAATTCCAGCCCGCTAGTGATCTCTATATGGTGATCGTCGCCTACCAGACCGGTGCTGCCAATCGTGACGGGCACGCGCTCGATTTTGTTATTCACGATAGCGAATACGAAGCTGCTGTCATTTACCTTACGCACTGCGCTTTGTGGCAGTGCCATGACCCCCGATTTACTACTCAGGAGTAAGCGACCCTCAGCGAACATGCCGACTCGCAGTAAATTTTGGGGATTGGTAACCTGCACATAGACAGGGACGGAGCGGGACCCTGCTTGCGTGGATGGATTGATGCGCACGACTTTGCCGTCGAAGTGCTGTGACAAGCCCTCGACAGATAGCTCTACTTTCTGACCAATCGCGACCCGCGCGATTTCGCTGCTGGGTACCGCGGCCTCTAGTTCAAGTTTTTGCAGATTCACGATTTCAATTAATCGGGAATCAATCGATACTTTTTCGCCAGGCTGCACATGGCGCACCGACACCAGACCTGAAATTGGCGAGCGGCTGACGGTATCGTTCAGTGATTTCAGAACAATATCTAGTGCGCCTTGGGCTGCGTCCACACTCGCTTTGGCAGCAGCGTATTGGCTCGCAGAATTATCAAGTGCATTTTTCGAGATGAAACCCTTCTCAACCAGCGCCAGATTATTGTCGCGTGTCTTGGTGGCGATCTCCAGCTGTGCGCGCGCGTTGTTGAGATTGCCGCGCGCTTGTGAAACCCGGGCGTCATACTCTCCAGTATCCAACTTCACCACGATTTGGCCGGCGGCCACTGCTTCACCCTCGCGCACCATCACTGCGCGTACTTCAGCTGCAACCTTCGCTTTCATCGTCACCTGATCAACGGCGCGCAGTGTGCCCGTCAGCTGCATCATTTGTCGCAGCTCAGTCGGTTCGGTGGTCACCACTTCGCTCGCCAAGAACTCCAGCGCTGTCGGTGTATTTGTTTTTGCCACAGCAGGCATTGCCGGCGCAGGATTTAAAGGCGCTTTGGCGTTGAACCAGAAACGAGCGCCGACAACCGCTATTACGAGTAGAACAATGATGAGGACAATATTGCGTGTACGCATGTCGATAAAGAGTGTTAGGTAGAACGATCGCTCGGTGTCTCGAAACCGCGCGTCAACAGATCAACTAGGCAATCAAGGAAAGCATCAGGATCGATCGGGTCCAGATGGCATGCGTTTAACGAGTGCCGCCACATGGTCAGCATCAGCATGGGCGCAATAATCACGCGGGTAGCCATGCCTGTGTCGACAGGGCGGAACTCATCGAGTGCGACACCGCGCTCGATAATCCGCGCCAGCAGCGCCCCACCGCGTGACACAACCTCCTCATGGTAGAACCGCGCCACATCCGGAAAATTGCCCGACTCCGCCATCATCAGTTTTGAAATGCCGGACAGTTTGGTGGCGCCGATACGCTGCCACCAGCCATCAATGCACATGCGTAGCAGGTCGCTGCTATGCCCTTCGAAGTTGTTGATCAATTCCTCAGCATCGGCAAGCGGCGGCACCATGTTTTCTCTCACCACGGCCTTGAACAGTTCTTCTTTGTTCTCGAAGTAGAGATACAGGGTGCCTTTTGAAACGCCGGCGCGTGCGGCGACTTCATCCAGCCGTGTTGCCGCGTAGCCACGTTCAACGAACAAATCCAGCGCTGCAGCGAGCAGCTCTTGCGGGCGGGCATCTTTGCGGCGTTCCCAGCGGGGTCTGCTGCGGGAATCAACAAGCGTGGACATGGCGGTTTGGGGGCCTGACGGATAACTAACCGGGGGGTCAGCAATATAGGCCGCGCAATGAAATAACGTCAAGCAATTCGGGGCAAGTGCCTTAGTACGCCCCAAAAAACGGCAGGAACCCCGGGTCGTAGGGGGGTACGAAACGACGCGACGCCAGAATATTGTCAAAAAAGCAAAATGGCGACTGGCCAACTCGGCGCCTCGGCTGGCCGCCACAGCGGGCCAGTCCCCAGACCCCTAGTTCACTCGAAAGGATAGTCATGGACAGATCCACGTCACTCTCTCGCAGCAATTCGCGCAGTAGCTTGGAGGAATCCGACGATACAAAAACAAACAATAAGCCGGAAGCGGAGGCTGGGCAGCCCAAACCAAGCCTGACTCCAGGGCGGCGGCGCGCAGGTACCTGGACCAGCGCTCTGGTACCGACCGCATCGCAGGACATGCAAAAGAATAGCAGCGAGCCAACGGTAAAACCCCGTGGCCTTCAGCGACGACCGACTGCATCGGCCTACATGCCGGCTAGCCAATCTAACTCTGCCGCCACGGCGCCGAGCAATGCAAGTATCGGTTCCACTACCACATCGACCACCACGTCAACCACGACCACTTCAACCACCACCAGCACCTCGAAAGCTACTTCTAGCCAAAAATCGAGTGCGCCGATGCTGTCGACGTGCGGCGATGTGCCGAATCTGACTCAGCATTCCAGCAGTGGAAAACCGATTAGCTCAAGTTCGAGTACTCAAAAATCACCGAGCTACTCAAAAGACAGGGCGCAGGGGGATAAAATTCCGCAGGCTCTCGCTCAAGTATTACGGGCGGGCTTTAAAGGATTTAAGTCAGTCCCAGACCCCAACAACGCTCAGCAGGACATCAAGGTCCCGGTCTTTAACATTCCACCCAAACAGATTGCGCGCCTGCTAATTGGTCTGGAAAGTAATTTCTTTCAAAACGCACCAACCTTCGACAATTTATCGAAACCGCTCAGAGATCGGTATGGGATTGCCAATTTTCAGGTAAATGATCAGCTGGTGCTCAAACACATCAATGTCATCGAGCACATCGTGCAGCCATTTATGCAGAGGATGTTCGGTAGTAATGAAGCCGAGCAAGCACGTGTTGATGTCATAGAGCAGTTTGATGCGTTTGTCCGCGGTCCATACAAACACCTGCTTCAAACAGAGCAGGGCAAAGGTGCGAAGCAGGGGACTATTGAGAACCTCTCTTTCCGCGAGCAATTTCAACCGGTGATACAACCCCTCCAGAGTTTTATAGCTGGCACTGGGCGAACGCTCGAATCTTCAGGCATACACCCCGACTTCAAGTTATTTTTACAGGAAACTGTAAAAGCCTACGGTACATGGGCAGCACAACAGAAAATACCGCCAGAAGATTTGCTGCAGATGATGAAAAGTAGCTTGGTCGGACTGCTATTCATCCGTGGATTACTGCCAGTCTGGAATGACAGATTTGTAAGAGATATGACCGACGATAAACACGCCGAAAGGGAATGGACCAAATTCAAAGCAAAACTCTCGGCACAGCTAGCGCATTACACCTCAACTTTGTTCGATGATTTTATCGTGGCTATTATTGCTTCTACAGAGGGCAAGTCAGCAGAGTTTGATCAATACTTCAAGCCGATCGAAAGGGCGGCAGAGCTGCGCCGCAAGGAAGCGATGGGAACCAGTATGAGGCAAGAGAAAGCCAAGCGGACACTGACCCGGGGAGCAACTGTCTCTACAACCACATCCGATAACACTGAAAAAAAACCGAGTCTGAGCCAGCTGTTCGCAGGGCTGGTCTCACCTCGGAAAAAAGATTTAAGCAGTGAAACTGCCCAACCTACTTCGCCCCGCGGTATGAAGGCAAATGCGGCAGAGCGAGTCGAATCAGCTAGCGGTATTCTGTTGAAAAAAACCGAATCACGTGCGACCCACGCAATGCGTAGCCAAAAAAAGGAATTAGATACTTATCTAAAGTCGACTAAGCTACCTCTCTTCGATCCTGGCTACATCAGATATTTGAATAAAGCGATTGCTACTCGCAAGAACTACACAGCCTTCGAAAGTGCCCCTGCTGCTTTTTGCTTGAAGCAGTTTAATCAATTCCTCGAAGACCTAAGAAAAAATGGGGAGGAATTGCCGTCTAACCATGATCAGATTCAAAAAGATCTAACGAAGTTGGTGAAAGATGAACGGATCGAGATCGAGCGGGCGGTAAAAAAATCTCGGCAAACAGCGAGTGCTAATCCATCCAGCGCAAGCACAACCAAAGTCTCAGACGCGTCGCCAGTGTTTGTTCCGCCGCTCGACTTTGCTGAGTTAAAAAAGAGCCCATTTGATGAGGATGTGGCCGAAGCAAATGAGGCAACAGAATCATCGAAAACAGAGTCAAGTGATAGCACGGAAGTCGAGACTGAGAGCAGTGAAGGCAATGCTGTCCTCAATGAGCAGAAGGAAAAAATCACTTCTGAGAAGACCCAGCAATAATCCCTGATGTTGGGTGGGGCCTGAACACCGGCCTAAGTGCCGGTGTTTTTTTGTGCTTCGAGCAGATTCAACGATATTGCAAGTGCGCAAAATTGATCACTATGTTGATCCAGGCGACCGAACACCTCCAAGCAGCTAGCGCCGACTGGGCCCGTGATAAGCTTTCACCTCTTTGATATTGGTCGCGCAATCGGTATGGATCTCACGCTGTTGATTAAAGTAGTCATCATGGGCATCGTCGAGGGCTTAACCGAGTTCTTGCCGATTTCTTCGACCGGTCACCTCATCCTTGCCGGTAGTCTGCTCAACTTTACGGGCGAAAAAGTCAAGGTATTCGAAATTGTGATCCAGGCCGGCGCGATGCTGGCTGTTTGTTGGGAGTACCGCGTCAAGATAGCGCGTGTGATCCTTGACTTCAGAACTGATATCGCTGCACGTCGCTTTGTTGTCAATCTGCTGATCGCTTTCCTGCCAGCGGTATTACTCGGCCTGGCTTTTGGTAAGGCGATCAAAGCGCATCTATTTAAACCTGTACCGGTTGCATTGGCATTCATTGTCGGTGCTTTTATCATCATCATCATCGAGAGACGCCACCGTCGTGTGGTCTACTCTCGTGTCGACTCGGTCGACGATATGAGTGCGCTTGATGCGCTGAAGGTCGGTCTTGCGCAGTGCTTTGCGCTGATTCCGGGTACCAGCCGATCAGGCGCGACTATCATCGGTGCCATGGCGTTTGGCTTATCTCGTCAAGCTGCGACCGAATTCTCTTTCTTTCTTGCGATTCCTACCTTGTTTGGTGCAACCGTCTATTCGCTGTACAAGGAAAGAGCACTGCTTTCCTTAGCGGACTTACCGATGTTCGGGCTGGGCGCCTTGTCGGCATTTTTCTCCGCCTTTTTATGCGTACGCTGGCTGCTGCGGTATATCAGTTCGCATGATTTCATGGTGTTCGCTTGGTACCGAATTATCTTTGGCCTGATCATCTTGGTCACTGCATTGACGGGCTGGGTGCAGTGGGCCGAGTGAGGTACTCGGCGGTTTTGAGACTGCCGGTGCCCCTTAGGTAGAGAAGGCGCGTCTTATCTACGTTGGAATACAAGGTCCCAGACACCGTGCCCGAGTCTTAATCCGCGCTGCTCAAATTTTGTCACCGGTCTGTAGGTGGGGCGTTCCGCGTAGCCTTGCGCAGTATTGTGGATGCTGGGTTCCGAAGACATTACCGCGAGCATCTGTATTGCATAGTCTTCCCAGTCGGTAGCGCAATGTAAGTACCCACCCGCCGCAATCCGCGAGGCAAGTAGCTCGACAAACGGTGCTTGAATCAGCCGACGTTTTTGGTGCCGCGCCTTATGCCAGGGGTCGGGGAAAAAAATGTGTACCCCGGCTAACGAGGCTGGCGCAAGCATGTGGGTGACCACCTCAACCGCGTCATGCTGAATCAGACGGAGATTTTGTAACCCGCGTTCATCGATCAGTTTCAGCAAGCTACCGATACCCGGTGTGTGCACCTCGACACCGATGAAATTAATCTCTGGCATCAGCGCCGCG
The DNA here is from genome assembly GCA_027485795.1 of Oxalobacteraceae bacterium. Taxonomy (GTDB): domain Bacteria; phylum Pseudomonadota; class Gammaproteobacteria; order Burkholderiales; family Burkholderiaceae_D; genus Pernthalerella. The sequence goes on from JAIXQK010000099.1 coordinate 50,705, forward strand.
ATATGGGCGGTGGTCTCTCCCATCCCAGTCCCGATCTCAAGGATAGTTGGCGCAGACCGGCCAAAGGTTTTCTCGAGGTCGAGTACTGATTTCTCAAAGGGTAGGCAGTATCGAGGCGCAAGTGTTTCTAACGCGCGTGCTTGACCCTCCGACAGTCGGCCCATGCGCGTAACAAAACTGCGGATGCGGCGCTCAGTCGGGTCGTATGGCAGGGCGCGCCGTGCGCTTGGATTAAGGGGTTCAGTCATCGACAAGGGTAGGATGGAGCGGGTGAAGGGAATCGAACCCTCGTATGCAGCTTGGGAAGCTGCCGTTCTACCATTGAACTACACCCGCACGTGACCGGATTTTACCGGACGAGCTAGATAAGAATATCAAAATAGTAATTTGCTATCGATCTCGGCAGAGAAATTCCCGATAATCAACCGAACCTGCAGTTGGTAAACTAAAATGAAAGTCTACGTAGCGAGAGCCTGGTATTGAGGGTGCCGGGGTTTGTCAGCACGTACTATTCAGCGTACCTCAGGCTTGGCCGCTTGTTTATTGGAGACCATAAATGAAAATAGTGAAAAACTGCCTAAGCATCTCTGTCTTGTTGGCTGTTGTACTAATGTCGTCGGGCTGCGAGACCATGTCTTCAGCGTATGACTCGACCAAGGATACGGTATCGGGTTGGTTTGGTAAGGGCGACAAGAAAGCTGACTAAGTCCCCCTGTGAAGAAAAATGCCGCTCTGATGAGCGGCATTTTTTTTATCCGTACTAGTAATGTGTGCAGCGTGCGGTCCCGTGCTTGAAAAATCCTGCTAGTGCCTAGTTGCGGGCAATAACCCGCACCTTGTGCTTCAAATGCCAAATCGTAGGCAGTAGTTTTTATCGATGTTCTCCAAGAGTTTATTCAGCACAGCGTTCACCATCCTGGAAAGACATCTTTACGCTAACAGATCAGGCGTCCAGCATCGGAACAGACCGATGCTTTAGGTTACCCAAAGCTCAGCCTGAGTAACTTCCTCGATGCCACTATGAATAATCGTATTGAACAGATGAATAAATGTTGGCAGGAATTAGAAGCGCAGAAAAAAAGCCAAAAGACGCACCAGCAAATGCGTAATGAGGCTGCCGACTTAAATGCAATACCACTCCCATCTTATTTGAAAATGCCAAAGATCGTGGTGCCAGCGTCGGTGAACAAGCAGGCAGATATTGCTGGAAAAAATAACCCATCTAGCCAAACAGTACTTTCTGATGGCATCATTTACGATAGCAATCAGAAACTAACGAGTGCCGCGTCCCAGCCAAATCTAACCAGTTCAACGCCTAGAATTTCGGCTAATCGAAAAGCAAGCTTCTCTACATCGAATATCGATTTGCCTGAGTTACCGGCGCATCTCATAGCCGATGAATTCATTGAAGCTACCGCTTCATCCCCATCTTCCTCAATGAGATCGAATTCCGTCGGTAGTACCGAATACGGGGCTGCTACAAAAGATTCTGGTAAGCGGTGGAGCAAGAGATTCGAGGAAAATCTTAGTGAACAATTCAGCAAATTCACAAAAAGCATTTCCGATTTTGCACAAAATATCTCACCGCGTGGTTATCGCAGCCAAGCAGAAAAATCATCGCCACCAAAGCAGTCTTCGCCGGGTAGAGCCGATCCTCAGCTCGCTGGGCTTACGATTGACGAGCGCCAGGATATTGCGATTGAGATGGCCAAGTATTGCCAAACCGATGCTTACCGGAACGCAATACCTGCCCAACAATCGCAACAGTTCGATGCGAAGTTAACGAATCTTCTCAAGTCTTATCCCGACTTCCAGGGTGATGGAAAGCTTAAATTACTAAATGCTGAAATTGCTTGGCGTATGAAATATGCTGTGATCGATACCGTAGTGGATCTAAATGATCCTGAATTCGTTAAATTTGTAGAGAATGCAGCAGGTGCTGCGTTTATGAAGCCGTGGGATCACGAAAATGTTGATGGCAAAGATCCAGTTACCGGGCTCAGCAGAAAAAATGCGGATACCCTAAAGCGTACTTTTCTCCGCGATTTTGACCATTCGAACTACTTCGCCAAAAAATCAGATGGCACGCTAGAAAAGATTATCGATTCTGATCAATTCATCGCATTAGTAGGGCCAGGGGAAAATGGTGAGCTCGCCAAGATTGTCAGCAATATTGCCTCCCAAAATCTTGGAAACTTCTTGAAAAATATCTTGTTCCTCCGAACTGATTCAAGCAATATTTCTCAGTCAATTCTTCGATTACATGATGAAACGCCCATAATGCCATTGGCAACGCAAAGAGCGAATTATGTGTTCGAGAAAGACGCCGCGGGTAGAATCATTCTCGACTATGAATCCAATGCCTCGAATGAAATTAACGGAGCAAAGCCCCTTAGTGTGAGGCGGATGACAGGTGATAATGCTACTGCAGGTATTGCTGATGCTTCTTTGAACATCAAGGTCCGCGTCGTGATTGAGCCGAGCGGAGATTGGTCTATTGGTAATCCGCTCGTTCGCGCGGAAGGCTGGAATATCCCCGCTGGTGATTAGGTTTTCTTTTGTGCGCAGTATTCGCGAGCGGCAGTATTGAAATTCAAACTGATTGTGATGTTTTCCGATTCGACCCTGCCACTAGCTCAAACCGGAATAGTCTGCATTCAATAGCGCCGTTGAAAAATGGCGTTTTTTTTGATTCCTTTAATCGCAGCATACGGGGGAGCGTCAGATCTGCAGTAAAGAGGCAGGCAGTCCAGCCGGCAAAGCGCTGCTTCAACGTGCTGCCAAATGCACTAAAAAAAGCAGTGGCTAGTTCATCCGGCTCTTGTGAGCGATCGCCGCGCATGCCAATACGTTCGCCGTACGGCGGGTTTGTAATCAGCAGGCCCGGAAGCCCCGTCGGCGGCTTCACTTCTTGTGCATCGATTTGTTTTAGTGGTACATCAAAGCTGATCCCGGCGCGTTGCAGGTTGTTACGAGCCATCACCAGCATATCGCCAGAGATATCACTCCCAAAAATCGTGGGGTGGTGCGGAAGGGCTGATGGCTTGACGGCGGCACGTGCCGTATCCCAGTCCGTCTGCTTGAATATCTTGAATTTCTCGAAAGCGAAGCGACGGTTCATTCCTGGGGCAATGCCGGCCAGTATTTGCGCAGCTTCGATCAGCAGCGTGCCCGAGCCACACATCGGGTCAAATAGCGGCGTCCCGGGTTTCCATCCAGCGGTACGCAGCAGACCGGCGGCGAGGTTCTCGCGTAGCGGCGCGTCACCGGTGTCCAGTCGCCAGCCACGCTTGAATAAAGATTCTCCCGAGGTATCCAGATAGACCGTGACCGTACGCGCATCGAGAAAGCCCCAAATCCGCATATCGGGCGTCCGCGTATCGACCGATGGACGCTTTCCGACGCGATCACGGAAACGATCACAGATACCATCTTTAATGCGAAGGGTTGCGAATTCAAGACTCTTCAGTGGTGATTTGATAGCGTTCACATCAACCCGGATGGTGTGCTCCAGGTCCAACCAGTCTTCCCACGGTGCGCCAAGCGCCAGATCATAGACATCGTTTTCGTTGATGTAGCCGGACTGCGCAATGCGTAAAAGTACACGTGATGCAATCCGAGAGTGCAAATTCAACAGCATCGCATCTTGCAACGTACCAGAGCAATGCACGCCACCGGGAACGCTATTGTGTATCTTCAGCGTACGGCTATGTGCCGCGATTTCATGGAGTTCTTCGGCTAGCGCGATCTCGAGCCCGCGCGGGCAGGGGCAGAAATAAGAATAGGACATGGCGTACCTTTTATCCGTGATTGTCGAGCTACGGTAAGCACGACAAGATATGTCAGCGTATTAAACCAACTACTGGATCGCGGCCTAGGCCAGGATGACAGCTCAGATGCTGATGACATCAGTTTGGTATGGATTGTTTTAAACGAGTACCAACAATTTCAAAGCAGTCATCCCGGCACAGACTGGAACCCAGCATTTTTCATCAGCTTTTCTGCAGCGCGCGTTCAACAAAATCTAGCCGATCTTGGCCCCAGAATCCTTCGCCATCAACACGGTACCAGGGAACACCAAACACGTGTGCTGCAATGGCTTGTTCCGTATTGCGCTGAAGCTCATCAGTCGCTGCTTGGCTAGCAGAGTATTTCAGTAGCTCGATACCATCCAAGCCAATAGCATTCGCGACGGCCACTAAAGTGTCTGGGTCGGCGATATTTCTTTCTTCTGCCCAGCAGGCGCGGCCCAGTGCACCGAGCAATACCATCGCCGCATCGGAGCCGTTCTGATGAAGTGCAGCGATAATTAGCTTGGAACCGGGATCTCCCGCCACCGGAAAGAATGCCGGGTGAATATTCAAAGGAATCTCTAAAAATTTGCTCCACCGTGCCAGCTCGGCAAGACGATACGCCTGACGCTGCGCAGGGCGTTGTGCCACCGGTACGCCACCACTAGCTGCAAACACCTGCGCCATATCTGCAGGTTTCAGTACTAATTGTGCATGATGCTTCTTCACGATAGCAGTGAAACGTTGATGCCCCAGATAGGTCCATGGCGATTGCGGTACAACGAAATACTCAACGATCTTTGCCATTAGGTTTCTCCCGAACTTAAACAGGTTTGATGATCACCAGGGCAACCGCAGCGAACATGCCGATCACGGGCAGCTCATTGAACCAACGGTACCAGACATGGCTGCGGACATTCTCGCCGCGCTCAAATGCTTTCAATAATCGCTTACAGAGGTGGTGATAGCCCACCAGCACCAGCACGATCAGCAGCTTCACATGCATCCACAGGCCCTGCTGACCGACGCCGTAGTACAGCCAGAGTATCAATCCGAGCGCGAGCGCAGGAATCATTAAGATGGTCATGAAGCGGTACAACTTATTCGCCATTAGCAGCAAGCGATCAATCGCTGCGGGTTCGGTTTCCATCGCCAAGTTCACGAAGATGCGCGGCAGATAGAACAAACCCGCGAACCAGGATGCCACCAGCACGATATGAACGGTCTTGATCCAGAGATAAGCCATCGCTTAGACCCGCACCTCTCCATGGCCCAGCACTACGAACTTGACTGATGTGAGTCCCTCCAGGCCTACGGGGCCACGTGCGTGCAGCTTATCGTTCGAGATGCCGATTTCGGCACCGAGCCCGTATTCGAAGCCGTCAGCGAAGCGTGTCGAGGCATTCACCATCACCGATGCTGAATCGACTTCGCGCAGGAACTGCAGTGCGCGAGAATAATCTTCAGTGATGATGCTATCGGTGTGCTGCGATGAGTAGGTGTTGATAAAATCAATTGCCTCGTCGACACCCGAGACAATCTTCACCGAGAGAATCGCATCAAGGTATTCGGTGTGCCAGTCTTCCTCGGTTACCGGTTTCAGCATTGGGTAGCCAGCCAGTATCTGCATTGCTTCCGAGTCGGCACGTAGCTCTACCTGTTTTTCAGCAAACAACTTGGCTAATTCGGGTAGAGCACGTTGGGCAATGTCACGCGCGACAACGAGCGTCTCCATGGTGTTACAGGTTCCATAGCGATGACATTTTGCATTGAAGGCCACAGGTAATGCTTTGGTGATGTCAGCTTTGTCATCGATGTAAACATGACAGATACCATCCAGGTGCTTGATCATTGGCACCTTGGAATCCTTCATCAGGCGCTCAATGAGACCCTTGCCACCGCGTGGGACAATGACATCAATGAACTCTGGCATGGTGATCATTGCACCCACCACTGCGCGGTCCGTTGTTTCGATGATCTGAACCGCTTCTGACGGCAAGCCAGCACCTGCCAAACCTTCTTTGACTAATTTTGCGAGCGCCTGATTGCAATGAATGGCTTCCGATCCACCGCGCAGAATCGTCGCGTTACCGCTTTTGATGCAGAGCCCGGCCGCGTCGACAGTAACATTTGGTCTGGCCTCGTAAATAATACCGATCACGCCCAGCGGTACCCGCATCTGCCCGACCTGAATACCGCTCGGGCGGTGCTTCATATTCGTGATTTCGCCGATGGGGTCGGGCAGTGCAGCAATTTGCTCCAGACCCTCGGCCATGGTGGCGATCGCTTTTTCGGATAGCGTGAGACGATCGACCAGCGCAGCGGCAAGGCCATAGGCGCGCGCAGCATCCAAGTCTTTTTGATTAGCTGCGGTGAGCAATGCCGCATCACGTCGAATCGCTGCCGCAATGAGTTGCAGCGCGCGGTTTTTCGCGGCAGTGTCAGCCTTGGCCATGGCGCGTGACGCCTTGCGCGCAGCGCGACCAATGTCAGTCATGTAGTGTTGAATATCCATCAGTATTATTTCCTTGCTACGAACAGCGCCAGTTGAAGCAGTGCATCCCATGCATCACCGGCAAAATCTTTGGCGCGTAATCCCTTTATCATACGGTCGACTTGGGCTGCTTTCGCCAGTGCATCACGCAGCGTCGAGAGTTTAACGCGCGACAGCGCTGGTGCCATCAGACGTTCGCGTGGGCCCCAGATCCGATACTCTTTCAGCATGGCCGCCAGCGGTCGGCCCTCGTCGCCACCTATTTTCAGCTTCAGCAGTGTGCGGATCTCCTCGCTGATTGCCCATAGCACCAAGGGCAAGGCCTCGCCCTCCCCCTTCAAGCCTTCCAGCATGCGCGTGACCCGACCCAGATCGCCAGACAGCATCGCCTCGGAGAGTTTGAAAACATCGTAACGCGCGACATTCAGCACTGCGTCTTGTATCTGATCTAACGATAGTCTGCCTTCCGGATACAGTAAGGCTAATTTGCGGATTTCCTGATGCGCAGCCAGCAAATTACCTTCGACACGTTCGACCATGAACTCCAGCGCATTCTTGTCAGCGCTTTGGCCTTGGTTCGCGAGTCGTTGCCCTATCCATTGCGCCAACTGATGCCGCTCGATGTTGGGAATCTCGATATAGATCGCATGCCGCTGCAAGGCAGTCACCCAAGCACTTTTCTGTGTCGCCCAGTCGAGCTTGGGTAGTGTGATCATGGTCAGTGTCTCGCCCGCTTCGGACCCTACGCAAGCGGCCGCGTAGTCTTGCAATGCCTGGCCACCTTCCTTGCCCGGTTTGCCACCGGGGATGCGCAGTTCGATCAGCTTGCGATCGCCGAACAAGGACATCGACTGCTGTACCGACTGCAGCTCACCCCATTTGAAATAGCGCTCGGCGACCAGAACCTCGCGCTCGGAAAAGCCAGCAGCGCGCGCCTTGGCACGAATTCGATCCGCTAATTCAAATAAAAGAAGCTGCTCATCACTACTGATGACATACAACGGCGCCAGTGATTTATCGAGATGCGCATCGAGCGCGTCGGCGCGCACCTGCATGGCTTATAGCTGTTCCAGCTTGACGCGCGCCAGCTGACGCATGATTTGCGCAACGGCATCGCGACGCAAATCCTCGAAGGTCATGCGTTCTTCTTGTTCCTTCGCCAGTGCCTGTTCTTCACTGTATGGGAGGATGGATTGCAGCGCGATTTCAGGCGGTTGAAGTAACTTGTTATTTTTTGCGTCGGTGACTTCGAAAATCACCCGGTAAGTCAGGCTGAACTCTCGCACCTTGCCCTGAGCATTTAGCGTCAGCACTTTCTTTTCTTGCGCCTGCGAGAGCACACGCAGTGTCACCAACGCGGATTTTGCATCTTCGGTCAATTTGGTGTTGTTGGCACGGATTATGGTGCGAAGATCGCGTTCGAGCGGTGTACCGATCGGTACATCGAGATAGATAGACTCAATAGTCAGTCGGCTTTCGGGTGACCACCCACGCAGCTGAAACCCACAGGCCGTCAGCAACATGATGAGTATGCCAAGTGTGACGTAACGGATGAATCTATTCAATACATTCTCCTTCAGGCGACGATATTGACCAGTTTGCCGGGTACGATGATGATTTTCTTCGGCACGCCCTCGACGAATTTTTTTACATTTTCATCATTTAGCGCAGCGGACTCGATACTGGCCTTGTCTGCCGACTTGGCGATGGTGATCTTGCCGCGAAGTTTACCGTTCACCTGAATCATCAGCTCGATATGCGATTGCTCCAGCGCATTGCCGTCAACTCGCGGCCAAGGCGCATCCAGTAAATCGCCATGCGCCTGTGCATATCCTAGAGCGGTCCACAGCGCGTGGGTCAGATGCGGCGCGACAGGGTAGAGCACCCGCAAGAAGATGCTAACGCATTCCCCCAATGCCGCTCGAGAAGCAGGCTCTGGCGGCAGTGTGGTTGCCTCCAACAGGTTGAGCATTTTCATCGAGGCCGACACCACAGTGTTGTACTGCAGGCGGCTGTAGTCATGATCAGCTTGTTGCAGCAGCTTGTGCATCTCAAGACGCAGCGTCTTGATGGCGGCGTCATCGGTGGCGCTGACGCTTAACACCGGATCGAGTTCGGCTGCATGTGACTGCGCATAATTCCAGACTCGACGCAGAAAACGGTGCGCACCTTCGACACCCGCACCCGACCATTCCAGCGTCTGTTCGGGCGGAGAAGCAAACATAGTGAACAGCCGCGCAGTATCAGCGCCGTATTGATCAATAATGGCTTGCGGATCAATGCCATTATTTTTCGACTTCGACATTTTCTCGGTGCCACCGATCTGCACCGCTAGACCATCGCTACTCAATTTGGCTGCGACGGGGCGACCCTTGTCGTCGAAGGTCAGTTCAACATCTGCCGGGTTGAACCATGTTTTCTTGCCAGCGCTGTCCTCGCGATAATAGGTCTCGTTCAGCACCATGCCTTGCGTCAGCAAATTGACAAAAGGCTCATCGAATTTGACCAGTCCGAAGTCGCGCATGACCTTGGTCCAGAAGCGCGCATATAAAAGATGCAGCACGGCGTGTTCGATACCACCGATGTATTGATCCATCGGCATCCAGTAGTCATTGCGCGTATCGACCATCGCATCGTTCGAACCCGGCGAGCAGTAGCGCATGTAGTACCAGGATGAATCAACAAAGGTATCCATGGTGTCGGTTTCACGGCGCGCTATCTGACCGCATTGCGGGCAATCGACTTTCAGGAATTCTTCGTGTTTGTTGAGTGGGTTACCGCTGCCATCGGGTACGCAATCTTCCGGCAGTACAACCGGCAGGTCTTTTTCCGGTACTGGCACGTCACCACAAGTCGTGCAGTGAATCATCGGGATCGGCGTACCCCAATAGCGTTGACGTGAAATACCCCAGTCACGTAGTCGGAAGGTCACTTTCTTCTCGCCAGTACCGTGTGCGGCAAGATCATCGGCGACAGCATCTACGGCCGCTTGATTGCTGAGCCCATCATACTTGCCGGAGTTGACGCAGATACCTTGCTCTTTATCGGCATACCAGTCTTGCCAGGCGTCGGTGCTGTAGTTTTTACCCTCGACGGCGATCACGGGTTCGATCGCCAGTTGATATTTCTTCGCGAAGGCGAAGTCGCGCTCATCATGCGCGGGAACGCCCATCACAGCGCCATCACCATAGGTGATCAGCACATAGTTGCCGACCCAGACCTCGACTTGCTTGCCAGTTACGGGGTGCGTCACGAACAAACCGGTCGGCATGCCTTTCTTTTCCATCGTCGCCATGTCGGCTTCGATTACGCTACCTTGTTTGCACTCATTGATGAATGCAGCGAGTGCAGGATTGTTGCTCGCCGCATGCGTTGCCAGTGCATGTTCAGGTGCTACGGCGCAGAAGGTCACACCCATGATAGTGTCGGCACGCGTGGTGAATACCCATAGCTTGCCGCCACTGATTAGTTGACCATCCTGCCCTTTGATTTCATGCGGGAAGGCAAAACGCACGCCGGTAGATTTGCCGATCCAGTTGGCCTGCATGATGCGCACGCGTTCTGGCCAGCCGGGTAGCTTGTGTTCAACGCAATCGAGTAATTCTTCCGCGTAATCGGTGATGCGGACGTAGTACATCGGGATTTCGCGCTTCTCGATCAGCGCACCTGAGCGCCAACCACGGCCGTCGATGACTTGTTCATTTGCCAGCACGGTTTGATCGATCGGATCCCAGTTCACCGTGCCTGTTTTGCGGTAGATGATGCCCTTCTCGAGCATCTTCAGGAACATCCACTGGTTCCACTTGTAGTACTCTGGGCTGCAAGCCGCCATCTCGCGTGACCAGTCAATCGCCAGACCCATCGCCTGCATCTGCTGCTTCATGTGCGCGATGTTGGCGTAGGTCCATTGCGCTGGCGGTACACCGTTCGCCATTGCAGCATTTTCTGCCGGCATGCCGAACGCATCCCAGCCCATCGGCATCAGTACGTTATAGCCTTTCATGCGCAGTTGACGCGCCATCACATCATTGATGGTGTAGTTACGCACATGCCCCATGTGCAGCTTGCCTGAAGGGTAGGGCAGCATCGAGCAAGCATAGAATTTTTTCTTCTCATTGCCCTGAGCATCACGCGCATGCTCGATAACTTTGTAGGCGTCAATCGCTTGCCAGTGCGCGCGCGCATTGCGCTCGATATCGGCCGGGCTGTATTTGTCTTGCATGGATTGATCTACAGCGTTCACTTAGCGACTCACATCTTTGGGGTTGGTGACGAAACCGATTTTTGTCATGCCATTGTTTTGCGCGGATGCCATCACTTGCGCAATCACTTCATAACGTGTTGATTTGTCAGCGCGCAGTTGTAGCTCCGGCTGCGGTTTTTTCTGAGCGGCTGTCGCGAACCGTGTGCCTAACTCGTCGAGGTTCACTGAGTTGTTGTTCCAGAACAGTTTGCCCTCGGCATTAATAGAAAGGGTGATGCTCTCGGGCTTTTCTGGCGCCGGTGCCGACGATGCTGTGGGTAGCTCGAGCTTTACCGCATGGGTAAACAGCGGTGCGGTGATGATGAAAATCACCAACAGCACGAGCATCACATCCACCATCGGGGTGACGTTAATTTCCGCCATCGGCGCTTGGTGGCCGTTATCGTTGAATCCGCCGAATGCCATGATCGTCTCCCCGCTTAGCTCAAGCGGCCGCGCGCAGTACCGATGCGTGCACCTGTTGTCAAGAAAGCGTGCAGGTCATGCGCGAACGCATCCAACTCGCCCAGTGTGAGTCGATTGACTCGAGTGAACGCGTTGTATCCGAGCACCGCTGGAATCGCGACCACCAAGCCGATGGCCGTCATGATCAGTGCTTCACCCACCGGTCCAGCGACCTTGTCGATTTGAATAGTGCCCGACATCGCGACCGCCGCGAGTGCATGGTAGATGCCCCAGACGGTACCGAACAAGCCTACGAATGGCGCCGTCGAACCGACGGAAGCCAGTAGCGTCAGTCCGCTTTCCAGACGCTGCGAAACGCGGTTGATCTGCTGCCGCAAGGTTCTGGTCACCAACTCACCTTGGTCAACATTGGCATTCAATGAGCTGCTATTGGCTTTGACTCTGACCGCATCGACGGCATGCGTTGCCAGCGGTGAATACACCTTTTCAGTATCTGCGTGGCTCAGCAACGCAATGGCATCGTCCATGCTGGCAGCGTCCCAGAAATGCTCGACTGCATCGGCACTCTTGCGAATCCGCCATGAGATCCATGCTTTTGAAAGGATGTAATACCAGCTGGCAATTGACATAATCAGCAGCAGATAGGCAACGCTATGCGTTACCGCGTCGCCTTGCGCCCAGTAGTGGGCAAAGCCGAGGGTTTGGGTCATGGTGTCATTCATGGTGGTTCAGTTGGGCGGTTTGAAGGTGATCGGAACTTCGTAGGATTTGTCGATGGCTTTACCGTCGACCGTGGCAGGGTTGAAGCGCCAGGTTTTTACTGCTTCAGCTGCTGCGCGATCGAGCCGCGCGAAGCCGCTGGAGGATTTTACTTCCACGTCGCTTGCGCTACCGTCGCTCTTCACCATCACCGTGAGTACCACCGTACCTTGTTCACCCAAGCGCAGCGACATCTTGGGGTACTCCGGCTTGCGGTTGGCGGTGGCGTAGCTTGCAGAGATGCTGACCTCGGTGCGCGTACTCGCCTTCGGCGTCGATGGCGCGGTTGGTGCCGGTGCCGGTGGCGGTGCTGGTGCCGGTACCGGCGGGCTCACCGGAGCTGGCGCAGGCGCTGCAGCTGGGGTGGGCGCTGGCTCGGCCTTGGCGGGCTCCGGGCGCGGCTCGGGCCGCGGTTCTGGCTTGGCAGGCTCGGGTTTGGGTTGCTCAGGCCGCGGCGGCTCCGGCCGTGGTTGAGCCTTTGCCGGTTCCGGCTTGGGTGGCTCGGGTTTCGGGGGTTTTGGTTTTGGTGGCTCGGGCGGCGATGGCTCGGGCTTGGGTGGCGGTGCCGGGGTCAGCAATTGCACAATCACCGGCGGTGGCTCAACTTCGGTGCGGGGTTTTTCGAGCGCGCCGGACAGCACCAACGCGATCAGTGCCCCATGTAGCGCGACAGCAACGGCAAACGCGGACGGCCTCATGGTTGGCACGGCAAGGCTTCGGCTGCGACTCAGCGCAGGCCGAGCACGTCCTGCATGTCGTACAGGCCAGTGGCTTTGTGCTGCAGGAAGCGAGCGGCGCGCAAGCTGCCGTGCGCATAAGTGACACGGCTGGAAGACTTGTGGGTGATCTCGATACGTTCACCAATGCCGGCGAACAAGACGGTGTGATCGCCCACGATATCGCCGCCGCGAATGGTGGCAAAGCCGATCGACGACGGATCCCGTTCTCCGGTCACGCCTTCGCGCGCAAAAACGCCGACTTGTTTCAGATCACGGCCCAGTGCATTGGCCACCACTTCACCCATTTTCAGTGCGGTGCCAGACGGTGCATCGACCTTGTGCCGATGGTGCGCCTCGATGATCTCGATGTCGTAGCCGTGCGAGAAGCTTTTCGCTGCCAGTTCAAGCAATTTCATGGTGACATTGACGCCAACGCTCATGTTGGGCGCAAACACGATGGCGGTACGTCGTGCGGCTGCTTCGATGGCGGCCTTGCCGGCATCGTCAAAGCCAGTGGTACCGATGATTAACTTGATGCCGTGCGCTGCGCAGTAATCAAGATGCGCCAGCGTACCCACAGGACGGGTGAAATCAATCAGGAACTCGGCATTAGCGAGCCCCACTTCCAAGGAAGATTCGATGTTCACGCCCAGCGTACGACCCAAGCCAGTGCCAGCATCAGCACCCAGCCCCTGTGCGCCGGCGACATCCAGTGCACCAGCTAACTGGGTGTCGGGGTCAGCATCAATGGCTTCGATCAGCATGCGGCCCATGCGGCCGGATGCGCCGGCCACCGCGATCTTCAGTGGGTTCATGGGAGTCTCTGTAGGCTTTACTTCTTCGGCGCAGCAATCAGCCGAAGGTATTCTTTTTCGTTAGGTAGTTCAGCGCCTTCGAATTGTGAGACGCGACCTTCTTTGAAATGCACCACCACGTGGCTGGTAGTCACCGTGCCGTCGCCGCGTTTCATCAGAAACGGGTAGTCCCAGCGCTCCGCATGAAATACATCGTTCAGTAGGGGTGTGCCGAGCAGAAATCGAACCTGCGCCGGTGTCATGCCGACTTGAAGCTGGGAAACTTGCTCTTGGGAGATGAAATTCCCCTGCTGGGTATCTGGACGATATACCGGCAGCACACCGAACAGCTTGCTTTGCTGAACACGCTGGGTAACGCCAGTCGGGGCGGCCGCAATCGGCTGTTCGTTTTCTGTGAATAGCTTGCTAACGCAGCCGCTCAACACGAAGGATAGCGCGACCAAGCCCACGACAAGGAGTGGGCGACGCGGATTGGTAAACGGCTGGGGCATGATGAGGACGCTAAAATGGCGCGGAACGCGAAACACTATATGATAAGGCAGTTCACGCTGCTCACCGACAAATCATGCCGCATCAAACTCCCGATTTGAAATCGAGCGGGCTCAAGGCCACGCTACCCCGTCTGAAAATTCTGGAAATTTTCCAGGGTAGTCTAGTCCGGCACTTGTCGGCGGAAGATGTATACAAGCAGCTACTGGCCGAAAATCTCGATGTCGGACTGGCAACCGTTTACCGTGTGCTGACGCAGTTCGAGCAAGCCGGCCTGCTGTCGCGTAATCACTTCGAGTCCGGTAAAGCCGTGTTCGAGCTTAATCTGGGCGCGCACCACGACCATCTGGTCTGTCTGGATTGCGGCTTGGTGGAAGAGTTTTTTGACGAAGAAATCGAAAAACGCCAACAAAATATTGCCGCCGAGCGTGGTTTCAAGCTGGCCGAGCATGCGCTTTCGCTCTACGGCAATTGCACCAAAGAGAACTGCCCGCACCGCGGCAGCTAGGCTGAGTTCGGCTAGCCTTGGCGGCTAGGCCGCAGAAGCGCTGCGCTCAGGGATGCGACAGGGCGTTCGACAACAGCCGAGCGGTGATGTCCACGATCGGAATCACGCGCTCATAAGCCATGCGGGTTGGCCCGATTACACCCAGCGTCCCAACGATACGCCCATTCGACTCATAGGGCGCAGTGACGATACTCATCTCGTCGAGCGGTACCAGCGTCGATTCTCCACCGATAAAAATCTGCACGCCATTCGCCCTGCTGGAAGTGTCCAGTAAAGCGGCCAGACTGGTTTTTTGATCAAACAGATCGAACATCTTGCGCAGCGAGCCCATGTTGGAGGCTAGCTCAGAGACCGACAATAAATTGCGCTCACCCGAGATCACGACCTCATCGTCGCCTTCGTTCATTGCATCGCTGCCAGCTTCGACCGCTGCTTGCATGAGTTGGGTGATGTCATCGCGCAGCTGGCGAAGTTCATCTTTCAGCTTGATACGAACTTCATCAAAGGGTAGGCCAGCATAATGCTGATTGATATAGTTGGCTGCCTGTACCAGCTCGGACGGGGAGTAGTCATTTGAGGTGAGTAGCAGACGATTTTGCACGTCGCCATTCGGTGCCACGATCACTAGCAGAATGCGCTTCTCCGACAGCCGCAAGAATTCGATTTGCTGAAACGTACCTTCGCGCCGCGGTGTCAGCACGACGCCTGCGAACTGCGACAGCTGCGACAGCACCTGCGCCGCGCTGGCAATGGTTTTCTGTGCCGACACACCCGAATGCAGCTTGGATTCGACCGTACTTTCATCAATGGTTTGGACGGTGAGCAAGCTGTCGACGAAAAGTCGGTACCCACGCGGCGTCGGGATCCGGCCTGCCGAGGTGTGCGGGCTGGCTACCAGGCCCAACTCTTCCAGATCCGACATGATGTTGCGGATCGTGGCCGGCGACAGATCGAGGCCGGAAATTCGGGCCAAGGCGCGTGATCCTACCGGTTGGCCATCGGAGATGTAACGCTCAACCAGTGCTTTGAGCAGCGTTTGTGCGCGGTTATCGAGTTGCATAGCCTTATTCTATCGGGCGCCGCCGCATGATTCCAGACAGTCGTGCAATTATGGTCTAATCGGCACCATGCCGACGCCGTCCGCCTTCCCAACCGTTGCCATCATTGGCAAACATGGCGACCCGCCGGCGGTCGAAGATCTGCTCGCACTTGCGCGTTTCTTGGAGAACCGCGGGCATAGGGTAGTTTTCGAGTCAGCCACAGCCATTGATCTTGGCAGAGCGGCGTCGCAGTCGCTCACCGCAGACCAAATTGGCGCGCAGGCGCAGCTGGCGATCGTGGTCGGCGGCGACGGTACGATGCTCGGCATTGCCCGACAACTGGCACCCTATCGTGTGCCGCTGATTGGCGTCAACCAGGGTCGGCTCGGTTTCATGACGGATATTCCCTCCGACCGCATGCTCCCGGTGCTGGCCGATATGCTGGACGGCAAATTGGAGTCCGAGCAGCGCTCATTACTCGAGGGCACCGTGATCCGAGACGGTCAGCCCAGTTTTCAAGGGCTGGCCTTCAATGATGTGGTGGTCGCGCGCGGCACTGGCGCTGGCATGATCGAGTTGCGCGTTACGGTCGACGGCCATTTCATGTACAACCAGCGCTCCGATGGTTTGATTGTGTCCACACCGACCGGCTCGACCGCCTACGCGCTGGCAGCGGGTGGCCCGATTTTGCAGCCTCAGCTGGGCGGTATTGTGATGGTGCCAATCGCGCCGCACGCGCTGTCGAACCGTCCAATCGTGTTGTCGGATGATCGTGAGATAGAAATCGAGGTATCTAGCGGCCGCGACTGCAGCGTGAACTTCGATATGCAATCAGTCATCAAGCTACAGGTCGGCGATCGTGTGTTGCTGAAACGTTCTCGCAATGTCGTGACCTTCCTTCATCCGCTCGGTTGGACTTATTTCGATACGCTGCGCGAGAAGCTGCACTGGAACGAATATCCATCGACCTCCGGTCAACTAAAATAGCTCCCTTTTCTCTCGCCTCACCCATGCTGCGCGCGCTTGCCATCCGTGATTTCGTAATTGTCGATTTTGTCGAACTCGATCTGTCGTCGGGATTCACCGTCTTCACGGGGGAAACCGGCGCAGGTAAGTCTATTTTGATTGATGCACTTACGCTTGCATTGGGTGGGCGTGCTGACGCCAGCGTCGTGCGCGAGGGCGCTGCACGTGCAGATATCGTGGCCGAGTTTACGGGTGAGCTGGATGCCTCGTTGCAAAACTGGTTAAGCGAGCATGCCTTCGATAATGATGAAAGTAGCTTGCTGCTGCGTCGCGTGATCGATAACGCCGGTCGCTCAAAAGCCTTCATCAATGGCGTTACCGCCACCATCACACAACTGCGCGAACTGGGCGAGATGCTGGTGGATATTCATGGTCAGCATGCGCATCAGTCGCTGCTGCGATCTGACGCGCAACGTGATCTGCTCGACGCGCATGCCGGATTACAAGAGCGGGTGAAAGAGGTCAGCGCTGCCTTCAAACAGTCGCGTGCGCTCACGAAGCAGCGTGAGGAGTTTGAGCGCGACACCAAGCAAGCCTTGCTCGAGCGTGAGCGACTCGAGTGGCAGGTCAGCGAGTTACAGAAGCTGGCTCCGCAGTCGGGCGAGTGGGCGGAGGTGTGTAGTGAGCATAGTCGGCTATCGCATGCCGCCAGCTTAATTGAAGGTGCGCAACAGGCGCTTGATCTGCTCTCTGAATCTGATTCAGCGCCGATGCTTTCGCAATTGAGCGCAGTTGAGCAAAGGCTGGTAAAGCTGGTCGATATTGATGACAAGTTGAAGCCAGTAATTGATGCTTTAGAGCCCGCGCGCATCCAGCTGCAAGAGGCAGTGTATGCATTGAATGATTATCTGGGCCGCATCGAACTCGATCCGGCACGTTTGCGGGTGGTCGAGGCGCGGATGGAAGCGCTGCATTCCGCGTCGCGTAAATTTCACGTCGCGCCGGAGGCCTTGTCGCAAGAATTTGAGCAGTTGTCAGAGCGCTTGCAACAGCTGTCCGATGCCACTGATCTGGATGCCATTCGCGCACAAGAGGAAAAGCTGGCAGCAGCTTATCAAGCCAGTGCCAAGCAGCTCTCTAAAGCGCGCGCCGCAGCTGCCAAGTCGTTATCAGCAGCGGTCACCAAGGCGATGCAAGAGCTATCCATGAGCGGCGGTCGTTTCGAGATCGCGCTGAACATAAGTGAACCGGCAGCGTATGGTCTTGAGCAGGTCGAATTTCTGGTCGCCGGTCATGCCGGCACAACGCCGCGACCGCTGGCAAAAGTGGCCTCAGGCGGCGAGTTGGCGCGCATCTCGCTCGCGATTTCAGTGATCGCTTCCAGCGCAACAGCAACTCCGACCCTAATCTTTGACGAGGTGGACAGCGGCATCGGGGGCGCAGTGGCCGAGGTGGTCGGTCGCCTTCTGCGCAAGCTCGGTCAGGACAGGCAAGTGCTCTGCGTCACCCACCTGCCCCAAGTGGCCAGCCAGGGCGCCCAGCATTTCCAAGTTAGCAAAAATGCTGCGCCAGATGGACGCACTGTCTCGCGTATCGCCCCGCTGGCGGGCGCCGAGCGCGTCGAAGAAATTGCGCGTATGCTCGGCGGCCTCGAGATTACGGCCACCACGCGTAAACACGCCCGCGAGCTGCTGGCGTCATAGCAACGCCCTTGTATGGCGGCTTTGCTAAAAAGAATAGAAAGGCATCACTGATGGGCTTCAATTCCGAACCGTCTTACCGCCACGGTACCGTGGGCAAGGTGGGCGTCATTCTTGCCAACCTGGGCACCCCGAACGCACCAACGCCTGAGGCGGTACGTACCTATCTGAAAGAATTTTTGTCGGACCCGCGTGTGGTGGAGATTCCCCGCGCGATTTGGTGGTTCATCCTGAATGGCATCATCTTGCCATTCCGTTCGCGCCAATCAGCACATAAATATGCATCGATCTGGACTGACGAAGGCTCTCCGCTCAAGCTGCACACCGAGCGACAGGCGCACGCCCTGCAAGCCGAGCTGACTGCGCGCGGTTTATCGATCCAAGTCGCGTACGGCATGCGATATGGCAGTCCCGCAATCCCGGAGGTGCTCGAGCAGCTAAGAGCGCAAGGCTGTGACCGCATTCTGATCTTGCCTGCTTACCCGCAATACTCCGGCACCACCACGGCTTCGGTTTTCGACGCACTGTTCCAGCATCTTTCGAAAGTGCGTAACGTGCCCGAACTGCGACTGATACGCCATTACCACGACGACCCGGGTTATATCAACGCGCTGGCAGATACCGTGCGTCTACATTGGTCACAACATGGCCGCCCCGACAAACTGGTGATGAGTTTCCACGGGGTGCCCAAGCGTACCCTGTTGCTGGGTGATCCCTATCACTGTGAATGCCACAAGACCGCGCGCCTGCTGGCTGATCGACTCGGCATCACCAAAAGTGACTATGTGGTCACCTTTCAGTCCCGCTTCGGACGAGCCGAGTGGCTACAGCCCTATACCGCACCAACGCTGGAGCAACTCGCGGGCAGTGGCGTTGGTCGGGTTGATTTGATCTGCCCCGGCTTTACCAGCGACTGTCTCGAGACCTTGGAAGAGATTGCGATGGAGGCGAAAGAAGATTTCCTCGCCGCTGGCGGCAAGAGCTTTCACTACATCCCCTGCCTGAACGAGTCACCGAGCTGGATCGCCGGCATGGCCGCGCTGATCGAAGCCCATACCGGTGGCTGGCCAGTGTCATCGTCGCCGCAGGTGCAGGCGGCGCGGCAAGCGGATGCCGAGGTTGGTCGGGAGCAGGCACTCGCCCTCGGTGCTCTTGACTAAATCCTGGCTGGTTTGGCATCTGCCGAGCGAGATCTTGGCGGTATCCTAACTTTTGCCAACCCCCACCGCCGCGAGTGGGTACGCACCGGCGCGGTTGTCATACCTCTAGGCGGCGCACCTTGAAAAGTTACGTCGCATCCCCATATCTCCCGTATTGATTTGCAAGCCTATGTATTTACTGGAGATTTTATGACCCAAGGCGAACAGCGTCCGAATCCGGAGGAGGCCCGCCCGGTTCCCGAGGCTGCCTCGGTGCCCTCAGCGGCAGCGGACGGCATGCATGTCGAGCCCTTGGCCGGGCTGGGCGAGGTACTCGGGGAGGCCGGGCTATTGACCGTCCAACTCGCCGAGTTGCAGGGCAAGTTGGCTGAGGCACAGGATGCCTATCTGCGTGCCAAGGCTGAGGCTGACAATACCCGGCGTCGTGCGCAGGAAGATATCGCGAAGGCGCACAAGTTTGCGATTGAGTCATTCGCCGAGTCGCTGTTACCGGTGAAGGACAGCCTGGAAATGGCATTGAAGGTCGAGACCCCTTCGATCGAATCGCTGAAGGAGGGCGTCGACATGACGCTGAAGCAACTGGCCGCGGCTTTTGACAAGCATCGTTTGATCGAGGTGAACCCGCAGCCGGGCGAGAAACTCGATCCGATGAAGCATCAGGCGATCTCGATGGTGCCTGCCGAGCAAGAAGCGAACACCATCGTTACCGTGCTACAGAAGGGCTACATGATTTCCGACCGACTACTGCGGCCCGCATTGGTGACCGTCTCGCAGTCGACTTGAAAAGTATTGCACTCGCCGCATATCGGTAAGCATCCGGCATCTAAACTGTTTCAGATTCATAAGGAATAACCATCATGGGCAAAGTCATTGGCATCGATCTTGGAACGACCAATTCCTGCGTTGCGATCATGGAGGGCAATCAGCCCAAGGTGATCGAGAATTCCGAGGGTGCGCGTACTACGCCATCCATCATTGCTTATCAAGATGACGGCGAGATTCTGGTCGGCGCGCCGGCCAAGCGTCAGGCAGTCACCAATCCGAAGAACACCTTGTTCGCGGTCAAGCGCCTGATTGGTCGCAAGTTTGAAGAAAAGGAAGTGCAGAAAGACATTGGACTGATGCCTTACGAAATCGTGAAGGCTGACAATGGCGATGCTTGGGTACTCGCGCGTGACAAACGTCTGGCCCCCCCGCAGGTGTCTGCAGAAGTACTGCGCAAGATGAAAAAAACCGCTGAGGATTATCTCGGCGAAGAGGTCACCGAGGCCGTGATCACGGTGCCTGCTTACTTCAACGATGCGCAGCGTCAAGCGACGAAAGACGCAGGCCGTATCGCCGGTCTGGATGTAAAGCGGATCATCAACGAGCCAACTGCGGCAGCGCTCGCGTTTGGTCTGGATAAGTCCGGCAAAGGTGATCGCAAGATTGCCGTCTACGACCTTGGTGGCGGTACATTCGATGTGTCGATCATTGAAATCGCCGATGTCGATGGCGAGATGCAGTTCGAAGTACTCTCCACAAATGGCGACACCTTCCTGGGTGGTGAAGATTTCGACCAGCGTCTGATTGACCACATCATTGAGGAATTTAAAAAGATCAATGGCCTGGACCTGTCGAAAGATCCGATCGCACTACAGCGCATCAAGGCCTCGGCTGAGCGCGCCAAGATCGAACTGTCGTCTTCTCAGCAGACCGAGATCAACGAGCCCTATATCGCGATGGCGAATGGCGCACCCGTTCACCTGACGCTGAAACTGACGCGCGCCAAATTAGAGTCACTGGTTGAAGACCTGATCTCGAAAACCATCGAGCCCTGCCGTACTGCGATTAATGATGCGGGCGTCAAAGTGTCCGAGATTGATGATGTGATTCTGGTCGGTGGTCAGAGCCGCATGCCGAAGGTGCAAGAGAAGGTCAAGGAGTTCTTCGGTAAAGAGCCGCGCAAGGACGTTAACCCGGATGAGGCGGTTGCCGTCGGTGCTGCAATTCAGGGCGCGGTGCTTTCCGGTGATCGTAAAGACCTGCTGCTACTGGATGTTACGCCACTATCGCTTGGTATCGAGACACTGGGTGGCGTGATGACCAAGATGATCAATAAGAACACCACGATTCCGACCAAGTTCAGCCAGGTATTCTCCACTGCGGAGGATAACCAGCCGGCAGTCACCATTAAGGTGTATCAGGGCGAGCGCGAGATGGCCTCGGGTAACAAGGCGCTCGGCGAATTCAATCTCGAGGGTATTCCGCCGTCACAGCGCGGCATGCCACAGATCGAGGTGACCTTCGATATTGACGCCAACGGTATCTTGCATGTGTCGGCTAAAGACAAGGCGACTGGCAAGGAAAATAAGATCACCATCAAGGCCAATTCGGGTCTGACCGAAGAAGAGATTCAGCGTATGGTGCGCGATGCCGAGGCGAATGCCGCTGAGGATCACCGCTTGAAAGAGCTGGCTGAGTCGCACAACCAAGGCGATGCACTGGTGCACTCGACCAAGAAAGCACTGACTGAGCATGGCGACAAGCTGGAGTCTGGTGAAAAAGAAAAAATAGAAGCAGCGATCAAAGATCTGGAGGAAGCCTTGAAGGGCACCGACAAGGCGACGATTGATGCCAAGATCGAGGCGCTGTCGACAGCAGCACAAAAACTCGGTGAGAAGATGTACGCTGATATGCAGGCACAGCAGGCAGCGGCGGGTGCGGGTGCAGCGGCGCCGGAAACTGCAACAGCCGGCGCAAAGGGCGCGCAAGATGATGTCGTCGACGCCGACTTCAAGGAAGTGAAGGACAAGTAATTACCACAGCACACAGCGAGACTGTGTTGTTTATGCCGGGTCGGGGCGTTTTGTTCCGCCCGGTTTTTTGCTTGGATAGAGTCTGCTCTGTCCAGTCGTAGTCAGGATATTCAACCATGGCAAAACGCGATTTTTACGAAACGCTCGGTGTAGCGAAGAATGCCTCGGATGATGAAATCAAGAAGGCTTATCGTAAGCTCGCTATGAAATTTCATCCGGATCGCAACCCGGATAGCAAGCAAGCGGAAGATAAATTCAAAGAGGCAAAAGAGGCCTACGAGATGCTGTCGGATCCGCAAAAGCGCGAGGCCTATGATCGCTTTGGTCATGCCGGGGTTGATCCGAACGTGGGCGGCGGCGCTGGAGCAGGTTTCAGCGGCGGTTTTTCTGATGCCTTTGGCGACATCTTCGGTGACATCTTTGGCGGGGGTGGTCGTCAACGTGGTGGTCCGCAGGTCTATCGCGGTGCAGATTTACGCTACAACTTGGACATTACCCTCGAGCAAGCAGCCAACGGCTTTGACACCACAATTCGGGTGCCCTCGTGGGATGGATGTGAAACTTGCCATGGCTCGGGCGCAAAACCAGGTACCGCGCCTACCACTTGCGGTACCTGCGGCGGTCATGGTCAGGTCAGGATGCAGCAAGGTTTCTTCAGCATTCAGCAGACCTGTCCGAAGTGTCATGGGTCGGGTAAGGTGATCCCGGATCCTTGCAGTCCATGTGCTGGTTCAGGTCGCGTCAAACGTAACAAGACACTTGAGGTCAAAATCCCTGCTGGTATTGATGACGGCATGCGGATTCGCTCGACGGGTAATGGTGAACCCGGTATGAACGGCGGACCACCAGGTGATCTCTATGTTGAAATTCATATCAAGCAGCACGCGGTGTTTCAGCGTGACGGAGATGATTTACATTGCGAGATGCCGATTTCTTTTGCAAAAGCAGCGATTGGCGGTGAGATCGAGGTGCCAACGCTCACCGGCAAGGTGTCATTCAGCGTGCCCGAAGGTACCCAAAGTGGAAAGACTTTCCGCTTGCGTAGTAAAGGCATTAAAGGTGTCCGATCCGGCTTTCCCGGCGATCTGTTCTGCCACGTTGTCATAGAGACGCCGATCAAACTCACTGATCGACAAAAAGATTTGCTGCGCGAATTCGAGCAACTCACAGCCGAGGGTGGTGCCAAGCACAGTCCACAAAGCAAGAGCTGGATGGACAAGGTGAAGGAATTCTTCGAGTAATCTGCGCTAACCCTTCGGGTTACGCTTGCTACCGTGACCCCCTTCACACTTTCCTCGTAACCTAATCAGAAAACGCCGACGCTCTGTCGGCGTTTTTGTTGGCGTCGATATCCTTTACCAACCCGCTTCGATCTACGCGCTACGGCTCGAGCTCAAACTCACATAGCATCTAGCATGTTGCGTGATGTGCATAGGGATGTGCACATTTCAATTACCACGCGAGATTCTTCGTTGCCAAAGCTAGACTCAGCGCTTCAGCTGTCGTTGAAGGTGCCTAGATATGTTGCCACGAGCTGTCTCGCTCGCAGATGCTCCGAATCCTGTCAGATACCTGTGGCGTGCTCTTGTCAGGTACCGCAAGGAGCAGCGCAACAGCGAGCTTGAGCAATCAGCGGTGCGTATCTTGATTGGCACCGTCTTGATGTACTACTTCGAGTACTTCAATGATTCCCTAAAATTATCGACACCACAATTAACGATCGATCTAAGGCTGGTGCTCGCATTTTTTCTTTGTGCTTCGGTAGCTATTTGTATCAGCATTCTCATCAATTCAAGTGAGGTTCCGATACGTCGTATTTTCGCCATCCTGTTAGATACTGGCGTACTAACCGTCTTGCTGACGGTGGGCGGTGTACACGCTGCACCGCTCTATTTTCTCTACCTATGGATCATCATCGGTAACGGTTTTCGCTTCGGACAAAAATACTTACTGGTTTCTTTGGGGTTTACGCTGCTGGGCTTTGGTATCGTGGTAACGACTGAGCCGTATTGGGCGGCAGAAAAGAAACTATCGATCGGGCTGTGGCTTGGAACCTTGCTGATCTCGATGTATTTTAATTTGCTCGTTGGCCGCCTCTTCACCGCACTGAATCAAGCGAATAGCGCAAATCTCGCCAAGCGTCAGTTCATTTGTGCCGTAAGTCACGAGCTGAGAACGCCGCTGAATGCCATTATCGGGATGGTGGATCTGCTGACAAGTACCAAGATAGATCACGAGCAGAGGGAAATGCTCGACTGTATGACCACTACGTCACAACTAATGCTTTCTCAGATCGAGGATGTGCTCGATTTTTCCAAGATCGAAGCCGGAAAGATGGTAGTGGAGCAGGTCGAGTTTGATCTTTATGCTTTGATAGAAAATATCTTAGCAGTGTTTAGCTATCGGATTGACGCCAAGACGGTGCGGCTGATACGCCAGATCGACTGTGCAGTCCCACCCGTACTTCGGGGAGACCCCCATCATTTACGGCAAATACTGATCAACCTGATCGGTAACGCAGTGAAATTTACGGAGCAAGGAAGAATTTTGCTGAAAGTTCGGCCATGCCTGAGTAAGGAAGACGCCGTCGTACTCCATTTCGCGATTGAGGATACGGGTATTGGTATTCCTGAGTCAGTGCAGGATCAGATATTCGAGAGCTTTACGCAGGCTGATAGCGCCACCGCCAGAAAATACGGCGGAACCGGCCTAGGCACCACGATCTGCAAGCAGCTGGTTGAGTTAATGGGTGGGCAGATCGGGTTGCGCAGTCGACCTGGTGTAGGAAGTGAATTTTGGTTCGAGATCAGCTTTGGCAAAGTTTTGGATCTCGACGATACGTGCTTGCTGAGTCGGGAGCAAAGCATGATTATCGACCCTGATGGAGGCTGCTGGCGATTAGCAAAAGAATTGGCGTTCTTGGGAAAGGTACTGCCGTTGACCGTCCAGGATCTGAAGCAAGCAGAGGAATTCCTTGGTCAGCATCATCTGCAGGGGACGTCCCTATCGATGATCTATCTGCGCGTCACTATGGCCGGGCATGCCAGTGTTGAGGCCTTTCAGGCTTGGCTGAGCAACGCCGCGCAACGCCTGATGCGGCTTGATGCTGACAGGTTAATGATGGTTGTGCTGGTACCCGCTGCAGATCTGCCATTGGACGATATAAAGCGTATAGCCGAGCAGCTAGGATTTTTCTCGGTATTGCCAGAGTCATTCAGCATAGATCATATTCGTCACTTGCTTCATGCTCAGTCCGCAGCACTCAGTACGGTGTCGAGGTCGCGCCAGTCGACGCCTTCATCCTCAAGCGCTATGACAACCGGCGATGTGAGTTACGTCCCAGATACGCCATCGAGCCTACGCCGAGATGGTTTATCGATCTTGATTGTTGAAGATAATCCAACCAATCGAAAAGTACTACAAAAAATCCTCGAGCGTGCAGGTCACCAGTGCACACTGGCTCAAGATGGAGAAGAGGGTCTCGATATTCTTGCTACACAAACATTCGATGCCATGGTCATTGATATGAACATGCCTAAAGTTTCTGGGCTCGACGTTGTACGTTTTTGCAGAATGATGGGGGGTGCGGTGGCGAAAACACCCATCATCATTTTTTCAGCGAGCGTTACACAAGAAGCGCGAGATGAGAGCTTCGCGGCGGGCGTAGACGCCTATATTTCCAAGCCTATCGAAGTTTCAAAATTCCTAAAGACACTCAACCGCTTGGTTCAGGACAATCGTCCAGCGCCTATATCGAAGCAGCATGAGCATGCCACCGGTGCGCACAAGGGATCAGAAATAAATACTTCTATTCTCGATGCGGCCAAGCTAAATAATCTGGAGTCGATGAGCCAAGATCCCGCATTTATTGATGAACTGATCGCAGAATTCATTAGCGAGGGAAGGAGGTTGATTGGTAACTTTAATCGAAGTCTTGTCCGGTCGGACTATGCCCAAGTAGCTTCTGCCATGCATGCGCTACGTGGTTCAGCCCTGAGTATTGGCGCTACTTCACTCAAGCAACTATGCGCCCATATCGAAAAACTCGCTGATGAAGCCCTGCAGGAAAATCAAGTAGAGATAAAAAATCAGTTAAGCGAGTGCTTTCAACAGCTTTGCGAAGCATTGGAGGTTTATCAGAACAATCGGGATCGACGAAGAATGTATGCAATTTGAACGAAAATTAATGAGATCAAGAGACAGGATGGATATCAATAACCTCAACGGAGATATTCGTTCATGAATAACTTATTGGCTGATACAACGGAGCGACACCGGCATCAAATGGAAAAATTACCCCAGCTGCAAGCCATGCTTGGTGGAACTTACTCAAAAGCGGCCTATGTCCAATTCTTGGTTCAGCTCTATCCGATTGTGTCTAATTTCTGCCCGCTAATGGCCGCGGCTGCGGGGCGCTGTGCAGATCGGCATACCACTCTACGACAATTTCTTTACGAGCATATAGAGCATGAGAGGGGCCATGAAACCATGGTCACTAATGATCTCGGGCAGCTCGGGTACCAGTACAGTGATTTACCGAGCATTAATCCTGGTCCAGCAGCGCGAGCGATGCTTGCCTATAACTACCATGTCATCGATCGTATCGATCCACACTATGTTATTGGTATGATTTATGTGCTTGAGCTGATGTCTGCTGGCTACGCATCAAAAGTCGCCCAATCGATATCAAGATCCATTGACCAGCCAATAACACGAGGTTTTAGCTTTCTTGATTCACATGGCACCTTGGACGATGATCATCTTGCCAATGTGAGTGGATTAATTCAATCGCTTGAATCGAAAGACTTAGTTGAAAAAATAGTCGATAGTGTCGATATGAATTTTTATCTTTTGCGGCAGTTGATCAGTGATTTACCGCAGAATTGATAGCAGACTAGGATTCAAGGTGGAGAGTCTTTAAACAATAAAGACTCTCCCTTTATCTCAGGCGGCCACTTGGTCAGCCGTCTCGACAGTATTTGCCGGGTTCAAATACCGATAGCTCGAGTGTTGTGTGCTTTGGGCCTTGAGCAGGCGTCTCATCATTCTCAAGTCTTTTTCTTGAATTTTCAGAGCGGCGTCGACCCACATCACCGCGATGTCGGTGAGTTCCTTGTGCGTGACCGGCCAAACATGTCTACGGCAATCATAGATTGCCCGCATGCCATTGAGGTGATGGTGATGCTTCCTGATCCATTGTTCGACGGTACGCTTACCCTCGCCAGCGGGAGCGACAATATCGACCACACCCATCTCGGCTAATTGTTCTGCAGTGTAGATATTGCCACTGAGTAGCATCGCTTCTGTTTTTCGGGCGCCAATACGACGTGCCAAAAAGCTATAAGCGCCCATGCCAGAAAAAAGATTAAACAAAATTTCGGGTAAACCCAAGCGCGTACCAGCCTCGGCAACGATCAGATCGCTGGCGAGTGCTAATTCAAAACCACCACCGAGTGCATCACCTTGTACCAGTGAGATCGTCACAGTTGATGCATCGTATCCAATAATGCGCGTGTAAATGCTATCAACACAATACATCGCATAATTCAGTAAGCCTTCGCGGTCCTTTTCCCGAATAAGATTTAGGAATAGCATTAGATCGCCGCCCAAGTTGAACACTCCGCTGCGGCGCGATGCCATGACCGAGTAATCGACTGGAACCCAAGCATCACCATCGACCGTGTGGCCCTGATAGGTTTGTAGCTCTGTGAAAATATAGTGCAGCTCTTCGAGCATGTTCTGGTTGAAGCAGGGGATACCAATCGGCTTCATGTACGTCCAGAGAGTGCGTAAGTTTGGGTCATATTGCATATCAACCTGTTGCATCATGCGGCGCGGCCAGGCTGGTAGTGGGGTATCAGAGAGCCGAGTTGCGTAGCTGACTGTTTCAGTGGTCATCAACATTGCTATCTCCTTCGTAGTTAGGATTCCAAACGTCCCTGCTTGATCTTTCCTAGAACTTTGAGCGATGCTGTTTGGCTTTGCTCAATGTTCTCAAGCGCGAGGCCAGTTTAGGAAGTTGGCATTGCAGTTCAACAGGTGTTAAGGTGGTTGTAATCCGTGCTAATTATGCTTGCCGAAAAAATACTTACTTATATGGATTAGTGCGATTCACTGGTTGGTAGCGAAGTAATAACTAAAGTCAAAGCTAGTTAATCGATTCTGGCGCTTGATATCGAACGTCGTGTGGCAGTTGATTTGTTTGTCTACGTGCCTGGCGACTCAGTTGCAATCGTCGGCAAATCCAGAGTGAGAAAATCTATGGCGAGCAAAAATGCATTCGATAAGGCGCTCGGACAGTTGGTCGAGAATAATCGCCAGTGGGCAGCGTCCATGATCGAGCAAGACCCGGATTTCTTCAGCAAGCTGGTATCACAGCAAGCGCCGGAATATCTCTGGATTGGGTGCTCCGATAGTCGCGTTCCGGCAAACTCCATTGTCGGCCTCGATCCCGGTGAGCTTTTTGTTCATCGAAATGTCGCCAACGTGGTGGTGCATACCGACCTCAATAGTTTGTCAGTGCTGCAGTTTGCGATTGATCTACTCGGTGTTAAACATGTGATGGTAGTTGGTCACTATGGTTGCTCCGGTGTGCAATGTGCGATGGATGGAAAGCGGATCGGTCTGGCCGATAACTGGTTGCGCCACGTGCAAGATGTCTTTTACAAGCACGAGGACCTGTTACCGGTTTCGATGGACGACGTCGCGCGACACAACCGCCTGTGTGAGCTGAACGTCATTGAGCAGGTCGTCAATGTGTGCCAAACAACGATCGTGCAGGATGCTTGGGAGCGTGGTCAGGATCTGACCATTCACGGTTGGGTGTACAGCCTGGATGATGGTCTGGTCAGAGATCTTGGCATGTCGGTGAGTAGCGCGGATGAGTTGACGCCGCAGATGCGCACATCACTAGCGCAGTACCAACGCTAGGCACTCGCCATAAAGTATTGCTGACGACCGATCAGAAACTATGTTCGGCGGCGGGAAATGCGCGCTGCTTCACTGCGTCGACATACGCGCGTATCGCTGACGGAACACTGCTTTGACCTTGCATGAAATCACGTACGAATTTTGGTCGGCGGCCGGGGAAGGCACCAAGCATGTCGTGCATCACAAGCACCTGACCTGAGCAGTCCACGCCCGCACCGATGCCGATAGTGGGTATCGCCAGTTTCTTGGTGACGTCGGCGGCTAGCGCGGCCGGAATTGCCTCCAGCACCAGTATCGCTGCACCGGCTGCTTGTAGTGATAGGGCATCGGCGATCAGGCGTTGTGCTTCATCCTCTTTGCGCGCTTGCACTTTGAAGCCACCCAGTTGATGCACTGACTGTGGCATGAGGCCCAAGTGTGCACAGACGGGTATGCCGCGTGCGACCAGCATTTGTACAGTCGGAAGTAGCCACTCGCCACCCTCGAGTTTGATCATTTCAGCGCCTGCGCGCATCAGCACGGTCGCGTTATCCATCGCCTGCTGCGGCGTGTGATAGCTGCCAAAGGGCATGTCCGCAATCAGAAAAGCGCGCTTTGCGCCACGAGCAACGCAATCGGTGTGGTAAGCAATATGGTCCAAGGTCACCGGCAGAGTCGTTGGATGTCCTTGTACAACCATGCCCATCGAGTCGCCGATCAGGAGCGTATCAACGCCACATTGATCCATCAGCGTAGCGAAACTCGCATCATAGCAAGTCAGCATCGCGATTTTCTCGCCGCTGACGCGCATGTTTTCCAGCGTTGTGAGCGTGACTTTTGACGTTGTCGTATTGGACTGCTCAGACATCATTATTCTCCGCGGTTGAAGAATTCACGCTTACCGCGCATGCTGGCGATGCGCTCCATGAGCAATGCAAAGTCATCGGTGCGCTCAATCGGGTTGAGGTGCTCGGCGTTCACCATGAGCAGGGGCGATGTGTCGTAGTGGTGGAAAAAGCGGCTATAGCTCTCGCACAGGCGATGCAAATAAGATTCCGATATTCCGGACTCCATCGGTATGCCACGGCGACGGATACGGTCTGCCAAGGTAGATGGCGCCGCTTGCAGATAGATGACCAAGTCCGGCCGCGGTGCCTGCTGGGTCAGATGATCAAACATCTGGCGGTACAGGTTGAGCTCGTCGTCGGCCAGCGTCAGCGTTGCAAAGATCGGGTCTTTCTCAAGCAGGAAATCGGACACCACTGGTGCCGAAAACAGGTCGGTCTGCGCAAGGTCGCGCAGCTGGTGCATGCGCTGAAACAGAAAAAACATCTGCGTCGGCAGTGCGTAGCGTGTCGAGTCGCGATAGAAGCGCTCAAGGAAAGGATTTTCCTGCGGCTGCTCGAGCAGTGGCTGTGCCCCGGTCTCAGCGGCGATACGGCGCGCGAGACTGGTCTTGCCGACACCGATTGGCCCCTCGACGACGATATAGCGGTATTTTTCCAAGTTCATAGCCGTTGATGATACGTCATGCTGTCTCAGCGATCGGCATCCAGCTTTTCGATCGCCTGATCCCCAACCACCGCTAGCAGTTGCTCGACCGGGCCCAGACCAGGAATCTCCAGATCTGGTGTTAGCTCATGCAGTGGCAGCAGTACGAAGGCGCGGCTTCCCATACGCGGATGCGGAACCTCCAGCGTACTGTCGCAAATGGTTTCTTTCCCATAAACCAGCAGATCAAGGTCGAGCGTGCGCGGCGCATTGCGAAAGGGTCTTTCGCGACCGAAATGGTGCTCGATTCGCTGTAACTCGAGGAGCAGCTGATGCGCATCGAGTTGCGTCTCGAGTTTTACAGCAGCGTTGACGAAGTCGTCTCCGGTCGCATCAATGGGCGCGCTGCGATACAGCGAGGAGCAGGCGCTCAGAATGGTTTGCGGCAGCTGGCCGAGCAGATCAATGGCGATACGCACCGAATGTGCTGCATCGCCAAGATTGGCCCCAAGACCAACATAGGCAGATACCGGGCTCATCACTCAGCACCGCCTTCAGTCGCACCATCGGCAGCACTTCTGCCGCGACCTCGACCACTTCGGCGCCGGCGCCGCTTGGCAGCGGGTTTGTCAGTCTCGGCGGGTTTACGTGTCAACAGGGCTTCGCGCTCAGACGGGTCGGCTGCCATGAAATCAGTCCACCACTCGCCCAGCTCGGATTCGATCTCGCCCGAGGCACAGCGTAGCAGCAGAAAATCATAGCCAGCACGCAGCCTGGGATGCTCGAGTAATTTGTAGGGCGACTTACCAACCCGTCGCTCGAAGCGAGGCTGCATGGCCCAGATATCACGCATATCGGTGGCAATACGACGCTGGATGGCTAGCTGTTCGGTTTGACCGTCAAGTACATCGTCGGCAGCCAAGTGCAGTGCCGGAATCGGTGCCTCGCCAGCCGCCTTGTACGCCTCCCACCGTTCCAGCACCTGATGCCATAGCAGCGATGCAAATAGAAAGCCGGGCGATACTGTCTTGCCCTCACGTACCCGCTGATCGGTGTTGTTGAGGGCAAGCGCTACAAAGCGTTCGCCCAATGGCTGTTCAAGTACGACATCGAGTAGGGGTAGCAAGCCGTGATGCAGGCCCTGTTTGCGCAACTGCTGCAGACAGGCCATGGCATGTCCGCTCATCAGCAGCTTGAGCATTTCGTCGAATACGCGTGCTGCGGGCACGTTATTGATCAGCGGCGCCATCACTTTGATGGGTGAACGTGTCGGCGCCGCAATCGAGAAACCGAGTTTTGCTGCGAAACGTACGACGCGCAGCATACGCACTGGATCTTCGCGGTAGCGCGCTTCCGGCACCCCGATGATGCGCAGCGTTTTGCTGCGAATATCTTTCATGCCACCGTGATAGTCGAAGACCTGTTCGCGCGCCGGGTCGTAGTACATGGCGTTCACGGTGAAATCACGGCGCTCGGCATCTTCATGCTGCTCGCCAAACGTGTTATCCCGCAGTACCCGGCCGTGCGCATCTTTCGGCGCTTCATCGGTCGATGCACCGCGAAAGGTGGTCACTTCAATCAGATCTTGGCCGAACATCACATGCACAATCTGAAAGCGTCGACCGATGATGAAAGCGCGCCGAAATAATCGTTTTACTTCCTCCGGTGTGGCATTGGTCGCAACGTCGAAATCTTTGGGGCGGTGCTGCAGCAGCAGATCACGTACGGCACCACCAACGATGAAAGCCTTGAACCCCGCTTGTTGCAGGGTCTGTGTGACTCGGATCGCGTTGTTCGAGACATCGTCAAGCAAGATACCGTGCGCCGATTTTTCATAGATGTCTGGCGCAACAGCATTGCCGGCAGCAGACCCAGTGCCGAGAATTCGACGAATCAATTTCCTGATCATGCGTCGGTTACCGGGAAAAGTTGCAGCACGGGCCAGCCTTGGTTTTCAGCATGGCTTGCCAATGCAGTATTCGGATTGGTGGCGATCGGATGTGTGACCACCGACAGTAGCGGAATATCGTTTTGCGAGTCGCTATAAAAAGTGCTGCGCTCGAAGTCAGCTAAGGTCTTTCCAACTGAGCCCAGCCAGTTATGCAGATTTGTCACCTTGCCAACCCCAAACGGCGGCGTACCGACTACTCGGCCCGTGATCTCGCCGTCAGCACGCCACTCAGGCTCGGCGGCAATGAGGTGCTCGACACCAAATGCGCGGGCGATCGGCCCGGTAACGAAGCGGTTGGTCGCCGTGATAATCACCAGCAGATCACCCGCCCGACGATGCTCTTCAACCAGCGCGCGTGCTTCGGTGCGCATCGCTGGTTGGATGACTTCTTGCATGAATTGTGCGTGCCAAGCATCCAGCTGCGCACGCGGGAAGCGCTTTAGTGTTCCAAACGCAAATTCCAGGTATTCCACGGGATTCAGCGTACCGGCAACATACTGCTCATAAAACGCATCATTGCGCGCGGTAAATGCTTCGCGCTCGACCGCGCCAATGCGACATAAGAACTGGCCCCACTCGTAGTCGGAGTCCAGCGGTAACAGGGTATTGTCCAGATCGAACAGCGTTAGATTCATGGGGGCGTTGTGGTATCACCAGTTTGTAGTAGCTCACGCAGTAGCGGTAGCGTAATCGGTCGCTGCGTCTCTAGCGAGTAACGATCGAGTGCGTCGAGCATGGTTGAGAGCGATTGCATATCCCGCCGAAAGTGCGTTAGCAGGTACGGGAGCACACCCGCTGACAAGGAAAGTCCACGCGCTTCTGCAGACTTCGACAGGGCATCGACTTTCTCCTGATCCGACAGACCATGCAATTGATAGACTAAACCCCAGCCTAAGCGTGTCCGCAAATCCTCACGCAAGGCCAATTGCAGCGGCGCCTGCTGCGCACTCGCGATCAATACGCCACCGTTATCACGAATCTGATTAATCAGATGAAACAGCGCTTGCTGACGCACTTCATCAAGCTGATCGCAATCATCGATCAGGTACAGCGACACATCGACTGTCCAGGAAAACGCGTCAACCAGGGTGGAGGGTGTCAGCAGTTTTGCGGCGGGGTTCGCGCTCAGCGCATTCAGTAGATGCGATTTGCCGGCGCCCGCCTCACCCCAGATCAGCAGTAGTCGATGGCCGGATACATTGACTGAGTCAGAAAAGATCTGACGCAGCAGCGCGGCGAGTTCCTGGTTGCTGCCGACCACAAAACTGTCTAGCGTCTGTGGCCGTGCCGCGCCCCAATTCAGCAGTAATTGCCTCATGGCTGATTATAGAAACCGCTGTTTAGGTAGTGCTGACGCAGACGGCCGAAAGCGACCGAAAGTATAGCCGACGCAGGAAGTGCCAAAAGTACGCCGACAAAACCAAACAACTGCCCGAAGGCCAGTAATGCAAAGATGACGACCAGTGGATGCAAGCCAATGCGCTCGCCGACCAAGCGCGGTGTCAGCAGGAAGCTCTCAAGGAATTGGCCAAGGCCATAGATGATGGCCACTGCCGTCAATCCGCTCAAGCCGTCAAACTGCAATACCGCCGCGACCAGCGCCAGTCCTAGACCGAGTCCGAAGCCGACATAAGGAATAAACACCAGCAAGCCAGTGAGCATACCGACCGGTAGCGCGACATCGAAGCCAGCGATGGTGAGTGCGGTCGAGTAATACGCGGCCAGCAAGAACATCACCAGCAATTGCCCGCGCAGATACTGCGCCAGCAGGGCATCGGTTTCGATTGTCATCTCGGCCACCAACTCCGACCAGCGGCGAGGGACGGTCTCGCTGACACGCTGAATCAGGCGGTGCCAATCCAGCAGTAAATAGAACAACACAATCGGAATCAGAAATAGCGTACCAACCCAAGTGATCAGCGCACTGCCGCCGATGCGCAGCCAGTTAAGTAAGGCCGACGCCGACCCATCACCCGCCGCGAGTTTGGCGGCGATCGCTTTCTGCAAGGCGACGAAATCGAGACGACCGCCAATACCCCATTGCCGCAGCGTCGGACTGAAGGCGGCATCGATCCGTGATAACAGGGCGGGCAGTCGTTCGCGCAGTACCGGCAGTTCTTCCGCCAGTATGGGTAGCACGATCAGGGCGAGTGCAGTCACGATCACAAATATCGACAGCATCGCCAGTAGAACGGCGATGACACGCGGCAAGCCGCGATGATGCAACCAGTCCACACCGGGATTCAGCACGTAGCCGATGATGAAGGCGGCCACGAACGGCGTCAGCACCGGCGTCAGCAGCCACAGCAGGGCAAGAAAGCCAAGACTGACTGATAGCCACAGCAGGTTTTGGCGGGATTCAGGGCCGGTCAGGGGGTTCATTGGCGCGAGTAGCGGGGCTATTTTGATAAAATGTCGAGCCCCACAGGTCTTGTCATCAGGGCAAGCACTGATTCTACCGTTTCCTCAGCCCAGCGCCCCTATCCTTTATGACCTCCCAGCCCCCGGTTTCACTCTCTTATCGCGATGCAGGTGTTGATATTGATGCCGGCGATGCGCTGGTCGAGGCGATCAAGCCTTTCGCCAAGCGCACCATGCGCGAAGGCGTGCTGGCGGGCATTGGCGGATTTGGCGCGCTATTCGAGGTCAGCAAGAAGTTCAAAGAGCCGGTACTGGTAGCGGGCACCGATGGTGTCGGCACCAAGCTGAAGCTGGCATTTCATCTCAACCGCCATGACACGGTGGGCATTGACCTGGTCGCGATGAGCGTCAATGACATTCTGGTGCAGGGCGCCGAACCCTTGTTCTTCCTGGACTATTTTGCGTGTGGGCGGCTGGATGTAGCGGCGGCGACTGATGTCATCAAGGGCATCGCTCAGGGCTGCGAGCAAGCAGGCTGCGCACTGATTGGCGGCGAAACCGCCGAGATGCCGAGCATGTATCCGGACGGCGAGTATGACCTCGCTGGCTTCGCCGTGGGTGCGGTTGAAAAATCCAAGATCATCGATGGCCGCAAGATTGCGCCGGGTGATGTCGTGCTTGGACTGGCCTCGTCCGGTGCGCATTCGAATGGCTACTCGCTGGTACGCAAAATTCTCGAGGTCGCAAAGCCTGACTTGAGCGCCGATTTCCATGGTCGACCACTGGCCGATGTCCTGCTCGCGCCAACGCGTATCTACGTCAAGCCGTTGTTATCGCTGATGAGTACGATGGAAATACGCGGTCTGGTACACATTACCGGCGGTGGCTTGGTCGAGAATATTCCGCGGGTGTTGCAACCGCATCTCACTGCAGAATTGCATCGCGACGCCTGGACCATGCCGCCTTTGTTCGCTTGGTTACAGCAACACGGCGGCGTTGCCGATGACGAGATGCACCGCGTTTTCAACTGCGGCATCGGCATGACAGTGATTGTTTCGAAAGAGCAGGCGGATGCTGCCGAGGCTGAACTCAAGCGCTTGGGTGAAACCGTTAACCGCATTGGTGTGATTCGCGAACGTCAGGGCGACGAGGCGCAAACCATCGTCATCTGACTCACCGCTACCTACCGTGCGTAAAGCCTCGCTGGCTAAGGCATGCCCCTTAGGCCAAACCGAACCACGCTTCTTCAGGTGCCGCTACTGCGGCTGAGCGCGTTGATCTTGTTGTGCCAAGGTTTGCAGCTGTGTCGCTTTCGTCTCCGCCTTGGCCACTGAATTGGGTGGCTGCACGCGTACAGGCTGGTTGTGATTGGCTGCACTCGATAACACATTCGCCTCGGTATTGATCGCAGCATTCCACACGGGATCAGGGATGCCTTCGAATACGTTTTTCAGCTGCTGGCCCCAGGTCGAACGTATCATCTGAAAATACTGATTACGCTCGTCCACCGTCACGAAGCGACCCACTGATAAAGCATCTTTTTCATAGACCAGTAGATCAAGCGGGAAGCCGACCGAAATATTCGAGCGCAGCGTTGAGTCCATCGATACCAAGGCGCACTTGGCGGCCTCATCGAGCGGCGTGGTGGGTGTAATGACCCGATCAATAATGGGCTTACCGTATTTCGCTTCACCAATCTGGAAGTACGGATTCTCGTCGTGCGACTCGATGAAGTTGCCTGCGGCGTACATCTGGAACAACCGGCAGCGCTCACCTTTGATCTGTCCACCAAAAATCATGCTCACATTGAAGTCGATACCGAATTGCTCCAGCGACTTTGCATCTCGCTGATGCACACTACGAATCGCGTCACCAACAATCTGCGCTGCTTCATACATCGATGAGGCACTCCAGATGCTGGTGCCATCCGTTGATAAAAATTCAGCCACGGTTTGCCGGATCGATTGGGAAATTGACAGATTTCCTGCCGTCATCAGCACCATCATCCGATCGCCCGGATTTTCAAATACCGATAGCTTGCGAAACGTGCCGATATGATCAACACCGGCATTGGTACGGGAGTCTGACAGGAACACCAGGCCTGCGTTCAGCCGCATTGCTACGCAATAGGTCATTTCAAATGCTCACTTTCTTAATGCCACATCGACTCGTACGATCATATGCTCTTCGCCTCCGCCACGCCGCATGCCGCGTACCGGTGCTACCGATTCATAATCTCTGCCAACAGCGAGTCGGCAGTAGTCAGCAGTTTGCAGGCACGCGTGAGTGACGTCGATACTGACCCAGCCACTGTAATCGGAATCTTCAACCCAGACATCGACCCAAGCGTGGCTGGCACTGTGCTCGACTTCGCCGGGATAAATATAGCCTGAGACATA
This sequence comes from Oxalobacteraceae bacterium, assembly GCA_027485795.1. Lineage (GTDB taxonomy): Bacteria > Pseudomonadota > Gammaproteobacteria > Burkholderiales > Burkholderiaceae_D > Pernthalerella. Next base: position 87,724 of record JAIXQK010000099.1, read on the forward strand.
GCGTACCGGCAGGCAGACACTATGGCAGCAGGCGATGAATACATGGGCATGGTCCTGGCAAACCCCCAGTCCGAGTCGAAGTGCATCGTCAGCGCTACTGGAAATTGCGGTCGCACCCGACTGGTAACCGACGGCTTGGCGTATCGCAGCGGCGAGTTCAAGGACTTGTAGCGTGCGGGCTTTGGGTGCAGACAAATAATTTGCGGCGAACGTGCGGATCGCTTCGGTCGGCTCGGTCAAGCGTGTGGGTACGGTAAAAACCGGTATCGGAAGTCGCAGAGTGTCGGAGATGCGTCCCGCGTGCGGCGCTTGTATCTCGACATTCCCAACTGCGGTGATCCGTACTTCGTTATGCGGTGTTGAGAGCGTGACGATATCGCCGGCATTGCCGAAGGCATCGTAGGTTGGACGCCGCTTGCCGGGGGTGGTGATGGACCAGTCCAGAGTGCGCTGTAAGGGCTCGGCTCTGGGCGTCATATGCAAGCGCTGTATCGAATACACCGCTGGTGATCCATAGCGATAGACTGTCTCGTGATGTATCGACAGCGTGATAGAACTCATGCGGCCAAGGGTACTAGAAAGTCATGGCTGACTCGATTACCCAAGTCATAGACTTGCTCGAGAAATTCGGTGAGGTAGTCATGCAGTCCGCGCCGCATGATGTCGTCAATGCTATTGAAGCGAAGACCGGCATGCAGTCGGCCAGCAAAGCGCTCAGTCTCGCGCGACACTTCATTGTGGATCTGCGAAAGATTGTTCACCACTTCCGTCATGCAGGCCATCAGCGAACGCGGCATCTCGCCGCGCAAGATCAGCAACTCTGCAACGCGCTCGGGTGTAATCACGTCACGATACGTCTTGCGGTAAGTCTCGAATGCTGACACTGAGCGCAGCACAGCGGCCCAGTGGTAGTAATCCATCTCGCTGGCAGTCAGTTGTTCACCATCTGCACCGTGAAACTTCACATCGAGTAGCCGCGCGGTATTGTCAGCACGCTCAAGAAAAGTACCCAGCCGAATGAAATAAAACGCTTCATCTTTCAGCATGGTGCCAATCGTCACGCCGCGCGATAGATGCGAACGGTGCTTGACCCACTCGAAAAATTCAGAGGGGTCGCGTTCTAGAATGCCGTCCTTCAGCAAGCCAGCCATATCTAGCCAAGTAGTATTTTGTGTTTCCCATACCTCGGTGGTGAGGGTGCCCCGTACCGCGCGCGCATTCTCGCGTGCGCTCGTCAAACAAGACACGATCGATGAAGGATTCATCGGATCACACACCATGAAGTCGAGTACATCTTTACGATTCAGAATCCCGTATTTTTCATCAAATGCTGGTAGCAATTCAGAGATGCCTAACACGGCACGCCAGCTTTGCTCGGCGGCTTCGATCGATTGCGGCAGTAATTGCGTCTGGATGTTTACATCGAGCATACGCGCGGTATTCTCCGCTCGTTCTGTATAACGAGCCATCCAAAACAAATGATCAGCTGTTCGGCTCAGCATGGTTAGTCTCTCAATTTAGCAAAGTAGATCAGCATCTCATCGCTCCAGTACCCACGTATCTTTGGTGCCGCCCCCTTGCGAGGAGCTGACCACCAGTGATCCCTCTTTCAGGGCGACGCGGGTAAGGCCGCCCGGTACCATGGTGACGGTCTTGCCAGACAATACAAACGGACGTAAATCAATATGACGTGGTGCGATACCAGACTCGACGTAGGTCGGGCAAACCGACAAGGCGAGGGTGGGTTGGGCAATATAGCCGTCAGGTTTCGCGATCAGGCGCCGACGAAAATCTTCAATCTCGGCGCGGCTTGAGGCAGGGCCGACCAACATGCCGTAGCCACCTGCGCCATGCACTTCCTTCACGACCAATTGTTCGAGATGATCGAGTGTGTACTGCAGATCTTCTTTTTTTCTGCACTGCCACGTGGGGACATTGTTCAGGATTGGTTCTTCCGACAAATAAAAACGAATCATCTCGGGTACAAAGGGATAAATCGATTTGTCATCCGCAACACCGGTGCCGATCGCATTGGCTAACGCCACTCGCCCCGCGCGGTAGACCGATAACAGTCCGGGCACGCCAAGCGATGAGTCGGCGCGAAATACTAGTGGATCCAGAAAGTCGTCGTCGATGCGGCGGTAGATCACATCGACGCGCTTTGGGCCGCGGGTAGTGCGCATGAACACGTAGCCGTCATCCACAAACAAATCCTGACCCTCGACCAGTTCAATACCCATTTGCTGTGCGAGGAATGCATGCTCGAAATAAGCCGAGTTGTACATCCCCGGCGTCATCAAAACGACGGTAGGATCATCCACTCCCTGCGGTGCGACCGAGCGCAGCATATCAAGCAGCAGATCCGGGTAATGCGCCACCGGCGCCACCTTGTGGCGAGCGAACAGTTCCGGAAACAAGCGCATCATCATCTTGCGGTCTTCCAGCATGTAAGACACGCCGGAAGGGACCCGCAAGTTATCTTCAAGCACATAAAATTCACCCGCACCCGCGCGCACGATATCGATACCGGCGATGTGTGCGTAGATATCACTCGGTACGGTGATGCCCTGCATCTCGGGGCGGTACTGTGCATTCCGAAACACTTGCTCGGCCGGCATGACGCCAGCGCGCACAATATTTTGTTCGTGATAGATGTCGTGAATGAACAGATTGAGAGCTTGCACGCGCTGGCGCAACCCTTGTTTCAGTGTCTCCCATTCGGCAGCCGGGATGATGCGGGGGATGATGTCAAAAGGAATCAGCCGTTCGGTACCCGCTTCGCTGCCATAGACCGCGAAGGTGATACCAACCCGGCGGAACATCAGATCGGCTTCGACGCGTTTGCGAGCGACGATGTCAGCGGGCTGTTCGGATAGCCAGCGGTCAAAGCCCTGATAGTGCGTACGCGTTTTCGCGCCGCCCTCATCAAACATTTCGTTGAAAAACCCGGCCATGCCTGCCGCATCCTGATCATGTATGGTCAGGTCGTGCTATCAAGAAATGTGCCAGTGGTATTTGTCAGGGCGCGCGCAACTGATCCACCAAGGCTAACTGTCGCTCAATCGGTGCCGGCGTTAGCAGGGTGACGATCACCATAGCGGTGAAGCCAGCAGGTACGCCGAAGACACCGGCCGATACCGAGGCAATGTGAAACCATTGATTGGCCGCGCTGCCGCCAAACGCTGGACTGGTTTGCACCAAATAGATCACGCAGACAAAAAATCCGGCCAACATGCCGGCGATTGCCCCTTGTTGGTTCGCGCGTTTCCAAAAAATGCCCAAAACTAGTGCGGGAAATAGTGTTGAGGCGGCCAGTGAGAATGCGGCGCTCACCATCGAGAGAATGTCACCGGATCGGAACGAGGCGACATAAGCGGCCAGCAGCGCCACCACCAGCAGCAGGAGTTTAGATGCCGTCACACGTCGCTGCGCCGAGGCTCGCGGGTTGATCATCTTGAAATACGTGTCGTGCGAAAGTGCGCTGGCAATCGTCAGCAGCAAGCCATCGGCGGTGGACAATGCTGCGGCCAAAGCACCAGCGGCAATTAACGCCGACATTACATACGGCAGACCCGCGATCTCCGGTGTCGCCAGCACGATCATGTCGCCATCGATCAGAATTTCAGCAAATTGCACCAAACCGTCAGCGTTGATATCGGTAATGCTGATCATGGGCTTTTCGCGATCGATACTTGCCCAATAGCTGACCCATGAGGGCAGACTCGAATAATCACTACCGACCAGCGTGGTGGTTATCTCATATTTGACTAGGACCGCAAGCGCAGGTAGCGCGGTATACAACAGCAGAATAAACGCCAGCGCCCAAAACACCGAGACGCGTGCTTGTGGCACCGAGCGAGTGGTACAGGAACGCACCAACACATGCGGTAAAGCGGCCGTACCTAGCATCAGGCAAAACACCAGTGCCAGAAAATTATTCCGTTGAATGTCAGACGCTGCCTGGGTACTGCCGGCAAAGGCTTGCGTGTGTGGTTGCAATGGTTGTGCGCGCGCGATGGCGTTATCGCGTTGCCGTTCCCAAAGCCGGCGTGCTGCCTCTGGGCTTTTCGGGTAATCGCTCAGCGCTCGGTTGGCGGCTTTAATGTCGATCAGCGAGGCGTTACTGGTTTGTAGATCCTGTAATCGTCGTCGCGCTTCCGCACGACCGGCATCCCATGAGCGCGGTAACGCAGCGATTTTTGCGTCAAAGGCTTGCGCCTGTTTCAAGTAGAGATCACGCACCTGCCGCTCGCTATCTTTCTCTGCGAGTGATTGCTCTTGTTTCGCCAGCCGCTCAAGTGCGGGGCCGTAGGCAATTTGGGGTAGCGGTATGCCGGTTTGCTTAAGCGCTAGCCAAGACACCGGGATCATGAAGGCGAGGATGATAATCAAATACTGCGCGATCTGTGTCAGCGTGATTGCGCGCATACCCCCCAGGAAGGAACACACCAAGATACTCGCGAGGCCAAGGAAAATGCCGACTGAAAAATCAATTCCGGTGAAGCGCGAAGTGATCAGTCCCACGCCGTAGATTTGTGCCACCACATAGGTGAATGAAATAATCAGCGTTGCGATCACCGCGATCGTTCGTACTGCGCCAGTGCCATCCGCGCCAGCGTAGCGTGCGGCTAGGTAGTCCGGTACCGTGTATTGCCCAAGCCGACGCAAGTAAGGTGCGATCAGCAAGGCAATAAGGCAGAAGCCGCCAGTCCAACCAAGGATATAAGCTAGGCCATCGAAACCGTGCAGATATAAGCCGCCTGCGAGTCCGATGAAACTCGCGGTTGAAATCCAGTCGGCGGCAGTCGCCATGCCATTGAACACGGGAGGGATACGGCGCCCGGCGACAAAGTATTCGTCGACATCCGTGGTGCGACTGAATACGCCGATCGCCGCATACACCACGATGGTGGTGAATAGAAACAAATAGCCAAGCCAGAAGCGCGGAAAGCCTTCGAGCTCGAGAATAGCGAGTGAGGCCAGCAGCGCACAGAAGCCAGCGGCATATAGCCAAAAATAGCGTCGTAGCTGGCGTGCAGGTGGATCAGCGCTCATCATGACTTTCGCTATTTATGGCTGCATCCAGTCGCTGCATGACCCATGCGTATACGCCGACGATCGCGAGATACACCAAGGTCGCGCCTTGCGAGGCAAAGTAATAATGCAGCGGCCAACCCCACAGAGATACCGTCGCGAGCTGGCGCGCAAAAGCCACCACGCTAATCGTAGTCAGCAGCCAAATCGCAAGCAGGATTAGTGTGAGGGTACGCGCATGCCGCCAATATTTTTCACGCGATGCATTCATGCTGTGTCGGTCGGACCAGGGTTGCGCAGCAGTTTGAAGCTGATACGGAACAAGCAGCCGGGGAAGCGGGGATCAAGACTTCGTGGGTTACTGAAGATATCGACCTCGGCATCATGCCGCTGCGCGATTTCGTTCACGATCGCGAGACCCAGACCGCTACCCTCAGTCTCGCTACCAAGAATTCGATAGAAGCGATCGAATACCAATTCCCGCTCTGTCGCTGCGATGCCGGGGCCGTTATCTTCGACCTCAATAATGGCAAGTGCACGCTCCTGATCTTGCCGCACGCGCACGGTGACACTGCCTTGCTGTTGGGTGTAGCGTAATGCATTGTCGATCAAGTTATTCAGTAGCTCTCTCAGCATTGTGGCGTTACCCGCCACCAAGAGTCGGGTCTCGTCCGCCTCGAAGCCGAGATCAATTTCACGCGTCTGCGCAACCATGAACCAATCTTGTACGGTGTTGCGCGCTAATCCATTTAATTCAAGTGGTAGCAGTGGGGTGGATTGCGGCGAATCATTTTCTGCCCGAGCTAATGCCAGCAGCTGATTCACCAGCCGGGTGGCAGATGCCGAGCTTTTTGCGAGTTGCTCCAATGAGCGCTGAATCTCAGCCCGTGCGTCTTGTCGAAGCGCGAGCTCGGACTGCATACGCATACCGGCCAGCGGTGTCTTCATCTGATGCGCAGCGTCGGCGATGAAGCGCTTTTGTGATTGGATACTCTGTGCCAGACGCGCCAGCATCTCATTCAAAGAGCGTACCAGGGGCGAGATTTCTTCAGGCACACCGCGTGAGTCAATGGGCGACAAATCGTCTGGTCGCCGCGCGCGAATACTTTCCTGCAGCGTAGTGAGCGGCGATAGACCGCGCGACAGCGCGAACCACAACAAGGCGATCGCAATCGGCAGGATGATGAATTCAGGCAAGATCACGCCCTTGATAATCTGGTTGGCCAGCAGGCGTCGTTTCTCGGTTGTCTCGGCTACCTGTACCAGCGCGTAGCGCGGTTGGCCGGACGTTTTCGATGCACGCTCGTTCGGTTGAAGATTGACAAAGGTGTAAGCGATGCGTACTTCCGCGTTCCGCATTTGTGCGTCACGCATCAGCACCGCCCAGGGTACCGGCGCTTCTTCCTCCTCCGGTAGTGGAAGATCGCTGTCGCCTGCTACCAGTTCGCGCTTCGGACCGCTGACCTGAAAGTACACATTGTCGACATCATCAGCGCGCAGCATGTCACGTGCTGCGAACGGTAGTTGAGCACTCAACTCTCCGTTCATCTCCTTGACCTGCTGCGCCAGCACGGTGACGCGATCTTCCAGCGAGCGATCAAACGGCTCGTTGGCAATCGATTTCGCTGCCAGATAGGTGACCCCGATCGACAGTGGCCACAGCACCAGCAGCGGCATGAGCAACCAGTCGAGAATGTCACCGAACAGCGAGCGCGAGCTGGCCTTCTCCGTGGAAGGCTTGGCAGAGTTAGCGCTTGGCTGATTCGCCTGATCGGCTTGCACGATAGGATTCAGGCGTGACTGGCGTCGTTGGCCGTGGCCGATCCAGCGTTGAATTTTTCGAGGCAGTAGCCGAGCCCACGCACGGTAGCGATACGCACGCCATCGATTTCTATTTTCTTGCGCAGTCGATGCACGTAGACCTCGATTGCGTTATTGCTGACTTCTTCACCCCATTCGCACAAGTGATCAACCAGCTGTTCTTTCGAGACTAAGCGCCCGCTCCGCTTAAGCAAAACTTCCAGCAAGCCGAGTTCTCGTGCTGACAGATCGATCATCTGATCATTGAGATACGCGATGCGACCCACCTGATCAAATGACAGCGGTCCGTGTCGAATCACCGTTGGGCCACCACCGACGCCGCGACGCGTTAACGCCCTGACGCGCGCCTCCAGTTCAGACAATGCAAATGGCTTGGCCATGTAGTCATCGGCACCGAGATCGAGCCCTTTGACGCGCTGCTCGACCGAATCATTGGCGGTCAGGATCAGCACTGGCAGCAGGGACTCGCGCGCGCGCAAGCGTCGCAGCACCTCCAGCCCGGGCATCTTCGGCAGATCAAGATCAAGGATCAGGAGGTCAAAGTCCTGGGTTGACAGCACACTGTCGGCTGCCTCGCCGTTATTGACGCAATCGGTGACATAGCCGGACTGTCGCAACGAACGCGTCAGGCCATCGGCGAGCACACTGTCATCTTCGGCAAGCAGGATACGCATAGCAGCGGTTAGGTGGGAATGAGGGCGCCGAATCAGTCACCGGCGTGGTTCAGTCTATTGGGTTTGTAAGTTGCCAGCAACCAAGCACTCTGCCGCGAAGAGGGCGAAATTGCCAATCCGGCAAGCCCGGTAAAAATCTGCTTGCACTTTCTACTGGAGTTTTATACAGTACTGTCCAGTTTCCACCGCACTGAGAGAGCAAGCATGGATGACAAGAAATTAGCGAACACCGAGAAGGCCAAGGCACTAGGCGCGGCGCTGGCCCAGATCGAAAAGCAGTTCGGCAAAGGTTCGGTGATGCGCATGGATGGCGCGGTTGCCGAAGAAGTGCAGGTGGTATCCACGGGCTCCTTGGGTCTGGATGTGGCGCTCGGCGTTGGTGGCCTGCCGCGTGGTCGGGTGATCGAGATTTATGGCCCGGAGTCATCTGGTAAAACCACCATGACCCTGCAAGTCATCGCCGAGATGCAAAAGCTGGGCGGTACCTGCGCCTTCATCGACGCCGAACACGCGCTGGACACGGTGTATGCGCAAAAGCTGGGCGTCAACCTTGAAGACTTGTTGATTTCCCAGCCCGATACGGGTGAGCAGGCTCTGGAGATCACCGATGCCCTGGTGCGTTCGGGGGCGGTTGATCTGGTGGTGATCGATTCTGTCGCTGCACTCACGCCACGCGCCGAGATCGAAGGTGACATGGGTGACTCGCTGCCGGGTTTGCAAGCGCGTCTAATGTCGCAAGCGCTGCGCAAGCTGACCGGTTCCATAAGCCGCACCAACACCATGGTGATCTTCATCAACCAAATCCGGATGAAAATCGGTGTCATGTTCGGTAGTCCCGAGACTACCACCGGCGGTAATGCGCTCAAGTTCTATGCGTCGGTGCGTATGGATATCCGCCGCACGGGCTCAATCAAGTCCGCTGATGAGGTGATCGGCAACGAGACCAAGGTCAAGGTCGTGAAGAACAAGGTCGCGCCACCCTTCAGAGAAGCGCATTTCGATATTCTGTACGGGGAGGGCACTTCGCGTGAGGGCGAGATCATCGACCTCGGCGTCGAAGCCAAGGTCGTCGAAAAGTCAGGTGCTTGGTACAGCTACAACGGTGAGCGCGTGGGGCAGGGCAGGGACAACGCCCGCACCTACCTGAAAGAGCGGCCGGAGTTGGCACGCGAGATCGAAAACAAGGTACGTGCGCATCTGGGTGTACGAGAGCTACCACCAGCACAGGGCGCGGCCCCAGCGGCCGGTGAGGCGCCTGCTGCCTCGACACGCAAAGCCAAGGCCGCAGCTGCTGCGGAAGAGTAAAAGCCTGATCGGACGGGCGAGGTGGCCCAGTGGCCCCTCGCCTTGTTTTTTGGATCATGTCAGCCCGACACTAGCAATGCCAGCCTAACGCCAGCCTAATGCCAGCGAATAAGCCGAGCCTGAAGGCGCGTGCCCTGCGCTTCCTGTCAGCGCGCGAGCACAGTCGACAAGAACTAGCGCGTAAGCTTGCGCGTCATGCGCAAGAAGGTGACGATATCAACGCCGTTCTCGACTGGTTAACGACTCAGAAATTTCTCTCCGAGGAACGCTTCGCCGAGTCGCTGGCCCATCGACGAGCAGCGCGTTTCGGTAACGCGCGCGTGCTTTACGAGCTAAACAGCCATGGCCTCGATGAAGGCACCGTGGGCGCGGTGAAAGACGAGCTGCTGGCGGATGAAGACGAGCGTGCCTGGTCAGTCTGGCAGAAGAAATTTGGCACACCGGCAGATAACGCAGCGGATGCCGCCCGTCAGCAGCGGTTTCTCCAGCAGCGTGGTTTCTCGAATACGTCGATCCGTGCCGTCATGCGCCGCGCTGCACAACAGGATCTCGCCGCCGGTTAAAGGCCACACGGACGCGGTTTATTACGGCTCAGCTGCTCAAACCGCTGCGGCGCCGTGTTAAACTTCGCCCGTTTTAACGCGCCGCAAAAGCGGTATTCTTCGCAGAAACTGCGACGATCTTTCCAACCGAATTTGAGCGCGCCAGTGCTAATTGCTGCGCCTCGCCTCTATGCCCTTGCCAGACCCCAAAACCTCCCGTGCGATGCGGCATGTCCGCAGTATTTCCGCACAGGCTTTCGAGCGTGAGGATGGCTTATGGGATATCGAAGCCCGTCTGACCGACACCAAACCGCGCCCCATCGTACTGGCCTCAGGCACCCGCGCCGCCGGTGAGCCGGTGCATGATCTCTGGCTGCGTGTCACCGTAGATACCGCCCTAAACATCGTCGATGCCGTTGCCGCATCCGATGCGATGCCTTACCCCGGCCACTGCGACAGCTTTCCCGATGCCTACAAGCGGCTAGTCGGTTTGAACCTTTTGAGAGGTTTCCGGCACGCAGTACGCGAACGGCTGGCGGGCGTCGCCGGATGCACCCATCTGACCGAGCTCGCGGGTGTTCTACCGACCGCCACCATTCAGGCATTTGCCGGTGACGTGATGCCCACGAGGGATGGTCAACACGACGACGAACAAAGCCAACCACCGTTTCAGCTGGATCGTTGCCGAGCACTGCGACGCGACGGTCCTGCAGTAGCCAAGTATTACCCGCGATGGGCCATCAAGCCGCTTGATTCAACCTGATCTCGGCATCTCAGCATTCTCATCTATCTGCTTCAAAGGAACTACCGTATGAAGATTCATGAGTACCAGGGCAAAGAAATCCTAAGAAAGTACGGCGTCACGGTGCCACGTGGCATCCCGTGTCTGAGCGTTGACGAGGCGGTTAGCGCGGCCCAGACCCTGGGTGGTCCTGTATGGGTAGTCAAGGCACAGATTCATGCCGGTGGCCGGGGCAAGGGCGGTGGCGTCAAAGTCGCCAAATCCATGGATGAAGTGCGCCAGTACGCCAGCAACATTTTGGGCATGCAATTGGTCACGCATCAGACCAGTCCCGCAGGACAAAAGGTACGTCGTCTCCTGATCGAGGAAGGCGCTGATATCAAGAAAGAACTCTATGTGTCCATGGTGACTGATCGCGTCTCGCAGCGCGTCGTGCTGATGGCGTCGAGCGAAGGTGGTATGGACATCGAGGAAGTCGCCGCATCACACCCTGAGAAGATTCATAAGATTGCGATCGATCCGGCCACAGGTTTGAAAGACAGTGAGGCCGATGAGATTGCTGCAAAAATTGGCGTGCCAGCCGCTTCGATTGCGCAAGCGCGAACCCTGCTGCAAGGGCTTTACAAAGCCTATTGGGAAACCGATGCTTCACTTGCCGAAATCAACCCGCTGATTCTGACCGGCGATGGCAAGGTAATTGCACTCGACGCCAAATTCAATTTTGACGCAAACGCTTTGTTCCGTCATCCAGAAATCGTCGCCTACCGCGATCTTGACGAGGAAGACCCAGCCGAGATTGAAGCGTCCAAACATGATCTTGCCTATATCTCGCTTGACGGCAATATCGGCTGTTTAGTGAATGGCGCAGGTTTGGCGATGGCGACCATGGACACCATCAAACTGTTTGATGGCGAGCCTGCCAACTTTCTGGATGTCGGTGGTGGTGCGACCGCAGAGAAGGTGACCGAGGCATTCAAGATCATGCTGCAGCATCCCGGTCTGAAAGCGATTCTGGTCAATATTTTTGGTGGCATCATGCGTTGCGATGTGATTGCCGAAGGCGTGATTACTGCGTCGCGCGCCGTCAAGTTATCGGTACCTTTGGTGGTTCGCATGAAAGGGACCAACGAAGACTTGGGCAAACAGATGTTGGCTGACTCTGGTTTGCCGATTATTTCTGCAGACACCATGGAAGAGGCCGCGAAAAAAGTCGTCGCCGCCGCCAACGGTTAATCCATCAAAAGGAAGCATCGCAATGTCGATCCTGATCAACCAAGATACCAAGGTCATTACGCAGGGCATCACCGGCAAGACCGGGCAGTTTCATACCCGGATGTGCCGCGACTACGCCAACGGTAAGCAATGTTTTGTTGCCGGTGTGAACCCTAAAAAAGCCGGTGAAGATTTCGAAGGTATTCCGATCTTTGCCAATGTGCGCGAAGCCAAGCAAGCGACGGGGGCTACCGTCTCCGTCATTTACGTACCGCCCGCAGGTGCAGCGGATGCAATCTGGGAAGCCGTCGAAGCAGAATTGGATTTGACGATTTGCATTACCGAGGGCATCCCGGTGCGCGACATGCTGGCGCTGAAAGACAAGATGCGCAAGGCAGGCAGCAAAACTTTGCTGCTGGGTCCGAACTGCCCGGGCTTGATCACGCCAGATGAAATAAAAATTGGCATTATGCCGGGACACATCCACAAAAAAGGCCGTATTGGGGTGGTATCACGTTCGGGTACGCTGACCTATGAAGCCGTTGGACAGTTGACCGCGCTCGGTCTGGGGCAATCCTCGGCAGTCGGCATTGGCGGCGACCCGATCAACGGGCTGAAGCACATCGACATCATGCAGATGTTTAATGACGATCCCGACACCGATGCGGTCATCATGATCGGTGAGATCGGCGGTCCGGATGAGGCCAACGCGTCCTACTGGATCAAGGACAACATGAAAAAACCTGTGGTCGGCTTTATCGCGGGTGTGACAGCGCCTGCTGGCAAGCGCATGGGTCATGCAGGCGCCTTGATCTCGGGCGGCGCTGACACCGCGGATGCGAAGCTGGAAATCATGGAAGCCTGCGGCATCAAGGTGACGCGCAATCCATCCGAGATGGCCCGCTTGCTTAAAGCGATGCTGTAAGCACTACTTGAAAATGACAAAACGGGGAGCTTCGGCTCCCCGTTTTGATTTGAGTAATCAACTAGTTAAGTTTTCGGTAGTAACTTGGCAGGCATCGTTCCACTGATTGCCCATTTGAGGCCATTTGTGTCGCACGTCCCGCTGTAGACGACATCTGTTGACGTCTTGATACCAGGTACGGAGTTGGCTGCATAGGTAATAGTAATGGTAGTGTTGCCCGCAGCAGTTCCCGTCACAGCGACGCTTGCGCCATTACTGCTAATCGAGTCGGGTAAGCCGAGATCCGAATGCACAAGGCCTGCGCCCCTAGTCTGGAGCGTTCCATCGCTGCAGGCGATACCGGCGGCAGTCATTGCCGGAGTTGCTAACGACACACCGTTAGTCACGCGCGCGCGCGCGGTGTAGTCCTGATAAGCAGGAATACCCACCGCCGCCAGAATTCCGATGATCGCAACCACGATCATGAGTTCGATCAAAGTAAAACCGCGCTGTGTGCGCCTGTTATGTTTTTGAAGATGCCTCTTCATTTGTGACTCCCTTTTCAGATGACGATGGGTAGGTAGATCCACAGCGTGGATCAGCCTGCAGGCGCAAGCTCTGTGCCATCGGAAAGTTCATTGAATAGAAGGGCGTTGTTCGCATTTTCAATGCGTTGATCGAATCATTGCGCCGTGGTACGTGGCCATCCTCAGCAATGTATCGCCTTGGTGGAACGAAAATGGCTGAACACGGTCGAATTGCCGCGTTCATATTCGAAAAGCGATTACCGATTTTTTGTGCGTCGCCTGACAAAAACTGTCACTTTCGCTAACTTTCGTCTTGATTAGCCAATTTGCGGCGCCGTGCCGCTGCCATCACGAGGCCGTGAGTCTCGTCAGCGGCCAATCCGGCGCGCGTGGCGCGTAAGTTTCCTTTTGGAATCAAAATGCTAGAATCCTGACCCGACACCGTTCAGCCTCGCGACGACGCATGGAAGCGCCATCGTGAGCAGGCTTATGGCAAGGGCACCGGATGAAGCAGCGGCGCGGCGACGAAAACAAATGGCAAGGCGAATCGGAATCTCCGGGGCGTCCTCGACTTCGTCGGGTTTTGAATGCGATTGCCTTGGTGACCATTGCCATTATCAGCTACCTCACGGGTTTGGTACGCAATTGGGTCGAGATCGGCTTGCTGATATTTGGCATCGTTGCGCTGGTCATGCTGTGGCGACGTTGGAGCGAACAGCGTGGGCTGCGACGCTGGCGCAGTGATAGTGAGCTGGTGGTGCCCTCTTTGCCGAACCCAGTGTCTCGTATACCAACTCAGCTCGAATGGCACTGGGCTTCCAGCCCGCTGTTGCGAGTGCCGTTGGCGATTGCGCTAATTGCCGCGCTGTATTGGGCCATTGTGCTGAATGCCTTGCAGCTGCCCGCCTACTGGTTGTTTGCTGTGGCGCTGCTAGCATTCCTGAATCTGTGGTGCTGGAGTGAGCCGCTGCTATTAGTGGTCGTTGTAGTGCCGGGGGTTGTGCTGCTAGCGCTGCTCGGCTGGCTGATTGAGACTTTCTCCTTGGCTGGTGCGATCGGGGTAATGATCGCGCTTGCGGTCGTGGCCGCAATCTCCACGGCTGAAATTCGTAAACGTTTCCTTAGGGATCCACCGTCGCAATGAAAAAAGAACCCGGCGTGAATGGAGACTGGGTGCCCGTCAGCATGCAGGAAAGAGTGCATGCGGCGGCGATTCCTTCGGTCGTCACCCTCGGCACGCCCATGCTGATTCAGGTGCAGTACGCCTTTAGTAATGGCTGGGGTGAGCGCGGCTGGTTGCTGCCATCGGTGATTTGGTTCTATGGGGTGTTGTTCTGGGCGCTGTCGTCGGGCTTGGATTTGGTCAGATCCAAACGATGGGAGTGGACCCCGGAGGCGCTGGAGGAAAAATACCGTTATTGGAGTGACGCGCGCCGCGCGAGCCGACGCTTCTGGGGGCACTGGTGGGTGCGCTTTCCGATCGGGCTACTGTTTCTCGCCTATGGCGTACACGGTATCGAGAGCAAGGATTTTTCTACCGAGTGGGTCAGCCTGATATTGCTGATGTCAGCTTTTGTAACGCCCTTCGTGTTTGTTGCCGAGTTGGCGCTGTTGCCCTTGGTGATCATCGCAATGTTTGCTTACCTGGCCTTGATCGTCGCGATCCCGATTTCCGTCATCATCATGCTGTCGGTGCTGGCTTTGTTGGCAACCACCATGATGGCCTTGTCGCGTCGCGACCCCAAACCACCTGTACGCAAGGAGGAGCCGCCGAAAGATGCGGTCGCCGATACTGCTGCAGCGCCAGCAGCGCCAGCAGCGCCAGCAGCTCCTGCAGAAGCTGTCGCGGCAGAACCTGCAGCGCCTGCGATGGAGGCGCCGCCTGAGCCAGCGGCAGCATCCCCAGCACTCCCAGCACCCGAGCCGACGCCGAGCGCCATACCGGTTGCCGTAGCGGCAGAGCCGACGAAGTAGGGGATTGTTTAACTGCGACCTGGCGCTGCGCGCGCGTGACATCTTCTTGGTCGATCAAGAAAGCTTGAAGGATTCAAGCTAACGGGGATGGTGCCTCGGGTCGGAATCGAACCGACACTCCTTTCGGAACCGGATTTTGAGTCCGGCGCGTCTACCAGTTCCACCACCGAGGCAGATGCACTCCGGACAA